>JAERTK010000342.1 GCA_016844935.1 Desulfobacteraceae bacterium | reverse complement strand
GGCATACCCCTATATTTTAATCGTTGCCACTCACTTATGGATAACTCTTTTAACATAAGCTTTGTAACTTTTTAAACGTGGGGAAGCGGGACGTTATGTTGCGTGTCTGATTATGTTGTGTGTTTGGAGAGAGGTGGTGCGGGTCGGTACCCTGCCTACCCCGCCCAAGGATTGATAAATCCGTACCCCGCCTTATCCCGCCCAGTTGTTGATAATCTCACTACAATATAGCTTTTTTTAGGGTATCTTTACAAGATCTATGAACCGATGGTATAGGGATGGCTGAAATAGAGAGGAAAGGAATTAACCTCGATAAAACAACCAAGCCCTACAAGGATGCAGGCCAAACGGTTTGAGGAAGCCCTGGACCCTGCCTCCTTGTGGGCAAGGCGGCCGAAAAATTCAGTTCCCCTACGTTAACAACTTTGAAACCATTTGGGAATACAAAAAGGCTTTCTCTTTAGGTCGGATTGATTTTTTTGATTATATCGGTCCCGCATGTCCCATCTGTGGTAATCTTGATTGTTATAAGGAAATTGAAGATTACTGGCGGTACGCTATTGATCTGTTCCCGGAATTTATGAAAGACCCGGTTCCCATCGCTCGGTTTCTGTGTCAAACGCGTAGAAGCACCTTTTCTTTGTTGCCTATCCAGTTAATTCCCTATTTTCAGTACACTGTTAACGCAGTCATCGGGACGCTCTTTTTGGGTGTTTCCTGCCGGCGGATGGGTCAAACGGGTTTCTGCGGTGCAGAGGCATCTGTAGACCCGGAGAGCAACGTCACTGCGTGGCTCGTAATTTGTTGGCTGATGATAGTTGTGACCGGGCTCCGGCGTAGCCATGCGGAACTGATGCGCGTCTACGATCTGGGTTGCATTCAGATTTCCGGAACAGGGGTAACGTGGCAGGAGTTTGCAGACTATTTTGTGGTTTTCGGCATAGCCCCTGAAACAAAATGGAGGCCCCTGCTTCACGCTTTGCTCTACCGATACAGTCATACAACAAAGTTGTTTCTCTTCGGCACGCCGTCTCAATCCCGATTGGCCAAGGTATAGTCTTGCCCTCATCAGAATTTCTGAAGGCAGTTCCCTCCTTTTTTTCTCAAATCCTGTCAGCTTTATCTATTGTTCCTGTTCATTTTGCGTTGACCGATTCGACCATACCCCCATCAGAGCCATTTTTGAGAAATTTTATACAGAGTTTTGTTTTGCGTACCGTTTTCAATGCATTATTCATGGGCCTCCGACAGCGGTTTTTTGCCGCTTAACCCTAAACAAGGAGGAGAACCATGAAACGATTTACCCAAAACGAGCTGTTTGAGTTGCGCAATTACATCCCCATCAATGCCTTGATAGAGTACCGCCTGAAAATGCCAGCCAAGCTCAGTGAGGGCCATTTCCGCTTTCTCTGCCCGCTTTGCGGTGAGTTTCAAACGGCCACAAATCCAAAAACCAATCTGGCAAGATGCTTTCGCTGTGAAAAAAACTTCAACACTATTGATATGGTTATGACATGCGAAAACACCTCTTTCGTCGAAACCATCAATACCCTCAAAGCGTACCGGCAAAAGCTTAAACAGGGGGCAGGATTCAACCCTTTGGTTTCCCGGGAGGCACCCAAATGAAACGCCAAGCCATAGATGACCTGTCCCTAACAGTCGATGCGTATCTGCAATGGATGGCTTCCGAACAGTACAGCCCACACACCATCGAGTTATATCAATGGATACTGAAACACTGGGTCGCGTTTGCCAACGGTTCCAACATGGTTCTGAGTGACCTGTTCACATACGAGACCCTCAAGGCATTTGAATCCGAATCGAGGCTTAAATCGGTCAAACTGACCCCGCTAAGAGGGCTGGCACGCTATCTATATGAAAACGATCAACTCGATGAGCCAGTGAAAAATCCCCGTGAGGCATTACCCGGCATCTATGAAGAATATCTGACCCATTACGAAAACACCCGCAACGTAACCCAGGGCATGATCCGTACCTGCCGGAACATCTTACTGGGCTTCCATCAATACCTGAACACCGACCATCTCTCAACCCTCACCATCGATCAAATCGATACGTTCCTCAATCATTACAACACCGGATACAGTCCCAAATCTCAGCGCACTCACAGGGGGTGTCTGCGAGGTCTCCTGCAATACCTGTACTACCAAAGAAGCATCCTTCAAAGGGACCTCTCAGCCTTCTTGACAGGTCCTCCTTTCTATGCTCAGGCCAAACCCCCAAGGTTCCTCCGTCCGGAGGAAGTTGAACATATCTTCTCCAGTCTCTGTTGGGAAAAACCGAGCGATATCCGCTGCAATGCCATGATCTATCTGGCATACACACTCGGTCTCAGACCCAAGGAGATCAGTCTGATATCTTTGAAGGACATCTCGTTTGCCCAAAAGAAAATCCGGCTCCCTGATCGAAAAAATACCGTTCCGTTGCGTCTCCCTTTGCCAGATGACGTCATCAAGGCCATTGTCGTCTATGTGACCCACGCACGACCTCAAGTCAAACACAGAGCCCTCTTTGTGACCTTGACGGCCCCCTATCGGCCCATTTCCTACTATACGGTCAGCCATGACATCTCGGCCTGTCTTCACAAGGCAGGTATATCCGAATCCGCCTACTGTCTCAGACATACCTACGCTCAGAATCTGCTGGAGGCAGGGGCTTCCATTTTCCAGCTCAAAGAGATGCTGGGACATGACCGCATCCAGACCACACAGCGCTATATCCATGTCCACACCCAACTGATGCGAAAGGGGCTCTTTGATGAAACCCTTTAAAAGCGGCATCGCAGAGCAATTAGAGGCATACGTGGCTTATCGCAGAAATCTCGGGTTTTCAGATAAGCACTTCAGAAGCATGTTGCGGCCCTTCGATCGTTTTATGAAGGAAACGGGTTTCAGCATACACCAGCTCAACCCTCTCGATTTTATGGGTTTCAAAAGATCTTTGAAACTCGAGCCCCGATCCATAAACGCCATCATCATTGCCGCACGGGGTTTCTTTGACTATCTCATCCGAATCCAGATGCTGGAGGATAACCCCCTCAGGGATTTTCCCCTCCAGAGGGAAAACGCTTTTGTCCCCTTTATCTTTTCTCCTTCACAGACAAAACGCATGCTCGCCGCTATCCACCGAAATATAAGACAGAATCCCAAACACTTTCTAAACGATCTGACCGTTTACACCGCAATCTTTCTACTTGCCGAATGTGGCATGAGACTCTCCGAACCCCTCCGGTTGAAAAATCACCACTACCGCAAAGACGACGGCACCCTCTATATCGAAAAAACCAAGTTCAGGAAAGACCGGCTCATCGCCCTCTCTTCCACCGTTATTCAGCATCTCAACAATTACCTGGCCGTAAAAGAAACGCTTCAAAAGGAAAGCCAGTGGCTCCTGCCGGCCCCAAAGGGTGGACAATTGCTCGAACACCGCATATATGCCGCATTCCATCAGGCACTGGACGATATCTGCCTCAAATGCCAAAGACGCGTGATTGGAAACACGGTCTTTGGCGCTCCCACACCACACAGCCTGAGGCATTCCTTCGCCGTCAACACGCTAAACCGCATCCGGTCCCGGGAAGAGGACCCCCAAGCCGCCCTGCCCATTCTTTCTGCCTATATGGGCCACCGGAAATATCGTTATACGGCTGTCTATCTCAAGTTCACCGATGCAAAGCAGCGGCAGCAACTCCTCGACTTCAGCATAAAGGCGCTCCACGATATATGAACCTCTTAGACGCCATCCACCAGTTCTTTGACCACTATCTGCCCCATCTCAAAGGGGCCGGCCACCAAACCATCGCTTCCTACCGGGATGCCTTTACCCTTCTCCTTCCCTTTGCAGCAACGTATCATCATGTCCCGATCCAACATCTTCAGGTTGAACACCTTTCATTTGACGCAATCGTCGCATTCCTGAACCATATCGAAGATCAGAGACTCAACAGCCCCAGGACTCGAAATCAACGCCTGGCCGCCATCAAATCTTTCGCCAAAATGATCGCCCTCATATATCCCGATCAGAAAAACGTCGCACAGGCCATCCGGAACATCCCTCAGAAACGCGCACAGAAAAAACTCATCGGATATCTCACCCCAGACGAAATCCTCAAGGTCTTTCAATCGGTCGACCTGAAACAGCCGGGAGGGTTTCGGGATTACGCCATCCTTCATCTCCTGCCTGACTCAGGGGCCAGGGCAGGCGAAATCGCTGCCTTGAAACTCGACTATTTTGACCCGGACCACAACACGCTCGCCATCTTAGGCAAGGGAAACCGATATCGCCAAATCAGGCTCCTGCCAAAGACCGTGGAACTGATAACCCTTTACCTCGACAGGTATCGCACAACTCCCAGGCCCCTTTACCAAAACAGTCTATTTATCAATCAGCGCGGCCAAGCTTTGACTCGACACGGCATCCATCGAATGTGCAAAAAGTACCTCGCTATGGCATTGCCCGAAAAACGGCTCAAAACCCTAAGCCCCGTACACAGTTTTCGCCACTCATGTGCAATGAACATGTTAGCCCGGGGCAAAGACCTCACCGAGATCAAAAACCGACTTGGCCATGAAAAGCTCGAAACAACCATGGGCTATTTACGCTTGGACCTGCACGCTAAAGCAGATTTACAGAAAACCTTTATCGAATTTGCCGCTTCCAGGATCGCCTTTGACAAGAAAGTAGAGGCTCTCATCGATTGGGAAGCAAAAGAAGAGACCTTGGCCTGGCTGGATACGCTATAGGCAGTACAGACAACCTCTATTGAGCGTCTGCCCGGTCGAAACCAGCACCCGCTTATCTGAATAAGTAATCGGTCCCCCGATACGATCATCTCCATTTTTTGTTCATTATTATGTTGCGGGCTTTTCGCTAACAAACTTATAATGCAAGATAACATGCTGATATTGCATAAATTTCACCATCCCTTTGGTAAAACCACAAAATACATTTAAAATTAGCAAGTTAGGAGAACTCGCAACATAAGGGACGTCCATCAATAAGTAAATAACCTCAATTTTTAGACACGGATTTCATGGATGACACTGTTTTTTAGACCCCGGTTGAACACCCTGGAAGGGACTCCGGTTCAACAGGGCAGGCAGGATTAACGGGATTAACTGGATTCTGATCTCTCACAGAGCACACAGACGGTACAGAGA
>JAERTK010000341.1 GCA_016844935.1 Desulfobacteraceae bacterium | reverse complement strand
AACCCCTGGACTCCGATCCAGGCAACCAGGACAAGGCCCATGACAAGGAGCAACGCAGACAAGATACCCATAAAACAGGTGATCCCCCGTACAGCCGGACAGCGTCTTGAAACGGAGATGCCGGACTTCCCAGGATTCATGATTAAGCAAAAAGATTAGAGTATCCTTCCCGATGGTGTCAACCAGAAAAATTCAAAATGGAAGAAATCATTGGTTCCCCTTTCTTTCGGCAAAAAATTATTCTTTGCAAGCATCACTGATCTTGATATGATGCGGTGCTTAAAAAGGTCAAGCTTTGGAACGTTAAAATGGTTTTTAACTGGTTACACATATCGATCCTGCTTTTCTTTCTCGTGGGTTTTCTCATGGCCGCAGGCGCTCTGACCGGCGCTTTTTTTCTATCTCCCCGAGCAAGGGACAAACAAATGGGCATGTCCTATGAATGTGGCATGCTTCCTCTTGCCGGGGCCCGGATCCAGTTTCATCTTAACTATTATATCTATGCCCTGATCTTTCTGGCCTTTGAGGTGGATGTGCTTTACCTCTTCCCCGTGGCCCTTTTCTATTCTCAGACGACGGGGTTTTCCGCTTTCTTCAAGGTGTTTGTTTTTCTCCTGGTGCTGGCGCTGGCAGTTCTGTTTTTTCATGCAAAAGGAGTCTTCAAGTGGCCCAGGAAACCCATTTCCTAACTAGAACTGGCGTAACGGAAGGGTCGGGATCCTGGGCCCCGCCCATTATTCGATTTGAATTGGCTGAAAAGCTGAAAGACGTGTGCCGGTCCATGTCCTTGTGGCCCATGACCTTCGGGCTGGCTTGCTGCGCCATTGAGATGATGGCCGCGGGTATGGCAAGGTTCGACCTGGCCCGTTTCGGGGCCGAGGTGTTTCGCGCATCCCCCCGACAGTCGGACCTGATGATCGTGGCGGGCACCGTGACCCATAAACTGGCCCCGGCCATTGAGCGCCTTTACGACCAGATGCCGGCACCCAAGTGGGTGATTGCCATGGGAAACTGCGCCATATCGGGAGGCCCTTTCAAATTCTCGGGACAATACGCCGTGGTGGAGGGCGTGGACAAAATAATCCCCGTGGATGTTTATGTTCCCGGATGTCCAGCCCGACCGGAAGCGCTCCTGGAAGGTTTGTTCGAACTACAGAAAAAAATCAGCGGCCGGCGCTGGTGGCCGGATGCGCCCGAGGAAGAAGGCAAATGACGTCCGCATGGATGGTAGGCCTCGAAATCCTGTGCAAGTGCCGACACAATTTCCAAAAGACAGGGATCACCTGGGGCCTTTTCCTCTCTCCTGAATCCCTGTCGGGGGCAGTCCAGCGTCTTTACAATGCCGATTTTTTCCTGGAAGATATTTCGGGCCTGGACAGCGAAAATGGACTCGTGGCTGTTTACCATTTAAGCGCCTATTCCAGTCCGGACAGGGTGGCCCTTTATGTGATCGTTCCTCAAGATGATCCTCAAATACCTTCCATCAGCGCTGTTTACAGCGGCGCCCGATGGCACGAAAGGGAAACATCGGATTTTTTCGGTATTCAATTCACCGGTCACCCCGACCCGAAACCCCTGCTGTTGCCCGAAGATATGACGGATCATCCCCTGATAAAGGGGGATAAAAACCGGGCGCCCCTAAAAGATTTGTTGGACCCGGGCGAAATCGTGGAAAGGGACCCTGGCTTTCTTTTTTTTGAAGAAGTAGATTCGTCAACCGAAGAATCAAAACCCGAGGGGCAATGACCGAAGGCGACGAACAAACCCTCATCATCAACATGGGTCCACAACACCCGTCCACACACGGGGTGCTTCGGGTGGTGCTGGTCCTGGATGGTGAATACATCGTCAGCGCAACGCCCGTCATCGGATATCTCCACCGGATGCATGAAAAAATGGGGGAGATCAGGACCTGCGTGCAATACATGCCCAACATGGGACGTGTGGACTACCTGAACCCGCTGGGGTGGAACTGGGCCTGGGTGGGAGCGCTGGAACGGTTGGCCGGTATTGAAGTGCCTGAACGGGCGGAGTTCATTCGGGTGATCACCGGGGAATTAAACCGCATATCTTCTCACCTGGTCTGGTTTGGCGCCTACATTCTGGATCTGGGGGCTTTTACCCCCATCATGTACGCTTTTGAGGATCGGGAAAAAATTCTGGACCTGCTTCAACCCATTTCGGGATCGCGTCTTACCTACAGTTTTTTTCGTCCCGGCGGTGTGGCGAACGATGTCACCGATGCATTTCTGAAAGACACCCTTGTCTTTGTGAAATATATGAAAGAACGGCTTCCCATGTACCGGGACCTGGTGACGGACAACATTATTTTCCGCAAACGCTGCGAGGGAGTAGGGGTACTTTCTCTGGAAATGTGCCAAAAATACGGTGCTACCGGTCCGGTGTTGAGAGGATCCAACCGGCCCTATGATATTCGAAAAGTCGAGCCTTATTCCATATATGACCGGTTTGATTATGAGATATCTGTTGATGAGAAAGGTGATGCCATGGGCCGGTACCGGGTTCGCATGGCTGAACTGGCGGAAAGCCTGGAAATTATCGAACAGGCGGTTAACCAGATCCCGAAAGGGGATCACATTGTGAAAAAAGCCCCCAAACCTCGCTGGAAGCCCCCCAAAGGGGAGGTCTATTTTGCTGTTGAAGGGGCACGGGGGAAGATCGGCGTCCATCTGATTTCAAACGGCGACAGACATCCCTATCGGGTCAAACTACGCTCGCCCGGGTTTTCCAACTTGAGCCTTTTCGGAGAACTGGCGAAGGGGCATCTCCTGCAGGATGCGGTTTCCATTCTGGGTAGCCTGGATCTGGTGATTCCGGAGATTGATCGGTGAAAGAAAGCGGGAGGGAAGAATTCTGCCGGAAAATTGTGCAAATCAGTCAATAATGGACAACAATGGAGGATACCGTGAAAATCGAAATCAAAGAACGCTTTTTGGAGGCATGGGGAAAGCACTTCCCCGGCAGAGAACTCCCCATCGCCTGCTTTTACGCCAATGAGCTAAATGGCGTGGTGTTTCCGGACGTCCCCAAGCCTAATTCCAAAGGGTTTACATGTATTTTCAGCCAAATAGCGCCGGTAAGGAAAGGGCGCTCCCGTGCGTTTAATATGGACAACCTGGGGTGTTACGGGAGCTTCCTGCCCTTTGGTTTTGACACCCGAGTCACCGAGGATGTTAAAAACTACATCTGCAATGTGGAACGTGTTAAGAAAAGCTATGATCATGTTGACAGCATGTATGAACATCGACCCCCTAAACAGGCTCCAGCAAAATACCTCGTGTTCAAGCGCTGGGATACACTTGAAGAGCAGGATGATCCGCAGGTGGTTTTCTTCTTCGGCAACCCAGATGTTATCGCCGGCCTTCATGGCTTGGCAAATTTTGACTCAATGACACCATACGGCGTGATTGTACCGTTTGGTACCGGTTGTGATTCAATCGTTGGTTTCCCAATGTACGAACTGGAATCTGATCAGCCAAAAGCGGTTTTGGGGGCCTTAGACCCTTCAGCAAGGCTCAGATTTAAGCAGCACATTCTCACTTTCTCCGTCCCTTGGCCCAAGTTTTTGAACATGCTGGAGAATATGGATGAAAGCTTCCTATCTACAGATAGTTGGTCGAAAGTAAAATTGCGATTTTCACGAGCCAAATAGCTCAGTTCTGATTTTCAATTCAAACTTCGATAGCTGCGGGGTTTGTGGGTTCGATGACTGACAAAGGGACGCAAAATTACAACATAAATATTGTAAGCCCGGGATTATATACAATGTTTATATTGTTTATTCTTGACCAGTGTACAATATATATGTTGTAATGCTCGATATTCGGCAGAATGTACAACCACCTGAACTCAAAGAAGTGAGATCATGAACAAGAAGAAATTGATCAGAGAGCAACTTGATGCTTCGCTCCAATGTCTTAGACCTCTACTTGACGCCACAACACCTCGGAAAGGCTGGATTCGGGCTATCCGTGATGCACTGGGGATGACTGCCAGACAATTGGCCAATCGACTCGGTGTTGCTCAGCAGGCTGTGGCGCGTATCGAGAAAGAAGAGCTGGCGGGCTCGGTCACCATTAAGACCATGCGCCGGATTGCAGAGTGTCTCGATTGCGTATTTGTCTATGGATTCGTGCCACGCAAAAGTCTGGAAGAGACTGTTGCACGTCAGGCGAAAAAAGTCGCGGCCCAGCGCCTTGCCCAGGCTTCTCAAACCATGAGCCTGGAGAATCAAGCACTCAGCAGAAAAGAGAACGAGCAGGCCTTATCGGACTTGGTTGATGAACTCATACGAACGCCCCCTTCAAATTTGTGGAACAAATCATGATCGATTTCAAATATCCTGAGGGAGCGACACCTATTGATCCGGATGAGGCGGAAGCTTTGCTGCTCACCCACATAACGACGCATGGTGAACTGAATCGATGGGAGCAAGACAACATCGTTGAGGCGCTGGCTTGGATAGACAAGACAAAACCAACGAATATTCTCAATGGGCAGTTCATCAAGCAGTTGCACAAAAAAATGTTTGGTAATGTCTGGAGATGGGCGGGGAAATTCCGTCGGTCTGATAAGAACCTCGGTGTAGCATGGGATCAGGTCCCCATGTGTCTCAAAAATTTATGCGATGATGTGCCCGTATGGATCCAGACCGACAATGAAACCCCTGAGGAAATGGCTGTGCGTTTTCATCATCGATTGGTGTGGATTCATCCCTTTTCTAATGGCAACGGGCGTCATTCACGACTCATGACAGATATTTTCATAGAGAACGTCCTGCTCGGCTCACCGTTCACCTGGGGTAAACGGGATTTGTCAAATCCAAACGAACACAGGCGCAGATACATCGATGCGCTTCAGGAGGCGGATAATGGGGACTATATTCCCCTTCTGGAGTTTGCAAAATCGTAGAGAGCATCGAACAATGGCATCAAGATGGACGGATTTTTCTACAGATAGTTGGTTGAAAGTAAAATCACGATTTTCACGAGCCAAATAGTTCAAATTTGCTTCATTGTGCACAAGAAAAACATAGAGATTCCAACAAACGAATCCAGTGGTGGGGCCACCATTGACGTTGCGCGACGTTAGAAAAAAAGATATAATTGCAGCATATTATGAGTCTATTCATGGAGGTCTGGTATGGGAGCATTAGACAGAATAACGTTTGACCCTGATGTCATGGGAGGGAAACCCTGCATTCGCGGTATGCGTCTCACCGTGGGAATGGTCGTGGGTCTCATTGCTTCAGGTCACACGAGGGGCGAAATTCTGGAGCTTTATCCCTATTTGGAAGCCGAGGATATCAATGGAGCCCTTGCCTATGCTGCGTGGCGAGTTGAAGAAATTGAGGTTCCCCTGGTAACGGCGTCAGGATGAAGATACTAATTGACGTGAACCTTTCCCCGAAGTGGGTTGCTGTTCTGGAAGAAGCGGGCAGACAGGCAATTCACTGGTATCGTGTTGGTCCTCAAAATGCTCCAGATCATGAAATTTTGTCCTATGCTAAATCAAAAGGCTATGTGGTCTTTACACATGACCTCGACTTCGGAGCTATGCTTGCGGCCACGAAGGCAGATTGTCCGAGTGTGATTCAAGTTCGGACACAGGACGTTTCGCCTCAACACCTTGCTCCTCTTGTACTCTCCGCTTTAAACCAGTTTGAGGGCTATCTTGAGGAAGGTGCCCTTGTAACAGTTGACGAAAAGAAATCACGGGTTCGAATTCTTCCCTTGGTAAGATAGACCATAATCAGTTCGCAGAACAAACGGTTGAAGAAGAATTGGCAAGGCCGCTGCGCTCCTTTGCCAGCTTCTTAACCGCGCCGTTCTGTAAAGGAAAAATTATGAAACCACAGCAATCACAACCCTTGACAACAGTTTATAAACGCGAAGAGGATTTCTCATCGGATCTCGCAAATCACCTTGTTGTCAAGTGCACGGTTAAGTGCAAAGGAAATAACTACGGTGTCTGGAAATATTGAAAAATATCCCGTTGATCTTGATGATTATGATTGTGAGCTAATTTTAAACAATGCCGTTGTTTTTGGTCCGTTAAAATCAACGTTAACTCGAATGTCCAAAAAGGATGGTATTCATACCATTCGCATGTCTCTAAATGAAATAAGCGAACTTGCCGGCTGGATGGCGGCAGAATCCAACCACGCTGACTCTACTCGAAAAGGGGAGGAACTCGGAGAGTTATGCGACCATTTTGAGAGTATTATGTTCCAAATTAAATCAGGATATCCCAGAAATTTTTAGGCTAGGCTGACCGGATGTTTACAAAAGGGGGTATGTAAGCAATTTGGAAAATGACTGCGTATTGATTAACAAAAAGGCGCCATATGGCGAAAAAGATGAAAACTAAGAATAATTCGGGTGTTGATAAAGGATTGGTGGCAATGTTCCTCAGGATGTCGCCGGAAGAGCGCCTGAAGGCAAATGATAACGCTGTACGTGGTATTTTGGAATTGAGGAATGCATACCAACGGCAAAAAAACAACAGGCGCGGATCTGAGCGCAATAATTGAAGGCCTTATAAGGGCGGATGTTAAGTTCATTCTTGTGGGGGGCCTTGCTGCGGTTGTTCAGGGGGCCCCGGTTACAACGATGGATGTAGATATTGTACATAACCGATCTTCTGGGAATATTTCGAAACTCTTCACATTTTTAAGATCGATTGACGCAACCTATCGACGTCTGGACAAAAAAATAATTGAGCCAAAAGAGGAGGACTTTTTGGGGATGGGACATGCGCTTTTTTCGACCCGTTTAGGTCCACTTGACGTTTTGGCTTTTATCGAAGAGGGGAAGACCTATGATGATCTTTTCAAACACACCGTAGCAATTGAATTCAGAGGTCATACGATTCGTGTTCTCGATATTAAGATGCTGATAGAACTTAAAAGAGCGTCCAAAGACGCCAAAGACAAGCAGAGGCTCTCTGTTCTTGAAGAAACATTGCGCCAACTGGAGGAAGAGGAAACCTATTGACAACGATTCATAATCAGACTAGTCTGACTAGATGTTTACAATGGGGAGGGGAATTATGAAAGCAATTTGGAAATTGCAGGATGCCAAAGCACAATTCAGTAAGGTTGTAGAGGATGCGCTGAAGGCAGGGCCGCAATATGTAACACGCCGAGGAGCAAAGGCAGTTGTTGTCCTTTCTGCAAAGGATTATGAGAATTTAGTTTCTAATAAACCAAGTTTTAAAGAGTTTTTATTGAATTGTCCCAAAATGGACGAAGATTTTGAAATCGAAAGACGACAAGACTACCCAAGGAGTATCGAACTGTGAATTATTTACTGGATACTTGTGTAATATCAGAGATTGTGAAACCTGCTCCCAGTTCAAGGGTCATTACGTGGATAAATAGTATCCCATCAGAACGATTATTTTTATGTTCCCTTACCATCGGTGAAATCCGAAAAGGATTAACCAAACTCCCTGAATCGAAAAAGAAAGAAAGGTTGACAGATTGGCTCAATACCCTGTTAGAGAATTACAACGATCGTATTTATCCCATTGATATTACGGTTGCTGAGAATTGGGGTGTAATGCAAGGAAAAGCTGAAAATGAAGGGATGCCCATGTCTTCAATAGACAGCCTTATTGCTGCTACATCCCATACTCATAATCTTGTCTTGGTGACAAGGAATGAAAAGGACTTTCAAATAGTTAAATTGCCCGTTATCAATCCTTGGAATGATGATGAAAATAACTGAGTTTTGGCTAACAATTGCATTAACTCAGTAAAACGGAAAAACACGGCATGTCCTTCGATGAGATTCAGTTAATACGGATGATCGTTGCGGTGGTGGCGACCGCCTTGTTTGTGGGTGCCAGCGTGATCTTCCTGGTCTATCTGGAGCGGAAGGTGGCGGGGCATGTCCACCGGCGGCCGGGTCCTTTTGAGGTGGGGCCCCACGGCATGCTTCAAACCGTTGCGGATGCCGTTAAACTCCTCTCAAAACAGCCCCTCAAACCGGATGGTGCCGATCCCGTTCTGTTCTGGCTGGCCCCTGTGGCGGCCTTTGCACCCGCACTGCTGCTGCTGCTCCCCATCCCATTCGGGCCCGTCCTCACCGGCTTCGAGGTGAACCTGGGGCTTCTGTTGATTCTGGCGTTTTCTGGTATCAATGTGCTGGCCCTCTGCCTGGCCGGATGGGGTTCCGACAACAAATGGGCCATGCTGGGAGCGGCACGATCCGTGGCCCAGGCGGTGGGGTATGAAATCCCCCTGCTGCTGGCGGTCCTGGCCGTGACCTTTACCAATGGCACGCTGAACCTGTCCGAAATGGTGGCGCAACAGGGGCCGTACCCATGGCACTGGAATATCATTACCCAACCCCTGGCCTTTTTCATTTTCTTTGTCTGCGCGCTGGCGGAGACCAACCGCAACCCCTTTGACCTGCCCGAGGCGGAAAGCGAACTGACCGCCGGTTTTCATACGGAATACTCCGGCATGGGGTTCGGCCTGTTTTTTCTGGCAGAATACACCAACATGATCGTGGTCTGCAGCGTCTGTACGGCCCTTTTCCTGGGGGGCTGGCAGGGCCCCTTTCTGCCGGGTTTCTGGTGGTTCCTGGCCAAAATGTATGTTTTGCTGCTGGTCATGATGTGGTTTCGGTGGACCTTTCCCCGCCTCCGCTTTGACCAGTTGCTCAATCTGAATTGGAAATGGCTGTTGCCGTTGGCGCTCATCAATCTGGTGATAACGGCTTTGGTACTGCAATTAGTGTAAGGGCGGTTGTTGGATAGGGGTTATCAGTTGTCAGTTATCAGTTTTCAGCACTGATGGACTCATGAAACAAATGAACTTTTGGCAATACTTGTGGAACTCATCAGATCCCCAAAGAAAACAAATGAATTGTAATATACTGTTACTGATAACTGAAAACTGACAACTGAAAACTAATAATATGAATACACTGAGAAAAATGGGCGAGGATGTTCTGGGACTCTGGAGCCTGGTGAAAGGGCTCAGGATCACCGGTGCCTTTTTCTTCTCGAAGCAGGTAACGGTCCATTACCCGAGAGCCTGTGTGGACAATCTGGCGACCTTCAGGGGGCCCATTGAGCTGGTTCCCCACCCGGAGGATTTGAGCCGGCCTCTGTGCATCGCCTGCCTGAGCTGTGTTTCAAACTGCCCCACGGGGGCTATTTCAGTGGTCAAAAAAAAGACGCTGAAACCTGTAGATGCGGCCCCAGACGAAAATAAAACGGTTCATAAGATTCCCAAAGGCCCCGCAAAATTCACCTATGACTACACCTTGTGTTGCCAGTGTGGCCTGTGCGCGGAAAACTGCCCTAAAAGGGCCATCCGTTTTTCAGGAAATCCCTATTGCGCAAGCATCAACAAGAAAGATTTCGAATTGGATCTACTTGAGAAAATCAGGGTAAATATGGGTTGATATTATGGAAAGCCTTGCCAAAGCTGCCTTTACTTTCTATTGCATCATCATATGCATGGGTTCCATCATGGCTGTCACTTCCAGAAGCCTGGTGCGTGCCCTTGTGGGGCTCATTGCCGTGATGATCGCCGTTGCAGGCATGTATCTCTTGCTAGCAGCACCCTTTATCGCCTTTATGCAGGTCCTCATCTATGTGGGGGGCGTCAGCGTCCTCATCTTTTTTGCCATCATGCTGTCCAGAGCCTCAAGCGAAGGGGATGAATCAGGGCCTGTTTCTTTTCGGAAAACGGTCAATGCCTTTGCCTGCTTGCTGGTGCCGGCGGTGATTCTTTCTCTTATCATTATTCAGCATCCCGCTAAGGCACTGAATGTGGCACCAAATGTGCCGCCCCAATTACTGGGTGAAGCCATGCTCGGTACCTATTTGCTCCCTTTCGAGCTGATTTCCGTGGTGCTTTTTGCGGCCATGGCCGGCGCTGTGCTGGCGGCCTGGCGGAAGCGGGGGCCCAAATGACCGATCTCACATTGTTTCAACTGGTGGGTGTGTTCCTGTTCTCTGTGGGGACCTTTGGCCTCATCTGGCGTAAAACCCTGGTGGGTATGCTCATTGCCCTGGAGTTGATGATTAACGGCGCTGGTCTTTCCATTGTGGCGGCGGCCCAGCTCACCCGGGGGGATGCCGTTACGGGCCAGCTGGCAGCCCTCTTTGTCATGGGCCTTGCGGCTGCGGAAGCGACACTGATGCTGGCCATCATACTGGTGGTATTCAAACGATTCAAGCATTCAAAAGCCCATGGTATCTCCCGGATGAGAGGGTAACTTAGTTGATCCCGAACCCTGACATCATTGACAGCATCCGCCCGGTTATTCCGGTGGCGGTCACGTTTGCCGCCCCCTTTCTCATTCGGCTCATGGCCAGAAATGAAAACCATCGGGAGGCCGTTTCTTTTGTTTTCGCATCCATCGCATTTATGGCCGTGGTCTCCATGGCCCCCGGCATCCTGGAAGGAAAGATCTACACCTACACTTTGTTTCGGATCCTTCCCGGTATCACGTTAAGTTTTTGCGCCGATGGTCTGAGCATGGTTTTTGCCCTGATTTCCTCGTTTCTCTGGATACTCACCACCAGTTACAATATCGGCTACATGCGAACCCTCAAGGAGCATGCACAGACGCGATATTACATCTGTTTCGGGGTGGCTGTCTTCGGGGCCCAGGGGGTGGCCTTTGCGGGTAATATCTTCACCCTGTATCTTTTTTATGAAATCATCACCCTGTTTACTTACCCGTTGGTGGTACATTACCAGGACAAAGATGCCTTTGAGGCGGGCAAGAAATACCTGGTCTATCTGCTGGGTACCTCCAAGCTCTTTTTCCTGCCGGCCATGATCATCACCTATGTGTTGTGCGGGACCCTGGATTTTCAGCTGGGGGACATCCACAAAGGGATTTTTCCTAGCAGTGCCAATCCGGTGCTGCTCATTGTGGTCTACATCCTGTTCCTGGCGGGCCTCACCAAGACGGCCATGATGCCGCTTCACAGTTGGTTGCCGTCCGCCATGGTGGCGCCAACGCCGGTCTCCGGTCTGCTTCATGCGGTGGCGGTGGTCAAGGCGGGCGCCTTTTCCGTGTGTCGGATCATGCTCTCCTGCTTTGGTCTGGATTCCCTGCATGATCTGGGACTGGGCATGCCCACGGCCTACGTGGCGGGATTCACCATCATCGCGGCGGCATTGATCGCCCTCACCAAGGACGATATCAAGGCCCGGATTGCCTACAGTACGGTGAGCCACCTTTCCTACATTGTCATGGGTGTTGCCATGCTGACCCAGGGTGGGGTGGAAGGGGGCGTCTCGGCCATTGCCCACGATGCCTTCCCCAAAATCACCCTGTTTTTTGCCGCCGGCTGTATCATGGTGGTCACCGGTTCCAAAAAGATCAGCCTCATGAACGGGCTGGGGCGCCGCATGCCCTGGACTTTCGGGGCCTTTGCACTGGCCACACTTTCTTTTATCGGGCTGGCGCCGGCCAGCGGCTTTTTAAGCAAATTCTACCTGATCACCGGGGCCACAAACGCGGGGCAAACCGTCCTCATGCTGGTAATTCTGGCAAGCGTTTTGTTGAACATGGCCTACTTCGGCCCCATCGTGATCAGAGGGTTTTTCATGCCCCCCGTAAAAAATGTGGATATGAGTCAATACGCTGAAGCCCCGAAAACAATGGTGGTCCCCATGTTCATGATCGCCATGCTGTCGATTCTCATCGGGTTTTACCCGCAGACCTTTGTCAGTTTTGTGGAAGTTTATGGAAAATTCTGGAGATAACAAGTCATGAACTTCATCGAAACCAGCTTTCTGCACCCGGCTACCCTCTTTGTGATACTGGGGCTTGTCCTCCCGTTTCTTCGGGGCACCTTCTGGCGTGTGCTGCTTTTCATACCGCCCGTTGCGGCCATTTTCCTGACCCTTCAACTGCATTTGGGCCGTTACTGGGAGGTGGATTATTTGGGGCAGGTACTGGTGCTCGGTCGGGTAGATGCGCTGTCGCTCCCTTTCACCATTTTGTTTGCCTTTATGAGCCTTATCTGTACCACTTTTTCTTTTCATGTGCGTGACAAAGCCCAACATGTGGCGGCACTTTTTTTCACGGCAGGCGCTTTTGGCAGCGTCCTGGCAGGGGACTACTGGACCCTCTACATCTTCTGGCAGGGCATGACCGTGTCTTCGTCTTTTCTCATTTGGTTGAATCACAAGCATGATGCTTCAAAAACGGGCTTCTTGTACATGATGATCCTGCTGTTGAGCTCTGTCCTGCTGCTGGCGGGCATTCTCTTAAGGGAACGGGTTACGGGCGGCTTCATTTTCGGCCCCGCGGATGCCGAGCTCATTTGGCATTTCGACTGGTTGATTTTGACAGCCTTTGCCATCAATGCCGCCGTCATTCCGCTGCATGCATGGATGACCCAGGGGCTTCCGAAAGCCACCATCCCGGGCGCGGTTTTATTGTCCATATTTGGTCTCAAAACGGCCGTCTATGCCATGGCCCGCTGTTTTGCAGGTCTTGATCTGCTCATAATTCTGGGTGTTTTCACAGCGCTTTATGGGGCCGTGTATGCTATTTTTTCCAACAACATCAGGAGAATTCTCGCCTATCTCCTGGTGGCACAGGTGGGGTTGATGATAACGGGTATCGGGTTGGACTCTAAAATGGCCCTGGATGGCGCCATAGCCCTGGCATACGCCCATACCTTCTATATGGCGCTCCTTCTGATGGCCATGGGTTCTGTCATCTACGCCACCCGCGAGGAACTCCTGGGACGATTGGGAAACCTTTTCAGCAAACTTCCCTTTGTTGCCGCCTCAACGCTCATTGGGATCCTTGCCCTTTGTGCCGTACCTTTTTTCAGCGGTTTTACGGGCGTTTCTTTGATTTTTGAAGAAGCACTGAAGCTTCAAAGTCCCATACCGGGTGCGTTTCTGGTGCTGGTGTTGGCTTTGGCCATGGTGCTGATAATTCTGGGGGGGGTGCGACTCCCTTTTTTCCTGTTCTGGTCCGAAAGCACTGAAACCAAAGAGCCCCTGCGGCCTCTGCACAGAAACATGGTGGTGGCTATGGGCATGGCCGGTGCCTTCTGCCTGGTTCAGGGGATCTTTCCAGAGGTGCTCAGCCGTCACCTGCCATACCCGATGGAGGAGCGTCCCTTGACTCTTTTTAAACTGGCTGTCGGTTTTCTCTTTCCGGCGGCCATCGTTCTGTTGTTTATGTTTCTGCGGTCGCTATTACGACCCGGAACCAACGAACTGCCCGATTTCGAACGGCTTTACATGCTGGTTGGCCGGGGCGTTATGGTCCTTTTTTCAAAGCCCCTTTCGTGGATGGACGGTATCTGGTCGGAGGTATACCGCACCATCTTTTTGAGGGCTTTTAATTTCGTGGCGCGTGTGTCGGATGTTTTCGACCGAAAAGGCATTGACGGGGCCGTAAATGGGACCGCTTTTTCGGTCATGTTTCTAAGCAGAATTTCAACCCGGCTCCAAAGCGGCCGATTGCAGGATCAACTGGCCTGGATGATGTTGCTGGCCCTGGCACTTTTTGCCCTCATCTGGTTCTGGTAAATTCATATGGTTGAAGCAGATTTCCCCATTCTTACCTGCCTGATCCTACTGCCTCTCTTAGGCTGCGTGGGCGTGCTTTTTTTTAAGACCCACGGGGCCGTAAGGCGCTGGGCGCTGGGGGTATCTCTGGGGGAGATGCTCCTGGGGCTTTTCCTGCTTCAATTCCAAATGGGTACGGCGGACTTCCAGTTTGTGGAATCAATCCCTTGGGTTCCCACCTGGGGCTTGCAGTATTTCCTGGGGGTGGATGGCATCAGTGTGTTGATGGTGGCATTGACCCTTATCATGTTCCCCTTTTGCGTCGTCTGTTCGTGGCGTTCCATCACGATCCGGGTGAGGGAATTTCACATCTGCCTTTTCATTCTCATTTCGGCCCTGATGGGGGTCTTTTCAGCCCTGGATCTGGTTTTATTCTACCTGTTCTGGGAGGCCATCCTGATCCCCGCCTATCTGCTCATTTCACTGTGGGGAGGCCGGCAGAGAGACTTTGCGGCCTTGAAGTTCATCCTGTACACCCTGGCGGGCAGTGCGCTTCTTCTGGTTATGGTCATCGCTTTTCGCATGGAAGGGGGATCTTTTTCCATTCCGGCCCTCATGGCAAAGTCTTATTCCGTTAATTTCCAGAGGTGGATGTTTCTGATTATGGCGCTGGCCTTTGCGGTGAAGGTGCCCCTGTTTCCCTTTCACACCTGGTTGCCGGCGGCATATGTGCAGGCTCCCATTGCCGGCAGTATCCTTCTGTCCGCGGTCATGGCCAAAATGGGGGCCTACGGATTTCTGCGTCTGGCCCTGCCGCTGGTTCCTGATGCGGCCCATTTTTTTTCGCCTCTGATCATTGCCATGTCAGTGTGCTCCATCCTCTACGGCGGTTTCCTGGCATTTGCCCAATCAAACCTCAAGAAAATCATTGCCTATTCTTCCCTGGGGCACATGGGGTTTGTTATCCTGGGGATCTTTCTCTTCAATCTCAACGGGGTGCAGGGATCACTGATTCAGATGGTCAATCACGGTATCACCACCGGTGCGCTCTTCGCCATGGCGGGGATACTTTATCAGCGGAGCCAAAGTTATGAAATATCCGCGAATCTGGGCCTGGGTAAATTCGTACCCGCCATCATGGGGTTCTGGGGCCTGTTCGCTTTTGCAGGGTTTGCTTTTCCCGGGACCAATAATTTCGTGGGTGAATTCCTGATCCTGGCCGGTGCCTTTGAACGGAATCTGTGGCTGGGTGCCGTTAGTGTCCCGGGAGCCCTGTTGGCTGCGGCTTACATGCTTCGACCCACCCAGAAAATGACCTGGGGCGAGCCGTCAAACGCAACAAAATGGCGGGATATGAACGGGCGGGAATGGGCCTGTCTGATCCCTCTGGCGTTTCTGGTGCTCTATCTGGGACTGGCACCCACTCTTTGTTTGAATGTTATGAACCCTTCCCTGAAGAACCTCATGGGAGCATTTCAATCCCGGGTGCCGGTGACGCTCTTAATGGACAAAAACCTTCACTCAAATCCTGAGAGGGGAGGGCGGCCGTGAATCTTCGACTGATCCTCCCCGAATTGTTTCAGCTCCTGATTATGGCAGCTCTTTTTGTGCAAAGCATCGCCCAGGGGGATGGGACAATCCTACTCAAAAGATGGCTCCCCTGGGCCGCGGGTTTGAGTGTCCTGGTTGCCTTGGGATCCCTTGCTCAAAACGGTTTGATGTTCGGCCAGACCTACCAGGTGGACAGATTAAGCCAGTTTTTTAAAATGACCGTGAGCTTCGGCTTCTTCCTGACGGTCATAAACGGTGTGGGCCAACCGATGCTTGAAAAGAAGAAACAGTGTGACTATTTCCTGTTTCTGGCCCTTTCCGCCTGGGGCTTGATGCTTCTTTGCTCCGCCGTGGAACTGATCAGCATCTACCTGGCCCTGGAACTGGCATCCTTCAGTCTGTTTCCCCTGGTCCCCCTTCGAACGAAAAGCCTTTCGGCGGCCGAAGCCGCCATCAAATATATGTTTATCGGCGGCGTGGCCACCGCTGTGGGGCTGTTCGGGTTTTCGTATATCCTGGCCGCCCAACACACCACGGACCTCAATCAACTGGTGCACATGTCCTGGTCCTGGTCTCACAGTCCCATGGCGGTTTTGGGCTTGACCTTTTTTCTATCAGGGCTGCTGTTCAAGCTGGCGTTCTTCCCGTTTCACTTCTGGGCGCCCGATGTCTATGAAGGGGCCGGTAATGAAACCGCCGCCTACATTGCGGTACTCCCCAAGGTGGGAGCCGTGGCGGTATTGCTCCGTTTTGCACCGCTTTTGAAACCGGAAATGGAAATCACCACCATACTGGCCGTACTGGCCGCCGTTTCCATGACATATGGGAACCTTGCGGCGCTTGTTCAAAAGGATGTGAAACGCATCTTAGGTTACTCGGCCATCTCCCATGCGGGATATCTCATGGTGGGCGTGGTGGCGGGAACCCCCAAGGGGGTGGCGGCTGCCGCTTTCTACGCCTTTGCCTATGTATTAATGAATTTTACCTGTTTCTGGGTGATTTGTCGGGAATCGAAAGACGGCAAGAACCTGAAACTGGATGACCTCAAGGGACTCTCCAGACGGTCACCCGGTCTTGCCCTGGTTCTGGCCGTGGGGGCTGTGGCCCTGGTGGGGCTGCCACCCACCGCCGGTTTCATGGGCAAGCTTTTTCTGCTCACGGCCGCTTGGGATCGGGGCTGCAACTGGCTGGTGGTGATTGCCGCCGCAAACGTGGCCATCGGGCTTTTTTACTATTTGAACCTGGTGCGGTATGCCTATGGGAAGGAAACCGTGGAAGCTCCCCGGGAAATGATCGGGACGGAAAGTGCCGATGGCCTTTTGAACCTTTTGGGAGGACTGTTTCTGGCGGGTCTGGTGCTCCTGTTGGGTTTGTTTCCGAATTTGGTGTTGAAAATGTTGATACAATAATGATATACGTCTGTTTTCTTGATGTTCCATCGGGGAGGGGTGAGCAATGAGTCAGATACTGGCAGTGGACAATGATCCCTTTATTCTCGAATTCCTGAAAGACATCCTGACCGGCGAAGGCCATGAGGTGCTGACCGCCAAAGATGGACTCCATGCGGTGGATGTGCTGGATGCGCACACGCCGGATGTTATTTTCGTTGATCTGGTCATGCCCAATATTGACGGGAAGCAACTCTGCAAGATCATTCGGGCCATGGGAAGACTGGAAGACGCTTACCTTGTGGTGCTGTCCGCAACCCTTGAAAAAGAACGCCAGGCCCTGCCGGCCCTGGGGGTTGACCGGTGCATTTCAAAGGGTACTCTAGAAGCCATGACCCGGGATGTCCTCTCGGCGGTTAACGGGCGAAAGATACTGCCCGAAATCCCCCTGCCGCCCGAACAAACCCTGCAATTCCAGCCCCTTGTTCCCGGATCCCTTACAGAAGAGCTCTTTTTCGTCAAGAAGCATTTTGAAGCCATCTTTAAAAAAATGTCCGAAGGCATCCTTGAGGTTTCAAAAGACAAAAGGGTCGTTTACGCCAATCCTTCCGCCCTCTCCGTCATTGGACTCCCCGAAGAAAAATTGCTCGCCTCACCCGTGGGGGAAATATTTCCCCGGGAATGCCGGAGGACGGTACTGGAACTCATATCTTCTCTGGACAGTTCCCCTGCCAGTAATACGGAAGATGTTCTGGTGGTCATGAATGAATACCATTTAATGGTGAAAGCCCTTGCGGTCACGGAGGGCGGTGGGTCTTTCATCCTCATTTTAAACGATGTTACCATGCAAAAAGAGGCCGAAGCGGCTCTGAAACGGCGAAATCAGGAGTTGGAGCTGCTCAATCTTTCCGGTCGCGCGCTCAATTCCAGCCTCGATTTGGATACGGTCTTGTTCACCGTTCTGGAAGAACTCCGCCGTTTTATGGATGTTCTGGGGAGTACCATCTGGCTAATGGAACCGGAAAACAATAATCTGGCGTGCCGTCAGGCGGTCGGAATCTTTTCCGAGGTCCTGAATGGCTGGCGTTTGGAACCCGGGCAGGGGCTGGCCGGCTGGGTTGTCAAGCACGGGAAATCCCTCAATGTGCATGACACCCGGATCGATTTTCGCCATTACAAGGAGGTCGACCAGAAAACCGGCCATGAAATCAGGTCTATTCTGGGGGTGCCCCTCATGGCAAGGGGCAAGTCATTCGGGGTCATACAGGTTGTGGATACGGCTCCGAGCGTATTTGACAGTACCCATCAGGATCTCCTGGAATGGCTGGCCGCATCCGCTGCCATTGCCATTGACAATGCACGACTTTACGAACGTGCCAGAGATGAAATCGGCCTGAAAGAAAAGGCCAAAGCGGAACTGGATTTAAGCGTTCAAGAGCTCAATCGGACCCTGAACGGAACCATACAGGCCATCGGTTTGATTGTGGAGATAAAGGACCCCTACACCGCCGGCCACCAGAAACGCGTTGCTTTGCTGGCGCAGGCTATGGGAAAAAATCTGGGGCTTCCCAAAGAGACCATTGAAGCCCTAAGAATCTCCGGTTTGATCCATGACATTGGTAAAATGGCCACACCTACGGCAATTCTAAGCAAACCGGGAGTCCTGGGCAAAAGCGAGTTCGCCCTGATTAAAGGGCATCCCGAAGTAGGTTACAAGATACTCAGTGAGGTGGCGTTTCTCTACCCCGTGGCTGAAATCGTTTACCAGCACCATGAGCGAATCAACGGCTGCGGCTACCCCAGGGGGCTTTCGGGAGACGATATATGTCTGGAAGCCAGGATATTAGGCGTAGCGGACGTGGTGGAAGCCATGGCCAGTCACCGGCCCTACCGGCCCGCCGCCGGAATTCCCTCGGCCCTTGAAGAGATCGAGCAGCAGCAGGGAGTGCTATACGACCCGGAAGTGGTGACGGCCTGCCAGGCTGTTTTTGAATCCGGAAATTCATGCTTCGAATAGCGTTCCGGGGGTTGTCTATTAACTGAAGGACCCACAACGATTAATGCGGTTAAATAACGCTATTTTCCGCTGACCCGCATTCTCTAAGAATCGCTGCTTTTCCCTTGACCCACATGGCGAATTTCGCTACGGTTTCCCCTTGGAAAAGCAAGTCCCTATCGCTTATTCAACTGCACGAAGGAGTTAAAAATGAAAGAATTCTTTCCTGAAATTCAAGATGGGATTCCCTATGGAGGG
>JAERTK010000340.1 GCA_016844935.1 Desulfobacteraceae bacterium | reverse complement strand
GCCGGAAAACATACGAGGAAATCATAAAGATTAATCCGGATCAGAAGGCCATCATCGCCAGCGGGTATGCCAAAACAAAAGAGGTGGAACTTGCCCAGGAGTTAGGGGCGGGCAAGTACATAAAGAAACCGTATACCCTGGCAAAGGTCGGCCTCGCTGTTAAGGAAGCGTTGGAGAAGTAGCTGGCCCACTCTTGTTATAGGAGCAAATGCAGGAATTTCTTATGGTCAAAAAACCGACTTATGAAGAATTGGAACAAAGGGTCAAGGAATTAGAGAAAGATTCTATTGTTCATAGGCAGATAGAGGAGGCGCTACGTGAAAGTGAAGAACGTTTTCGCACCCTGATTGAGCAGTCTCCCATCGCTATCCAGGTTATGACTCCCGATGGCCGGATTGTGCAAGTCAATGATGCTTACGTGAAACTCTGGGGAATAACCCTGGACGATTTAAGCGAATTCAACATTCTTCAGGATAAGCAGGCAAGAGAAATTGGGGTGATGCCTTACATCGAAAAGGCATTTGCGGGTGAGGTTTCCCTGTTGCCGGACTTTCAATACGACGCTAAAAAGACCGTGCAGAAAGGAAGAAATCCCTGGATCCGCTCCCATCTCTATCCGGTTAAGGACGAAAAGGGTGAGATTCAAAACGTAGTCATGATGTACGAAGACCTCACCGAGCGGAAGCAGACGGAGGACGAGCTTGCTGCATCTGAGGAATTTCTCAATAGCGTTGTTGAACAGAGTCCGGCAAGCCTGTGGATTTCTGATAGCGAAGGCACAATGATAAAGATGAACCAGTCATGCCGCGAATTGTTCGGAGCAACAGACGAAGAAGCTGTGGGAAAATATAATCTTTTAAAAGATAACTTGATCGAAGAACAAGGTTTTATGCCTCTCGTTGAAAATGTTTTTAGAAAGGGAGAAATAGCTCGATTTACAATTGATTACGACCTTCCAAGTGTGGAACACGTCAAAGTAAATGGGGCTACGCACAGAATTCTTGATGTCATTGTTTCTCCAATTAAAGACATGCATGGCACAGTAACAAACGCGATTGTCCAGCACAAAGATATAACCGAGCGCAAGCGGGCGGAGGAGGCGCTACGGGAGAGCGAAAAGAAATACAGGAGACTCGTAGAGAATGCTTTGGTCGGAGTGTACCAGGTTGAAGAAGGCGGGAAATTCATTATGGCCAATGAGAGGATGGCTGAAATATTTGGTTATGACTCTGCTGAAAGTTTAATATCATCGGTAGATAGCATTGCCAATCTGTATGCCCGGCCAGAAGAAAGACCTGTGGTTTTGGCGGACATCGAGATAACGGGGGCTGTGTATGGAAGGGATGTGGAGTTTAGAAAAAAAGATGGAGAAATTGTCTGGCTTAAATTGCATACAAGAGTCATCAGGGAAGATGCGAAAACCATTTATGAAGGTTTGATGGAAGACTTAACCGAAAGTAAACGGGCCGAAGAAGAACGGATAAAACTTGAAAAAAAACTCGCCAGGTCAAGAAAGATGGAGGCTATGGGGCTTATGGCGGGTGGCGTGGCCCACGACCTGAACAACATCCTTTCAGGGATTGTAAGCTACCCTGAACTCCTCCTGCTGGACCTGCCCGAAGACAGCCCGCTCAGGGATCCCATAAAGACAATACAGGAGTCCGGGATGCGGGCCGCCGATGTGGTGGAAGACCTGCTGACAATAGCGAGAGGTGTTGCTACCGGCAAAGAAGCATTGAGTCTTAACACCCTGACAACAGAATACATGGAATCAGCTGAGTACAAAAAACTGGAAATGACACACTCATTTGTTGATTTCAAGACTGAACTGGACCCCGACCTTCTGAACATGAGCGGTTCCCGCACTCACATCAAAAAGATCCTGATGAATCTAGTCGCCAATGCATCAGAGGCCATTGAAGGCAGTGGCATGGTTGCCATATCCACCTCAAACCGGTATCTCGATGAACCCTTAAGGGGATATGAAGATGTGCGCATTGGTGAATACGTCTTGCTGAGCGTCTCAGATGATGGTTCTGGTATATCTTCAGGGGATCTTGAAAGGATTTTTGAACCTTTCTATACCAAAAAGGTGATGGGTAGAACCGGGACAGGCTTAGGTTTAGCCGTTGTGTGGAATACCGTTCAAGACCATAATGGGTACATAAACATAAATACCAGCGAGAAGGGGACGGAATTTCAACTCTACCTCCCTGTGACCCGGGAGGAAGTACCTGCTGAGGGGGAAGAAGTTCCCCTGGAAGATTATCTCGGCCATGGAGAGAAGATCCTGGTGGTTGATGATGAGGAAAAGCAAAGGGAGATCGCGAGCGGGATAGTGACCCGGCTGGGTTATACCGCTGAAACTGTCTCAAGTGGAGAAGAGGCCATTCGGTATGTGAAAACAAATCCCGTGGATCTCATCCTTCTTGACATGGTGATGCCCAAAGGGATCAACGGCCGTAAAACCTATGAGGAGATCATCAAGATCCGACCCGGGCAGAAGGCCATCATCGCCAGCGGGTATGCCAAAACGAAAGAGGTGGACCTTGCCCAGGAGTTAGGGGCGAGCAAGTACATAAAGAAACCGTATACCCTTTCAAAGGTCGGGATTGCCGTTAAGGAAGAACTGGAAAAATAGGCAGGTTTTTGATCCTCAGGTAGATTGCAGGATGCCTATGCACCATCTGTGTGATTTCCCAGCCTCGACAGGACGCGGGTGATATGAGACAGAAGGTGGAGGCTAAGATAACCTTCGATACACTTCCTTGCGATGCCCAATTTTAAGGATAAGGATTAAGAGGACCTCGTTTTGAATTTCATAGATGATGCGATAGTCTCCCACTCTCACTCGATGAAACGGGTTGTCCCCCTTCATCTTGGTTTTGGCCGGTTCAGGCGGGGCCTCGGCCAGGCTTTCTATCTTTTTTGCGATCCTTTTCTGAACTGTTTTTGGAATGGCCTTGAGAGACTTTGCCGCAGTTTTCGTGAACTCTATACGGAAGGTCACAGATTAAGCTCTTTTTTGAGTTCCTCCCAGGAGACCATTTCTTCCGACTCTGCGCGGGCCTTCCATGCGTCTTCTACATCAATGCGCTCCTCTATCTCTTGGAGCAGTTTTAGATCTTCAACGGAGACCAAGGCAGCAAGCGCCTCGCCACGCCTTGTGAGGACGAAAGCTTCTTTGCCAAAAGCAACCCTGTTTACAATATTGGCCAGTTTTTTTCTGGCATCTGCAGTGCTAATTTTTCTTAACATTTCAATTATCTCCTATGCGAATAGAGAGCTGTATTGTACCAATTGTTAATATTGTACACAATGTAAATCTTTGGATGGATTTTGTCAATGCAAAACATTTCACATAAAAATTAGCATCTTATAACAACGGCCTTGAGAAGGATGCTCGTTGAACTCGCACCCCTCAGGCCGGCGGATATGCCAGGAGGAAAGAGGTGGACCTTGCCCAGGAATTAGGCACGGGAAAATATATAAAAAAACCGTATACCCTGGCAAAGGTTGGCCTAGCTGTTAAGGAAATATTGGTAGGGAAATAGGCCAATGAAGGATTGATCTGGGAGCTTTCAGCAAAACCTGAACGCAGGGCAACCAGAGGGGGTTGCCCCCGCGCCGAGGGTAATATTTTTTTGTGGAGATGTCGGTGGAAAAAGAATCCATCTTCCTGACCACCCGTGAGGCAATCCAGGCCATTATAGCGGACTTCCGCCAGTATGACCCCCAGATCATCCTCTTTTCCGGCGTCATCCGCCTGATCACCGACAATCGAATTCACCTGAAACGAGAACCGGGGAAAAACGGCGCGTGGCTCAACCAACCCGGCACGCCCCGAATGAAATGGCTGGAGGGCCCGGAGCTGGTTGCGCATATGTGTGAGGCCATTTCTCACACCCCATGGAACCAAAGTCTGCTAACGGATGTCTGTGCGAGGGTTTTTCAGACACGCGCTGAACCGGACAAGGATCCAGTTACAGGTAAGGCCGGCATCCGCATTGAAACCAACATGGAGGGATTCGCCTGCCGGCAGTGTGGTTGCTGTTGCCGATTCCTGGATTACCACAACCAGGTGACCGAAGAGGATGTGGCCGTTTGGAGAAAATCAGGACGAAACGACATCCTGAAATGGGTTTACGAAATCAGAGGTGATGGACAACCGAAAAGACATCACGCATGGGTTACCCCGGGAACGCAGGAGCAGGCCAAAACCTGCCCCTTTCTGGAAAAAGAACCAGAAACCCCACGATGGCATTGCCGCATCCATGATGCAAAACCCGCCTTCTGCCGCCAGTTTCCCCTGAATCGGAAACATGCGGTCCTGTCGGGCTGCCACGGATTTAAGAAAGGCCTGCGCATCCGGAAAGGGCTTGGTCGGAAGCCTCAAGGAAAACACGAATGAGTCTCAGGGAACTTCCAAAAAATATTATTCATTGACAATGCTATTTTCAGCGTATATACATAATTCCGTATATACGCTTGGATTACCCCATGAAAATTGGGCTCAAATGGATACGGCACTTTAGGCGCACCATGAACCCGGATTGCGCTGCCCGAAAGCGGCAGAGATTTTTTGGTTAATCAATTTTGAAAGGGAGGTTTGGCGCATTATGGATTTCTACCAGTTTGTTGAAGGACCGCTCCTCTGGATTGCCTTTTTGGTTTTCATTATCGGCAGTCTTCTGAGAGCCGCTATGTTTTTGGTGGTCTCCACCAAGAAGGATAAAATCATTTATCAACACTTCAGTTGGAAGTATGCCTTTACTTCCATCATCAACTGGTTGCTGCCATTTAACAAAAGCGTAGCAAAGAACCCCGTATTCTCCATCCTGGGATACATATTCCATATCTGCCTTGTGGTCGTCCCCATATGGCTGGCTGGCCACATCTCCTTGTGGGAAGAGTCCCGCTTTGAGTGGTCCTGGACACCTATCCCGGACGAACTGGCGGACTGGATGACCCTTATTTTTCTGGCCATCGCACTGTTATTTCTGCTCAGGCGTATTTTTTCCGCCGATATACGCCTCATTTCCGGATGTGCAGACTACTTGCTCCTTATTATCACCGCATTGCCGTTTCTATCCGGATATTTTCTTACCCACGGAACGCTGGACAGCGTGGGCTTTCTGGGAGATAATATGACCCTCATTCATATGCTTTCAGGCGAACTCATGCTTATTCTGATTCCGTTCACCAAATTGTCACACTTCATACTGTTCTTCTTTTCCAGAGGCGCATCAGGCGTTGAATTTGGTCGTAGAGGATATTCCATCTAAATCATCAGGACTATTTCAATTAATTGGGGAGTTTGATTATGAGTGAAGAGATAAAACCCGATGAGATCGTAAACTTCTTGAAACCCAGGCTCAACGCCCGTTTCAAAATGTGGCTCAATATCTGTGCCAGGTGCGGGCTCTGTGCCGATACGTGCCATTATTACACGGCCCATGGAAATGATCCCAAAATGATCCCATCCTACAAAGTGAGATTCTTGAGGGAAATACTTAAGAAAAAAGGGAAAGTTGACCGGGATTATTTGCAAAAGGTTTACGATACCGTTTTTCATGAATGTAACATGTGCCGTCGCTGTACGCTTTATTGCCCTTTCGGTATTGATATTGCGCTCATGATATCTTTAACCCGGGGCATGCTGTTTTCACAGGGAATTGCTCCTGAGGGTCTGGTAAAAGCCATTGATAATTACAAAGAGTTCGGGAATCAAATGGCCGTTACCGACCAGGACTGGGTTGAAACCGTCGAGTGGGTTGAAGAGGAGATGGCCGAGGAGTTGGTGGGGTTGAAGATCCCCATTGACAAAAAAGGGGCTAAGATCATGTACACGGTCAACGCCCGGGAACCCATGTTTTACCCGCAGGATATGATGGAGGTGGCGAAAATCTTCTACGTGGCCGGGGAAGACTACACTTACTGCAGCAAGCCCGGCTGGGATGACACCAATCTCGCCATGTTCTGCGGCGATGTCAGCACCAGCAAACTGATTGTTGAAAATACCTTCAAACGGGCTGAAGAATTGGAGGTGCAACAGGTCGCGGTCACTGAATGAGGCCACGCTTATCGAGCGCTTCGGTACGAAGCGCCTACCTGGTTGGGTTTTACCCCCAAACAAGAAGTGGTTCATTCTGTGGAATTATTTCACGATTATATACGGGACGGCCGCATAAAACTGAAGGAAAAGGTCAAGGAACCCACCACCGTCCAGGATCCCTGCAATGTGGTCAGGAGCGGCGGGCTGGCCGAGAAGAATCGCCAGTTGGCCGCCTATATATCGGAAGACTTCCGCCCCATGAAACATCAGGGGAATACCAACTATTGCTGCGGCGGCGGTGGCGGTGCCATGCCCATGGGCGGGGAGATGAAAAAAGACCGTCTTAAATGCGGAGCAATAAAGGCCGAGCAGATCCGCGAAACGGGTGCCAAAATCGTCTTTGTCCCCTGTCATAACTGTATCGACCAGATCCGGGACCTTTCAAAGGAATATGATTTGGGTATCAAGGCCATCCATTTCAAAGAGGCCATCAGTGAACATATGGTTATTCCGGAGGAAATGATTCCGAAAGACGACGATGAATAGGCGCCTTCGGACGGTGGGTGGGATGGCTGCTCATGGGAAGACTCCATCGGTTCATAAATCTTAATTTCAGCCTTAGTTTCCGGCTGATTTTCTGGGTCGGCCTCATCCTGGCGGTGAGCATTACCGCCTGGGCTTACTATAACATCGGCCATCAGAAGCAAATGGCCGTCGAAAACCTTGTGGAAGGGGCAGACCGGCTGGGGAATACCATCAGGTTAGGGGTCCATTATGCCATGATGATCAACTCTCGGGATGAGATTAATCAGATCATCAAAAATATCGGAAAACAGAAAGAGATTGAAAATATCCGCATTTATAACAAGGCCGGGCAGACCAGTTATTCAACCAGATCAACTGAAATGGATAAGACGAAAGACGTTCTGGATGAGCCTTGTTTGATATGTCATAAAACAAATCCCCCGGCAATCAAAGTAAGTCGGATGGAGAGGACGCGCATATTTCATTCACCCAAAGGCGAACGGTTTCTGGAGATCACCAGCCCCATATACAATGAGCCGGGGTGCGCCACCGCCGAATGTCATTTTCATTCCGAAAAGACAAAGGTTCTGGGTGCCTTGGACGTTGTTGTTTCGTTAAGAAACGCTGACAAAGAGATTTTCTCTTATGAGAGAGGCATCATCCTGATGGCTGTTTTTATTTTCTTGGGAACATCCGGCGTTATGGCTCTCTTTCTTTTGAGGTTCGTGAATCGGCCCATTCGAAAATTAATCGAAGGGACACAGCACATTGGTCGCGGGGAATATGATTACGCAGTCGACTTGAAAAGAAATGACGATATGGGGCAACTGGCCGCCGCCATCAATCAGATGGGGCGAAAGATCGGTGAAAAGCAGGACGAGCTCAACGAACAGAAAGGAGAATATCAAAAACTCTTCGAATTGGCCCCCTGCTACATTACAGTTCAGGACAGGGATTTTAAACTGTTGAAATACAATCGGGAGTTCGCGGAGCAGTTTGACCCTCATTCAGGGGACTACTGTTACCAGGCTTATAAAGGTAGATCAGAAAGATGTGAGATCTGTCCCGTTTTAGATACTTTCGAAGACGGCCAGTCCCATCACAGCGAAGAAGAGGGAATCAACAGGGATGGAACAAAATCCAGTTGGATTGTTAGAACCTCCCCCGTAAAAAATAAGCGGGGTGAAGTGGTTGCCGCCATGGAGATGTCCCTGGATGTGACAGCAATGAAGCACCTGGAATCGGAGGTGAAAAAGTCAGAGGAGAAATACAGGACTATCTTCACCACCATACCCAATCCTGTTTTTGTTCTGGATCAATCAACCCTGGACATCCTGGACTGTAATGACAATGTCACCCCGGTCTATGGATACCACCAGGAAGAGGTATTGATGACGTCCTTTCTCAATTTTTTTGGAGCGAGCGAGCGGAACCAATACGCATCACTCATGAAGACCTCCGTGGCCCTCGATCGGGTGAAGCATTATAAAAAAGACGGGGACCTCATCTATGTAAACATCCGCATGTCATCAACCGAGTACCAGGGGAAAGGGGTTTTCCTGGTCACCATCAGTGATATTACCGAGCGTCTGCTGGCCGAACAACAGCTGATCCAAGCGAGCAAAATGGCAACTTTGGGGGAGATGTCCACCGGGGTGGCCCACGAATTGAACCAACCCCTCTCTGTCATCAAAACGGCGGGAAGTTTCCTGCACAAGAAGGTCCTGAAAGGACAGGACGTTGATGACGAAACCATGAAAACATTGACCAGCGAAATCAATGCCCAGGTGGACCGCGCTTCAAAGATCATCAATCATATGCGGGAATTCGGTCGCAAGTCAGATGTTGTGAGAGAAGAGGTGCAGCTGAATATCGCCCTAGAGCGGGCACTGGAAATCTTTCGCCAGCAACTGAAACTAAGAGAAATTGAGGTGATCATGGATCTGCAGCCGGATCTACCGACTGTCATGGCCGATTCCAATCGCCTGGAACAGGTTTTTATCAACCTGCTCATCAACGCCCGCGATGCCATTGAAGCGAAGTGGTGGGGGAACGTTGATCCCAAAGATAACACCAAGAAGATATTCTTAAAGACGGGCGTAGAAGATGAAATGGCTGTGGTTGAAATAGGGGATACGGGTATCGGCATTCCGGATGCAATCGTCGACAAGATATTTGAACCTTTTTTCACCACCAAACAGGTGGGAAAAGGCACAGGTTTAGGGCTTTCCATAAGCTACGGTATTGTCCGGGATTATGAGGGTACCATCAGTGTAGAAAGCCAGGCGGATAAAGGGTCCAATTTCATTGTCCAGTTTCCAATTTCCGGATCGAGTTGATGACTGAAAAAATTCTTCTGGTAGATGACGAGGAAGGTATTCGAACGGTTTTGGGTATCACTCTGGCCGACTATGGCTATGAGGTTCTAAAAGCCGGAAGCGGTGGAGAAGCCCTCCGCCTCTTCAGAGAGAAAAAGCCCGCCATCGTATTGACGGATATAAAAATGCCCGGGATGGATGGGATTCAGGTGCTTCGAAAAATTAAAGAGGAAAGCCCGGATACGGAAGTTATCATGATCACCGGACATGGCGCCATGGAATTGGCCATACAGAGTTTGAAATGTGATGCAACCGACTTTATTACCAAGCCCATCAATGATGACGCGTTGGAAATTGCTTTAAAACGGGCCAACGAAAAGATCTTCCTCAAGAACAAAATGAAAGAATACACGGAGAATCTGGAACGGCTCGTGGCGGAAAAGACCCAAGAGCTGCTTGGCGCAGAACGGTTGGTGGCCGTAGGCCAGACCGTTGCAGGCCTTGCCCATGCCATAAAGAATGTGGTCTCCGGTCTCAAAGGTGGCGCATTTGTTTTAGAGAAGGGGATTGATCTCGACAATCAGAAATATCTATCGCAGGGTTGGGAGATGGTCAAAGGGAACCTGGGAAAAATAGGGGATATGACCCTGGACCTTCTTAATTACAGCAAAGAACGAATTCCCGAATACCAGCTGTGTGATCTCAACCAGCCGGTCCGCGAGGTTTTTGACCTGATGTTCCAGGAGGCCGAAAGACGCGGGGTTACCCTTGAAAAAATCCTGGATAAACGATTGGCTGAAGGGTGGCTCGATCCGGAGGGGATTCATCGTTGCATTTTGAACCTCGTATCCAACGCCATTGACGCCTGCACGGATATCTCCTGCATCCACGGAGAAGGCCATGTGATCGTCAAGACCTTGAAAGCCGACGGCTGGGCCGTGGAATACCGGGTCATTGACAATGGTTGCGGTATGGACAATGAAACAGAGACAAAAATATTTGAACAATTTTTCAGTACAAAAGGGTCCGGCGGGACGGGCTTGGGTTTGATGATCACCAAAAAAATAATCGATGAGCATAATGGATTCATTGAATGTGAATCCGAAAAGGGAAAAGGCACCACATTTATTATCCGGCTACCTGAAAAGGAGAATTTACCGGGTCCAGGGGCCTGCTGAATTCCATAATTTTTATTTTTCCTTGCGGGAAGATTTTTTTAATTGCAACCCAATTAAGAAGGAGCGCTCTATGGTAGAATACAAAAACATCCTATTTTGCACAGACCTTTCAGAGGATGCGAATATCGCTTTTTTTCACGCCCTCGATCTGGCCAGGAAACATCATGCAAAGCTGCATATTCTTCATATCCCCCATTCATCCTATTCCTATTGCCGGCATATTGTGGATGAGCATGTGCCGGAGGGTTCAGAAGGTGGGGAAGCTTTCTTCAACGAGGAAATAGCGGCAAGGGCTGAAGATGCCCTCAAAGAACAATACCAGGAGAAACTGGGTGATTTGAAAAACTATGAATTTGTGGTCAAGAGCGGTTCACCCGATGTTGAAATCATCCGCTATGCCAGAAAGAACGATATTGATGTGATTGTCATGGGCGCACTTGGAAAGTCCGAAGCTGAGCGAATTGAACATGGGAGCACTGTTGGCAGTGTATCAAAATATGCCCACTGCCATGTTATTGCCATCAGAAACCCGGTGAAGCAGTTTACATTACCCGGGAATATGTATTGATTCAGATGGTGAATACATGCCTGAAACCCGGGCGTAATGGGACCCAATTGATGAAGGAGTCAAGAAATGGCAAAAAAAGTCCTGATCGTGGATGATGAGTTGGATATGAGAACATTTGTCAGTACGCTTTTGGAAACAAGCGGATTTAAACCCCTTACAGCTGTGGATGGAAAAGAAGGGATGGTGGTTGCCCGTAAGGAAAAACCCTCTGTGGTCCTGCTGGACGTCATGATGCCCAATGAAAGTGGTATCGGAATGTATCGTGAGCTAAAAAACGATCCCGACTTGAAAGATATCCCTGTTATTATGGTGTCTGCTCTCTCAAAAAAAACCTTTTTCCATTCCCAGAAAGTCATGGACGAATATAAGGGGGAGAAAATTCCGGAACCCTCAGCCTACATCGAAAAACCACCTGAAGTGGACGAACTTCTGGATGCGATTCAAAATTGTCTCAAATGAAACCGCTTTACATGTTTGATTTTTTCTGAATGTTGTTAGGGGGAGAGTTTGCATCGTAAAAAGACAAATGATGCCGGTTATGGGAACGCCTCTGAATATTCCATCAGTACCGTATCCAGGAAAGTGGATCTCTCCCAGAAGACCATACGTCAGTACGAAAAGATGGGACTGGTAAAACCCAGGCGGGAACCCAGGACCAATAACCGGATATATTCAGATTTTGATATTGCTCAGATCCTGCAGATTTCCCACTTGATCCATAATGAGGGCTTTACGCTGCCCTGTCTCAAACGACTGGTCCAACTGGCTCCCTGCTGGAATGTTTTCAACTGTGACGCAAAAGAAGATTGTTCTGCCTACAAAGTCCCTTACAAGCCCTGTTATGAAACCAGACAAAAAGTGGAAACCCGTTGTGATGATTCCTGTGATCATTGCGTGATTTACGTGAATCGATCGAAAAACCACACCAAAGTTCTGGAAAGTCCCATTCCAAAGAAGCGGTGAAAGCCACAGGGGCAAAATTTCGAATGCCCCCACGCCATGGCCCCTCCCCCGCCCTATGGCAATACTCTGTTTGACAAACCGATTTAAACGCTTTAAGCTCGCCTGAACATCACACAGGGACATCCATGACAAATCCACACCCCAAAAATGCAAAAGGCCGGAAAAAGGCGATTCTGAAAGCCATCATCCTGGTCATATTTATCCTGTCCGCCATCGGCGTGGCCCAATTCACCCCCATAAAGGAATACCTGTCCGCTGAAGGATTGGGACGTCTGATGGAGGGTGCAGGGGTCTGGGCGCCGGTAGCCTATATGGTGGTCTATGGGGTGGGTGTCTGTCTTTTTCTGCCGGGGACCCTTTTAACGGGTTTGGGCGCCGCTATTTTCGGACCCTATTACGGCTTTGTCTATGTGTGGATCGGGGCCATGCTGGGGGCTGTAGCGGCCTTTTTCATCGGCCGAACCCTGGGCCGGGAATTCGCAGCATCGTTGGTGGGAGACCGCCTGAAAAAATATGATGACGCCATTGAACGAAATGGTTTTGCCACAGTGTTGTACCTTCGACTTGTTTATTTTCCGTTTACCCCCATGAACTTTGGAATGGGGCTTACCAAGGTCAAATTCCGGGACTATCTCCTGGGAACCGGCCTGGGGATTATTGTGGGAACCTTCATATTTACTTTCTTTATCGGTACGTTGAAGGAGGTCTGGGTTTCCGGAAACTGGGGAGATCTGATTTCTTTCAAGGTTATTTTCTCTGTGGCCCTGTTCATCTTTTCTTTCTTCATCCCCAAAATCATCAAGAAATTCAAAAAAGAGGACGTCGCAAGTTAAAAAAAGCGTACCTTCAGGAAATCAATATGGACTTTGAACTATCATCGGAGCAGAAAGATATTCGCCAGGCAGCCAGAGAGTTTGCCCTGGGAGAACTTAAAGATATTGCGGGGAGTTGTGATCAGAACGAAACATTCCCATCCGAACTCATCAAAAAGGCCGGTGAACTGGGGTTTTTAGGCGTATTCATTGACGAAGCCTACGGTGGCGCGGGGCTCGGCTTTCTGGAACATGCCATTATTCTTGAAGAATTCTGGCGGGTGGATCCCGGTTTGGGGCAGCAGTTGTGTTCCGTATCATTCGGCGCCGAAGAATTTCTGCTTTTCGGTACTGAAGAGCAGAAAGAAAAATTTCTTCCTCCCGTGGCAGAAGGAAAATCCATCATGGGGTTTGCCATCACAGAACCGGATGCGGGGAGTGATACCCTGTCTGCATCAACCGCTGCGGTCCTAGAAGGGGATGAATACCGAATCAACGGAAACAAGGTTATGATCGGAAACGGCTCCGAAGGGAATTTCATCCTGGTCTTCTGTCTGACGGACCCGGAGGAAAAAAGAAGATCCCGGCGGCACAGCATCATTATTGTTGAAACGGACCGGCCCGGATACGAAGCAGACCCGCTCCACGGAAAAATGGGCCTTCGGGCATCCAACACGGCCAATATTTTTCTTTCCGATGTGCGCGTGCCGAAAGAAAACCTGGTGGGGAAACGAGGTAACGGGTTTAGCCAACTCATGGCTTTCTTTGACCGTTCCAGGGCTTACGTGGCGGCCCACGGCGTGGGCCTGTCCCAGGGGGCTCTAGATCAGGCCATCGATCATATTCGAAGCCGTGAACAGTTCGGCCGGAAACTGGGTTCCTTTCAGTCCACCCAGTTTAAGATCGCCGATATGGCCACCAAGATAGAACTGGCCAGGACCCTTGCCCACAAAGCCTGTACCCTTCTGGACCAGGGAAAAGGCGATACGGACATCACCGCCATGGCCAAAATGTACTCGGCCAGGACAGCCGTGGAAGTGGTGGATGAGGCGCTGCAGCTTCACGGCGGCTATGGATACTTCAACGAGCAGGATATCGAACGGTTCTATCGGGCCGCCAAGGTCCTTGAAATTTATGAGGGGGCCAAAGAGGTGGAGAAGATGATCATCGGACGAAATACCATCGGAAAACTGTAGATGGTTTGCAATTAACACAGGGAGAAAACGATGAAATACCCTGAGATTGGAGACATGGTCACCACGGAAAAGGCCCTTTTGCTGTGCCAACATTTCAATCTGGACTATCTGGTCGAACGGATTGAAACCGATCCCGGCCAATACAAAACGTGGGAATTTGACGGGTGCTCCGGGCTTCCCGACGAAATCATGGGGTTGTTCACGGGCTGTGACTGGCGGGATGTCACCTATAAATGCTGCCTCCCCCATGATCTCTGTTACGGCTATGGGGAATTGGGAAACCCTATTGAGAGAAAACGGGTGGATATGAAATTCCACAGCGACCTGGTGACCAAGGCGGGCATGGGAAAGTGGCAGGCAGCCGCATTTCTTACAGCTGTCCGGGTCGCCGGCCCGGAAGAATTCGGGCTTTCGTTTTCATGGGGCTTTGCGCACAATTCCCCCGCCCATTCACCTTTTTAAGAATTGAAATTTTCCAGTATCGCGGGGAAATAAACCGTGAAGACAGATCCTTTTCCCGGTTCACTTTTTACATCCATATAACCCTTGTGGTCTTTCACGGTTCCCCATATCACTCTCATCCCGAGCCCCGTACCGCTTCTTCCCATGGTCTCTATTTTCTTTTCACGGCTGTCCATAGCAGTTCTTGCCCCTGAATTTGTCCCGGTACTGCCTCAATAAAGAAGTCATCTCCCTTTCAGGCGGCCGTACGTGTTTCAGACGCTCTTCAATCTCAGCGTCACTCAACCGGACGTTCAGGCTTCTCTCCGGAATATCAATCTCTATCAGATCACCATCCGCAATGGCACCGATAGGGCCGCCGTTAAACGCTTCCATTTCCATATGGCCCACGCATGGACCACTGGTGGCACCGGAAAAGCGTCCATCCGTGATCAGCGCCACCCTGCTGTAGCCGGCGCCTTTTATGGCATCGGTGGGGGTCAACATTTCGGGCATACCCGGGGCGCCGCAAGGACCCTGAAAGGGCAACACGATCACATCCCCTTCGGAGATGCTGCGGCTTTCAATGGCATCTAGAAGGTCCTTTTCCGTGTGGAAAACCCTTGCAGGCCCACTGTGCACCTGCATGTTATCTTCCACCGCTGTCTGCTTGATGACCGCGCTGCGTGCGATGTTGCCTTTCAGCACGGCAATGCCTCCCTGGGGATGATAGGGGTTTTCAAAGGGCCTTATAACATCCTCATCCAACGCTTCCCCACGGGCGGCAATACTCGCCACAGACCGGTCATTGACTGTTTCAGAATCCTTTATCAAATGGCGCAGGCGGCTCAAGACAGCGGGCACGCCTCCCGCCCGGTGGACATCCGCCATTTCGTAGGCCCCCGCGGGAATAATGGCGCAGAGATGGGGGGTTTCTTTGGCGATACGGTCAAACATTTCCAGATCAACCAGAACCCCGGCTTCTGCTGCCACGGCGGGGATGTGCAGCACCGCATTGGTGGATCCCCCCATGGCCATATCCGCCCTGACGGCATTTTCAAAAGCCTGCTCAGTCATAATACGCCGGGGCCGGACGTCCTTTTTGATCAGTTCCACAACACGCTTTCCCGATTCATAGGCCTGTTCCATTTTTGCCGGATCCAGGGCCGGGGTTGTGGCACAACCGGTCACCGACATGCCCAGCACCTCAGAAACCACCGCCATGGTGTTGGCCGTGTAGAGGCCCACGCAGGAACCGGCCCCGCATACCATTTTCGGGAGCATGCCCTCCGCCTCGTCGGCCGTCATCCGCCCCCCTTTCACCTGGCCCACAAGGCCGAATCCTTCAATGGGATGGTGTTTTTCGCCATTAACCATATTGGCTTTCATGGGTCCGCCGGTGAGGATCACAGCCGGAAGGTCCAGACGGCCGGCTGCCATGAGCATGCCGGGTGTAATTTTGTCGCAGGAAGTAACACCCACCCAGCCATCCAGTGAATGGGACAGCACCATGATTTCAATATTGTCCGCGATATGGTCCCGACTGGGGAGGCTCAACCTCATTTCCACGTACATGGCAATTCCGTCGCAGACACCGGGAACACCCCATTCCAGCGGTACGCCGCCTGCATCCCGAATGCCTTTTTTGACGGCTTCGGTTAATTCATTGAGGTGAATATGGCCCGGGATAATATTATTGTAGCTGTTTGCCACACCCACAAAAGGCTTATCCAGGTCAAAATCTTCTTTCTTCAATCCCGCGGAACACAGCAGTGCCCGGTGAGGCAATGTCTCAATATCTTTTTTCAGTATGTCCGAACGCAAACCCGCTCTCCTTAATCAAAAAAGAAACAACGATCAGTGTAAAAAAAAGTCTATTTCCCGGTGCCTTTAGCCCCTTCCTTGAACCCTTTACCTACTTCCTCCGCGCCTTTTTTAAAACCATCTCCAACTTCCTCCGCGCCTTTCTTGAAGCCCTGCCCCACTTCCTTACCCATGGTTGATGCATCTTTTCCGACCTGCTGAGCCCCTTCCTTCACATCTCTTCCAAACTCCTGGGAGCCTTTCTTGATGTCGCTGCCCACGGCTTCAGCGCTTTTTTGAACGCTTTTCCCAGCATCTTTCGCGCTCTCACCTGCGCTTTTTCCCGCCGCAAAACCCGAACTAGCCACAATAAAAACACCCATCAAAAGAATAACCAAAAACCCTTTTTTCATCCTGATACCCTCCTTAAAATATTTAAAAAATTTCATTATGGAATGTGGTAATTTTATCAATTGAACGTCGTTTGTAAAGTCCTTTCTTTCGATCTGATTTTGTCTCCGTTCCCGTCCACACATCCATGACCGGGGGGCCATCGCTTCTTCTCTTTGGTCAAGGAAACGCAGATGTCTTCAGTTGGGGTCCTCCGTCAGCCACGGCGTATAGTCCATATCGCCTTCGATCAAAGAACCGGGGTCGTCGGCCTGTCCCCACCAGTTGTATTTCGCTGTTTGAGGACCGACGTTTTCGTCCTCGATCCCGATTTCGCCCAGTTGATTGTTGTATATGGAATTGTAGCCTTCCGACTGCAGCGGCCCGCCGCCTAAATCCACAGACAGCGTCGCATCAATATCGCGGTCCAACCAGACGCCATACCCCAAGCCGTCCTTGATGATATTCCTGGAGACGCTGGCCGATAAACTGCCGTCCTCCTGCGCGACAAGCAGCAATCCGGCCAGACTGGGATGCAGACTATCTGTTATTGTGTTTCCGGTAACCACCGCCCCATCTATAACACCTCCTCCGGATCCGGGTTCCCCGCCTGCTCCAGGCGCTATCAGAGTGATTCCTTTTCCTGTATGGGTACTATTTCCTGAAATCACTAAATTTTCCATTTTACCGGACATCACTTCTACCCAGATGCCATCTGAATCGCTAACTGAATTTGAAATATTGTTATTTCTAATGATAATATTTTTGCTTAATGGATTTTCAGTCATGCGTTGTAGAAAGAAAATGCCTGCTGGAGTCCATGCGCTCCCTTCTCCAAAATTATAGATATTATTATTCTCTATGGTGATATCCTCCATAAGGCCACACCAAATTTCACAAATAATCGGCAACTGCATCGCGTATTCAGATTCTTGTGTTTGATATAAAGTGTTCCCGGCTATCAACACATTTTCCGCAGCTGATTCAAATCCATAGTTAGAGTTTCCGAAAACCGATACATTGATCCCTCCTGTATGGTTGTCGTAAAGCGTATTACCCGTTATGGTGATATCCGATGATTTGTCCCCATTACCAAAAGAATAAATCAATATCCCGCTGGTCCTATTCCATACGGGGGCCGGATCAGCTCCGCTTATGATACAATGCTTGATGGTCAGTTTCTTTGCTCCTCCGGCATATACAACGTTTTGTTCCCCCCCTCGAAAATCCAAACCTATAATACTTATGTTTTCAACATCTTCCATATAAATTGGTCTTTCTTTCGCCAAGGTAGAGCTTTGCAAAACCGGATATCCCGTGGCAGGTATTCCGGGGAAACCTTCATTATAGCCACTGCCCCAGAGAGCTAAATTCCTGGTTCCATCAAGGTGAATCAGATAACCCTCTTCCACGGAGTATGGCTTGTTTCCTTTGCGTACATAAACCACCGTATTATCTCCGGAAGCGCTGTCTATAGCCTTTTGTATCGCTGAATATGGATATTCATAACTACCATCTTCAACACCTGAAGTATTGGAGTTATCAACATAGACAATTCCTTGCTCCGATGATGAATCCGACGATGAATCACCCGAGCACGATAAAAATGAAAACGCGATCATCAAAGTTGCCGCAGCCAGGGCCAATTTATTGTTTTTCATGTCTTGCTCCTTGTATTTTTTTTAAGGAAGTGGGGTATCCCCACTGAAACAACGATCAACCATTCCTGCTTGGTCCCAAAATATCTTATGCGTGTAACCTTTTTTCGTTGAGAATCTATATTACTGAATAACAGTCAACAGCAGATTTGTCCCCAATTCCTCACTCTCCCCGAGGCATTGTTCTACCTCAGGCGTGATATTGACAAAAGCTCGCCGGGACGGCACCTCAAGCCACAATTCTTTTCGATAATTTTTCATAACAATATGACTTTTTTTCGCTATTTTCAGTAAATTGACAACAGGGGAACAAAATATGGGGAAAAAATCAATCCCAAAATATTGCGCGTTGAAGAAAATCTAAAGAATTTAAACAGGAAGTAATGTTTCTTGACCAAGATCATGCCATGCATTAGTATACGAAGGGTTTTCATGAAAACATATACGGATTAAAGAACTTTTCCGGAATTGTCATTACAAAAGAGCATCAATTTTCGAACAGGTCCCCGTGAACAATAAAATCAAAACCTACACACTTTCCGCTGAAAAAAGGGAGACCTGTCTGCAACGAATCTCCGGTTTTCTTGAAGAGGATCTGAGCATTCTTTTTGCCTATGCCCATGGTTCGTTTTTGGAAGCTTCCTGTTTTCGGGATCTGGATATCGCTGTTTTTCTGATACCCGACAACCTGCCCCTTCGCCCCTATTTTTTTGAAATAGAACTTGAAACCGCTATCATTCAACACCTGGAATTTCCATTTCCCGTGGATGTGAAAATTATGAATTCTGCCGGTATTCCCCTTCAATACCACGCCCTCAGCGGCAGACTGCTGATGGACCGAAACCCGGACATGCGATTGGCGATAATGACGAAGATTGCATCCCTTTATCTGGACATCGCCCCCATTCTCACTTACCACACCAAAGAGGCTTTTTCCCGTGATGCTCAACCCTGATCGAATACGCGCGAAACTTCAGGATATTTCCGGTTCCCTGGAAAGGCTGAATCGGTTCGGAACCATGAGCCGGGAAGCGTTCCTCGCGGATGAAGATGCTCAGGATATTGCTCGGTCCCGTCTTTTGACCGCCATGGAAGCGGCTTTGAATATCTGCTTTCATCTTTCGGCGAAAAAACTGACCCGGGTTCCCGAAGGATATACGGAATGTTTTCTCACGCTGGGGAAGGCCGGTCTCATAGCGCCGTCACTGGCCAAAAGACTGGGAACCATGGCCGGGTTCAGAAATCGCCTGGTTCACGTCTATTGGGATGTGGATTATGGCCAGGTTTACGATATCATTATCCATGACCTGAAAGACTTGGAACTCTTCTCTCAGGAAGTGGCTGAACTGCTGTGATGCTGTAGCCGGTGCAGATGATCACCAACATTCGCGGTCGAATTTTCAGAACTTCCGCGGTCAGCCTGTCGCCGGTCAACCGAGGCATGGTCATGTCGGTTATGATAACATCAAATTGATCCGGGTCGGCTTTAAACCATTCCAGGGCCTCTAAAGGTTTTGTGGTACTTTGAACCTGATAACCCAACCGCTCCAAACGTTGGTGGTTCAGGTTCACCATGGATTCTTCGTCATCCACAAAGAGGACTTTTTCAGAACCCCCTTTGACCTGTCCCAGGGGCTTTTTTTCTTCCTCAAACATCTTTTCCAATGCGGGGAAATAGATCTCGAAGATGGTTCCCTTCCCGAGGGAAAGCTTATTTGAAAATTTCATGACTGCGATCTCCATCAGGGTACAATAGAGTAGCCAGCATTGGGAAGGAGGTCAAAACTGCCAATTTTTCGAACAATTCCCGGTTCCTATTGAAAGGCCTAATGTCAGTGTAACTTGAGATTTACTTTTCGCAAAGCTTTTGCATGAAAAATACCTGAAAAACGCATTATTGGAGTTCCGAGGGCAGTATATTTGACAGATCGACTTTCAGGAAACAAACAGGTCCTTGGTTGAAAAATTCGGGTCACTGGTCAGATTGACCCCGAGCCGCCGTAGACCCGCCTCGTCTCCGGGCGTGGGCATGTGTGTCATATGGACTTCGCAACCCTGAAGTTCATTGAGTTTTTCCACTGCGATCTGGGCTGCCGGGTTTGTGGCGGCGCTGATGCTGAGGGCGATGAGGGTTTCCAGGAGATCCAGGCTGAGGGTCTTTTCGTTGAGAACCTCCATCTTGAGATTCCGCACCGACTCAATAATAAAAGGCGGCAGCAGCTTGATTTTCTCCGGAATTCCTGCCAGGTGTTTGGCGGCATGAAGAACGAGGCTTGACGCCGCGTGGAGGCGGATAGAGTTGCTCCCGGTGATGATGGCGCCGTCCTTGAGGGCGATGGCCGCCCCACAATAGATTCCCTCACTCCCCTTGTCTCTCTCTTGGGCATCCAGGGAGGCTTCCCGTGCCGGCTCAACCACATTCCGGTAATTAAGCTCCAGACCGAAATCCTTGATAAGCAATTCCACCCGCTGAACCGTTCCCGAATCCGTTAACCCCATGGCATATTCGCATCGATACCGGAAGTAGCGCCGGATGGTTTCCTGCTTGGCGGCCTCTTCCGTAATGCCTTCTTCCGTTATGGCAAATCCGGCCCGATTGACACCCATATCGGTGGGGGATTGATAGAAGGATTCTCCTCCCCCGATCTTCTTCAGGATTCTCTTAAGAACGGGAAAGACTTCCACATCACGATTGTAGTTGACCGACTTCTGATCGTACGCCTCCAGATGAAAGGGATCAATCAAATTGAAATCCCCGATATCTGCGGTGGCAGCCTCATAGGCCACATTGACGGGGTGCCGCAGGGGCAGATTCCAGATGGGAAATGTCTCGAATTTGGCGTATCCCGCCTGAATCCCCCGTTTATGTTCATGGTACACCTGGGAGAGACAGGTGGCCAGTTTTCCGCTTCCGGGACCGGGGCCCGTAACCACCACCAGCGGCTTTTCCGTTTCAATATATTCATTGGCCCCATAACCTTCGTCACTGACAATGAGGTCCACATCCGTGGGATAACCTTTTGTGAACTGGTGTGTGTAGACTTTAATTTTTCTTCTTTCCAGTTTGGTTTTGAACTGCTGCGCCGACGGCTGATTTTCAAAACGGGTAATCACCACACCCAGGACCGTGATTCCCCATCCTCTCAGATCATCAATCAACTTCAATGCATCCGAGTCATAGGTGATGCCGAAATCAGCCCGCATTTTTTTCCTTTCAATATCACCCGCATAGATGCAGAGCAAAATATCAGCTTTGTCTTTTAACTCCTGAAGGAGCCGCATCTTGATGTTGGGGTCATACCCCGGCAAAACCCTGGACGCATGATAATCGTACAAAAGCTTACCGCCGAATTCGAGGTAAAGCTTATCGTCAAACCTTTTCACCCGGTCCAGAATTTCCGATGCCTGCTCTTTCATATACTTCTCGTTGTCAAATGCAATGCCTGACGTCATACTCCCCCCTATCCCCGCCTTTGAATTCAAAAATTTTGGTCAACATGAACCCGTTAAACACAATCCCGAATCCATAGTCAGCTAATTCCATGTAGGACCACCTACACCAAGAACGGATCGGGGTCAAGCCCGCTTTTTTCCGCTTTGGCAATAATGACGGTAAAACGCCATTTTCTTTGTATTAGTTGTAATTCACTAATGCCTGCTAGGGTGCAGGGGTTGGGTGAAGTTCCCGAGGAATGTAAATGTATCACAGTCTCGAAAAGAATGTTATAGTATCAACCTGGGCAAAATAATCATATCTTGATAAACTACGAAAACCCAAGTTCAAGTAAAAGGATGAATATGGAATATAAGACCATAGGAATTATTCACTCCCCATTCACCGAGCCGCAAGGTATGCCGATTCAGCCTGCGGGTGCTAAAGATATCAGGGGAACCATTGAAATATTTGAGCCGTTCCGGAAAGGCCTGAAGGATCTGGATGGCTTTTCACATATTATTCTTCTTTACCAATTTCACCGCAGCCGGGGGTTTGACCTCGAAGTCGTTCCTTTCCTCGATTCGGAGCGTCACGGGGTTTTCGCGACCCGTGCTCCCAAGCGCCCGAACCCTATCGGATTGTCGGTGGTTCGTCTCCGCGGGGTTGCAGACGGCGTTTTAACCATTGAGAACGTGGACGTTCTGGACGGCACACCACTGCTTGATTTGAAACCCTACATCCCGGAATTCGATGCTCAGACCGATGTCAGGACCGGATGGCTTGAGCAAACGAAAAAGAATGTCTCCCACAAGAAGTCCGATGACCGATTCAAATGAAAAAAAGGAGACAACCATGAACAAAGCGCTATTGGTTATCGATCTGCAAAATGACTATTTCCCAGATGGGAAATTCCCACTTTGGAATACCGACGCAATTCTGAAAAACACCGAGATCGCTATCCAGAAAGCGATCTCGCAGGATGTCCCTGTCATCGTGATACAACATATCGCCAATGCCGCCAGGGGTATTGCGCCCTTCTTCAATAAAGGCACTACGGGGGCAGATGTACATTCGCGTATTCTTGCGGCTGCTCCCGATGCAGCCATTGTTATCAAAGAGCATGCCGACAGCTTTTTTGAAACCACGCTGGAAGAGACTTTGGCAAGTCTTGGCGCAACAGAGCTGTTTGTTTGTGGTATGATGACGCAAAATTGTGTTACCCATACGGCTATTTCAAAATCGGCTGAGAAATATAAGGTCTCAATCCTTGCTGACTGTTGCACTACGGTAGATGAAATGATTCACAACATTGCACTGCATGCCATGTCTACTCGCGTCCCGGTGGTGCCGCACAGCGAAGTGCTTTGACAGCCTGTTCAATTCACCGCAAAAAGAGGATGATATGGCGTCTTCAATAAAATTATTGATTAAAATGATTTTTGTAGTTGGGATGTTCTTTTGTTTTGGATCCCATGCAACGGCAGAATGCATAGGCGTTGTTACGGCAGGAGGCGGGCAAGGTTTTTGGGGTGATGTGATAAAGGGAGCGAATCAAGCAGGCAAGGAACTGGGTATTGAGATACATGCCAGGGGAGCCGTTGATGAAGCCAATGTGGAAGGACAACGTTACATTATTGAATCAACGATGAAGTTTGGATGTAAAGGTTTGGTTCTTGCGCCAAATTCCAAGGACCGAAAAAAGGATGTTGCGAAATTAAAGGCCCAAGGAATCCCAACCGTATTCATAGACCGTGACATTGGCGGTGACAGAATAAGCATCATTAAAACTGAAAATTTTTCTGCCGGAGAAAAGGCCGGTATCGAAATGGCAAAAGCCCTTGGTGGGAAAGGGAAAATAGCCCTCCTTCGATTTAATGAAGATGTGGTCTCTACCACTGCCAGAGAAAAGGGTTTTATCAAAGGGGCAACCGGTGGCGGTCTTGAAATCGTAGTAGACCAATATATTGGAACAATGGTTGGAGAAGCGAGATCAGAAGCATATCGAATACTAAAGGGCTCAAAGAAGATTGATGGAATATTTACCCCCAATGAATCAACAAGTCTTGGTGTTATAAAAGCTCTTGAGCGTCTTAATAAAGCAGGAAAGGTGGTCCATATTGGCTTCGATGCACATAAAATAATGATTGAATCATTAAAATCCAAGCATATTTATGGTTTTATTGTTCAACGTCCTTTTCAGATGGGATATCAAGGGGTACACACTGTATATCGTGCAATTCGTGGAAAAGATATAAAACAAAAAGTCAATACAGATGTTGTTTTTATCAGCAGAGAAAATATAAACAATACAGAGATTATAAAAATTCTGGGGTTGCAAGATTGAGACGAGGTAGAAGACCCCTTTAGGAACGTGGCCGTAATAGCTTTCACAAGAAGGCGCATAGATTTAGGCCAGATTTGTTCGATCTGAAATCACAAAAGCTGAAGGAATAGCAGGCTATTTCAATGTTTTTGTTATTTCAGATCGGGCGAAGATGGTCTGAAGCTATGATGCATGGTTGGGGAAGTTATTGCGGCCACGTTCCTTATCATAATTCGGGAGACACAGCACCTAATCCTGGAATTTGAAATCGCAATATGATAGATTGACTCGACCCCAACCCCACAAGGAGAAATAGAATGGCTGATAAAGGCAAAAAAGATAAAGGCAAAAAAGAGCAACAGAAAAAGGCCCAGCTTAGTTCAAAAGAAAAACGAAAATTGAAAAGAGAAAAGAAGAAATAGATACCGAGCGTTACACCGCTATTCTTCGGTTTTTTCCTTTTCAGAATTCTTGACAGCACCCACGGCTTCCGCATGGCGTTGTGAAAGGATCTCCCCGGCCCGGGCCTTGGCCACCTTCCGTTCCACCTTATGCGCCTCCCTAACCGCTTCACGGGCCGTTTCCACGGCCGCCTCGATCTTCGCCATCTCTTCCCGCTCAATGCCCGGCCTGGCCGCTTTCATAGCCTGGCTCAACCGGGTTTCTGCTTCTTCCGCTTTTTTTCGGGCCGCTTCCGCTTCTTTTTCAGCCTGATCGACCCTGCTGCCGGCATCCGTCAGGGCATCGAGAGCAGCGGCCACCTCCCCGTGTTTTCCCTCTTCGGGTTCTGCTTCCAGATCAATGTCCTCAGCTGCCAGCACCAGGGCAACCATCGTCCCCCGCCCGGCAAGATCATCGATGTCCGTATGGTAGGCCGCCACAATTTCCCCGCTCCCAATACGAAAGGGCATCAATACCAGGGCCGCATCCTCGGAGTTTCGGGCGATGGACAGCTCGTCCGGGTCTGTGACCACCTGGGGGTCCGCAATGATCCGAATCTCCCCCAGCATTCCCCGGAGATCTTCCTTGACAACCTCAATATCATTTTCCGATCCCGAAGCGCCGGCCATCAAGCGAATCCGGGCCTCTTCCCATTGGGGGTTCCGCGTCATAAGGTGGGCCAAAAGGATCATTAAACGCCCGCCTGGATCATCCCGCCACCACACGTCAATGCGGCGGTCAGCACCGGAAACCGTTTCCAGCTTTGCCCATGCCTCGGGCGGCGCCACCAGCAAAAGGATATTGCATCCCAGGCGGAAGGCCGCCTTGATATTATTGGCGTAAGCGGTCCTTCGAATCCCCAAGATCCCTTTACGCAGGGACCCGG
>JAERTK010000339.1 GCA_016844935.1 Desulfobacteraceae bacterium | reverse complement strand
TTTGCGGGGGCGGGTTGCGGTTCGGGGGGTCCGCTGAAATCCAGCTCATGTGCGATGTTCTGGTGGGTGATTCCAGAAGCGGCATGTGTTTCAGCGAAGCCATGATCGGCATTATCCCGGGTTGGGCCGGCATGGCCAGGGTTTTGACCAAAGCGGGCCTTGAAAATGCGGAATACATGACCAAAACCGCACGGATGGTCCATGCACAAGACCTGAGACACATGGGCATCTACAACCATGTGGTAACCGTTGACTTTCCATTTCCGAAGAAGAACAATGAAGACATCCAGGCGTACGGGTTGCTTCTTGAAAAACACGATTATGATACCGGGCTCCTGATGCTCCCCCGTGCGCTGGAAATGGCCACCTGCGCCAAAGACCAGATCCCCACCGTTTCCCCTGAGAACCGCAAATCGCCGGCCTCCCGAAACGATATTATCAAAGAAGTAAAAAAGAGAGTGAACCCGGATCATTATGCCCATATTCGAAATCAACCCTTGAAGGATGTTCAAGGGGAGATCACCCGTTTGGGTCGACCCCTGGCGCCCCAATCCATCGCTGCACTGGATGGGCTGCTTCATAATCTGGACTTATCAACCTACGACGAGGAGCGCTTCGTCCACGAAGAACTGCAGGCGGACGCAGCCCTCTACAGGGACCCCAAATTTATTGAAGGGTTGACCGCCATGCTTGAACAACGGGTCCCTGATTTTAGGGCCTCGACTTAGAGAACCGTAACCGAAAAATAATCGAGGAGGAAAAAAACCATGAGCCACCACGACATGTTCACCCAACATCCCAGGATGCCCAAGAAGGTACATGTGGGAGACATCACCATCCGCGATGGATTTCAACACGAGGAAATCTTTGTCCCCACCGAAGCCAAAATCTACTACCTGCAGGAACTGGCTTTCGCCGGGGTTCGGCGCATGGAGGTCACCAACCTGGGGAATGCCCGTATCATGCCCCAGTTCAAGGATGCCGAAGCGGTCCTTGAAGGGGTCCGATCGGATATTTTCAACCGCCGGCTGGCCAAACGGAATATCGATCCTTCGGAGATTGAATGGACTGCCGTGACCATTCGAGAAGCGTCCGTGGACCGGGCCATTTCACTCAAAGAGCAGGGCCGTGGGCCGGACCGGGTGCTGATGATGGTCTCCACAGACGAAGAGCATCATTTTGCCAACAGCGGTACCACCCTGCCCCAATACTGGCGGGAAGCGGAGCGGTGTATTAAAAAATGCCGGGATGCGGGCATCAAAATGTGCGGTACCGTCAGCACCATCTGGGGAAGCCCCATCAGCGGCCCCACGCAGTTGGAAGACGCCGTGGAGTTCACCAAGCGGTGGTTGAGCATCGGCGCCCATGACATCGAGCATGCGGACCATGACGGCTCGGCACCGCCTGATCAGGTCTACCGGTATTTTTCCATGGTGCTGGATCAGATTCCCGACCCGGACCTGCACATCGGGCATTTCCATGTGACCCGGGGGTGGGGCCTGGCCAATGTACTGGCGGCCCTTCAGGCAGGGGTCCAGATCTTTGAAGGGACCCTCGGGGGGACGGGGGGCCAGCCCGCCAATTTCGTGGACCGGACACCGGTGCCGGGCACCGGCGCCTATTATTACCGGGACCCCAATGTGGTGGGCCTTACGAGCATTGAAGATCTCTGCGTTATGCTGGATGAGATGGGGATCGATGTGGGCACCATTGACATTGACCGACTGCTGGAAATAGGGACCCTCATGGAACGGACTTTGGGGCGGCGGCTCAGATCCGAATCCATCCTGAGCGGCAGGATACCCAAAACACCCAGACATGAATTCAAACGTCCCAGGCTTATGGCATTAAAGGAAAAGGCGCAGGAAAAAACAGGGCAGATCATTCCCGAAGAATGGCCTGAAAATGCTGTTATACCGGAAGACGTCCTTTAATAAATGAACACGAAAGCCAGACCCTCACCCTTTGAAAAAGGTACCCTGTGGAACCGAATCCTTAAAACGACCGGGGAAGCGTTGAATTGCGGCGCATTGAAACCCATTTTAACGGAAGGCAACGTCATAACGGATGGCGGGGTCGATTTCCTGGTCCGCGTGGTGAGCAGTCTGGCCCGAAAAGATGCGGACAAAATTCTACAGGGTGAAAATAGCAAAAGAGAAAAACCGAACCCCTTTCTGCCCCATGAAAAGGCAATGTTTGTAGCGGACATCTCCCCTTCCCACCTGTGCCTGCTCAACAAATTCAATGTGATTGAACACCATCTGCTCATCGTCACCAGGGACTTCGAGCACCAGGAAACCCTTCTGACGGTTCGGGATTTTGAAGCCATCTGGCGCTGCATGGGTGAATTTGAAGGCTTGGCTTTCTATAACGGCGGAAAAATTGCGGGCGCCAGCCAGGACCACAAGCATCTTCAGCTGATTCCCCTTCCCATGGCATCCTCGGGGCGTGCAGTCCCCATGGAAAGCCTGCTTGAACAACCACAGAAACGCCCGGGCAGTGTCTCGGGAATCCCCTTTATTCATGCCTTCAAACGGTTTTCATCCATGACGGATATTCCCCATGACATGGCGGCCCAGGCCCTGTTCCAGATGTACCGCCTCATGCTTCAGCAGGTGGGAATGAACCCCTTTACCGAACGGGAGGAAACCCTCCAGTCCGGTCCCTACAACTTGCTTTTCACCCGCGAGTGGATGCTGCTGGTCCCGCGATCAAGGGAATTCTTTGAATCCATCTCCATCAATGCCCTGGGATTTGCCGGGGGACTCCTTTCGCGAACCCCCGAGGAGATGGATCTCATACAAAAAAAAGGCGGCATGGGTGTGCTGCGCCATACCGCCTTTTCAGAATAACCACTTAATATTCAATAGTTTATTTGCCTGATTCGAAATTTGTCGTTCTGAAACACACAGAAGCAGTTTTTTATCTGAGAGCCATAATTTTTCATAATATGTTTAACGACCTGCAGTTTTTCAGAGCCATTTGCATTTTCAAGTCTAAGCAACAGCACACCGCAATGTTCCATTGAAGAATGGTACACCAGTTCCCCGAAATCCTTGTCCATCGTCACGATCATACGATTTTCCAAGACACCAGTGCGTATGATCTCCTCATCCTCCATACTGGGATCAATTTCTCTGACCGTTTTTGTATCATAACCTTCTTGGTGCAGGTAATTTTCGATTCCTATTCCCACGCCGACATCAATCAGAAATTTCAACTCGGATGATGAAATCATGCGGATACCCGAACAGGGTAAACCTGTTCTTCTTCAACCAACGTCGTCACATATGCGAATACCGCCTGGAAATCGGTCTTTTCAAGCTCGGGGTATTCTTCTAGGAGTTCCTTTTCAGACAAACCGCCCGAAAGCGCCCGAAGAATCTGCTCTACTGTAATTCTCATTCCCCGGATGGTCGGTTTACCGACCATTATTCGGGGATTTACAGTTATTCTAGAAAGTAAATCCTCGATATTCGACATGGTTTTCTCCTTAAGCAAAAAATCTCTGGCCTTTGATGCAATCGCACTTGACTGCCCCTACTTCTTTTCCTTCTGCTCGCTGACCAGGTGCGCATTGGCTTCCACGGGATTGGTGGCGTGCAGTCTTTCCCTGGCATCTTTCACCTCTTCTTCGGTACCATGGAAGATGACCAGGAATTTGTCGGCCTTGACCGCGGTTTCATATTTGACCACGCTGTTCTTTGGAATCCCGATGCTGAAAAGGCCTGCTCCCAGAGCACTGAGCCCTCCCACAATAATGGCATTTTCGACGGCCCCCAGGATCATGCCGCCCACCGGTCCCAAGGCAACGATATGGCCCACACCCGGAATAAAAAAGAGGGCAGACCCGAAAAGCAACCCCATGATCCCGCCCCAGAAGGCGCCCAGTTTTCCCCAGAACTTCATCCGGTCTCCGGCATTGTAGTAGCCCACCACGTTTTCTTCCGCATGGTAGTCCTTACCCAGAATGGACAGTTTTTTCATATTGACACCGGCTTTTTCCAGTGCCCTGATGGCGGTTTCAGCCTCAGTGTGAGAATTGTAAATGGCGACCGCTGCGCTTTCCTTGGACATATAAAACCTCCCTAAAGTTAAAGATCTTCAAAATGCATCGAAAAACCTATTTCCCGATGACGTGTTTGGCGATGACGGTCCTCTGGATTTCAGAGGTTCCTTCGTAAAGGGTGAACACCCGGGCATCCCGGTAGTACCGTTCAACCGGGTACTCTTTTATGTAACCATATCCCCCGTGAATCTGCAAGGCCTGGTAGGCCACCTTGTTGGCCATTTCGGAAGCGAATACTTTGGCCATTGAGGCCGCGGCGGTGTAGTTCTCCCCACGGTCCCGCATGGCGGCCGCGTTGAAAGTCAAAAGCCTGGCGGCTTCAATCTGGGTGGCCATGTCGGCGATCATCCACCGAAGTCCCTGAAAATTTGCGATGGCTTTCCCGAACTGAACCCGCTCTTTGGCATACCCCACCGCTGCGTCCAGGCACGCCTGGGCCACCCCCAGGGACTGGGACGATATACCGATCCGCCCTCCGTCGAGAGACGTCATGGCAATCATGAACCCGTCCCCCTCCTGGCCCAGAAGGTTTTCCGCCGGAACGCGGCAATCCTCGAAGATCAACTCCACTGTGTCGGAGGCGCGAAGCCCCATTTTATTTTCTTCCTTGCCCACGGAAAATCCAGGTGTCCCTTTTTCCACCACGAAGGCGCTGATGCCGCGATGTTTTTTGTCACGGTCCGTATAGGCCGTGGCCACCGTCAAATGGGAATTCTTACCCGTGGTAATGAACATCTTGGTACCGTTAATAATATAGCTATCGCCATCCCGGACGGCCTTGGTTTTCTGACTCACCGGGTCTGAACCCGCTCCCGGTTCCGTGAGGGCGAATGAGCCGATCATTTCGCCGGTCGACAGCTTTTTCAGGTATTTATCCCGCAGGGAATCGGATCCGAACAGGTTAATGGGTCCGCAGGCAACCGAATTGTGCACCGACATGATCACCGCCGTGGATGCGCAGGCATAGGCAATCTCCTGAAGGGCCAGGCAGTAGCTGACCGTATCCACCCCTGCCCCGTTAAACTCAACCGGGGCATTCATGCCCAAGAGGCCCAATTCTCCCATTTTTTTCAGATTTTCTGCTGGGAATTCACCGGTCAGATCCCGCTCCGCCGCCGTGGGTAAAACCGTCTCCCTGGCAAACTCCCTGACCATGGCGCGGATCATCCGTTGTTCTTCATTGAGTTGGTAGGCCATTTTTCATCCCTCAAGATTCGATCGGGGTGGTTGGATATAAGGTATTAGTTATCAGTTGTCAGTTATCAGTTGTCAGTAACAGCATATTGATAATATTTTGAAGCGGTTTATAGAAATCTTCACATTATCATGAAGATCTCTTCCCTACTTCGAAATCCTCAAATTTCAAAAGGAGCGCCACTACTGATAACTGAAAACTGATAACTGACAACTTCAAGGCGTATAAAGCACCACCAGCAATTCCGCTTTCTCCGAACTGACATTCTTGAGTTTGTGAACAATGGATGAATTGAAATGGAGACTCTCCCCGGGACCCAGAATGTTCTTGTTCTCACCCACCATCACTTCAACTTTCCCCCGGATCACATACTGGAACTCCTCCCCCTGATGCTGGTACCCCACGGGCTTGTGTTCACTTTTGGGATCGATGAAGATTTTGAAGGCTTTCAAGTGTTTGTGGCGTGCTTCGGGGGTAAGGGTCTCATAACTGTAGTCTTCGGTCCGTTTCTGGTACCCTTCGGCCTTTTCCTCACCGGCGAGCTTTTTCTCCTCCCTGAGGAGCAGACTGGAATCCACTTCCAGCGCCCTCGACAACTGCAGGATCACCGAAACCGGCGGCATCACCTCCCCTTTTTCCACCTGGGAGATAAACTTGGGGTTCAGCCCTGTTTCGTTACCAATGTGCTTGAGGGTAAGCTTCTTTTCTTTTCGCAGCTTCCCGAGCCGTTTTCCGATGGGCCGGTCTTTTTTGCGAGCGGGCATGGATCCCTCCTGGGGTCTTCACTAATCTTCGTTATCCCTTAATAACCTGTAGACTTTGACCATCCGGAGAACAAAGCCCAAAACCAGGGTGGCGCTGATGAGGATCATGAGATTGGATGCAAAAAATGCCATGATAAAGGAGTAGGGATCCTTCAGCTTATACGCCGAAACCAGCATCAGAATCCCGAAAGCAAGAAATAAACAACCCACAAGGACCAAGATGACCTGGCGTACCCACCAGAAAATACTGCGCATAAACCTCTCTTTAAAAAAAAGACTACTTTTCGGCGGGAAGCTCCCCCAGCGCTGGAAAAACCAGGTTTTCGCAGGCTGAATAGGGGTCCAGTTCCCCTTTCACAATGGCATCAACAGTACTTTCAAAGGCGCCGCTTTCCGTCAATTTGTCCAGCACTTCCTCAAACAACCGGGCTTTGATCATTTCCACCATTTCCTGGCGTACCCGGTCGGGACTCCGCCGGGATTTCAGTCCACCCGCCGTTTTTTCCAGATACGCCGCATGCCGGTCCACCGCCTCCAGAAAATCGTCCACCCCTTTGTCATAGACGGCCTCAACCTTGATGATGGGCGGTTTCCACATCCCCTCGTCGTGTTTTCGCTGGTCCATCTCAATCATCAAACGGAGTTCGTTCTGAGTTTTATCGGTCCCTTCACGATCGCTCTTGTTGATGAGGAATATATCCCCCACTTCCAGGATTCCCGCCTTGATGGCCTGGATATCATCTCCCATGCCGGGAATCACCACGATCACCGTGGTATGGGCGCTTCTGACCACATCCACTTCATCCTGGCCCACCCCCACGGTTTCTACGATGATCACATCTTTTCCCATGGCATCCAGGATGTCGATGGCGCTGCGGGTGGACTGGGTCAAGCCGCCGAAATGCCCCCGGGTGGCCAGCGACCGGATAAACACCCCGGGGTCCATGCTGTGCCGCTGCATGCGCACTCGATCCCCCAGTATGGCGCCCCCGGTGAAGGGGCTGGTGGGGTCTACCGCCAGGACGCCTACGGTTTTATCCCGTTTTCGCAAATGCGCCACCATCTGGTCCACCAGGGTGCTTTTCCCCACACCCGGTGCACCTGTGATACCGATGACATAGGCCCCTCCCGTGTGTGGATAAAGGGCCTTTAAGGCTTCCCGCACATCCGGCATGCCGTCGTCCACATCACGAATGAGACGTGCCACCGTCCGCACATCACCGTTTTTCACCTTCTCAACCAAATCTTTCATAAACCGGCTCTCTTTATCTGGGCGTCACGTTTTCCTGAACCCACTCGACAATCTCATCCATGGTGGTTCCCGGTCCAAAGATCTCCTTGACGCCGGCCGCTTTGAGTTTTGTAATATCATCATCGGGGATGATACCGCCGCCGCACACCACAATGTCGCCGGCACCTTTTTCCCGGAGTAGGTCCACAACCGTCTGAAACAGATACTTGTGAGCGCCTGCCAGACTGGACAGGCCCACCATGTCCACGTCTTCCTGAATGGCCGCCTCCACAATTTCCTCGGGCGTCTGGTGAAGGCCCGTGTAAACCACTTCAAAACCGGCATCGCGGTAGGCCCGCGCAATGATTCTGGCTCCCCGGTCGTGCCCGTCCAACCCGGGCTTGGCAACCATCACTCTGACTCTTCGTTGGCGTTTCATAATGTCCTCGTTGTGGCTTTTTCTAATAAATTCCCGGATCGCGATAGGAACCGAACACATCCCTGAATACATCACAGAGCTCCTGAAGGGTCGCGCCGGCTTTAACCGCGCCGATGAGATGTTCCATGACGTTTTCAGTTCCCGAACAGGCCTCCCCGACCCTTTCCAGACACCGTGTCACGACAGCAGCGTCACGGTTCTCTTTGACCCGGTTGGTCTTTGCGATTTGAATGGCTTCCAGCTCCTCATCGATTTCCAGGACTTCCACAGGGATATCTTCTCCCTCAATGGCGTATTTGTTGACACCCACCATGATCTTTTCACCATCGTCAATCTGTTTCTGGTAATGATATGCTGAATCGGCGATTTCCTGCTGGGGGTAGTTCCGTTCGATGGCGGCCAGCATCCCCCCCATGTCGTCAATCCTCTGAATAATCTCAGACGCTTCTTCTTCCATGCGGTTGGTGAGGGATTCCACGAAATAGGATCCTCCGAGCGGGTCAATGGTATTGGCCACGCCGGATTCTTCCGCAATAATCTGCTGGGTCCGAAGGGCGATGGTGGCAGCTTCCTCCGTGGGAATGGCCAGCACCTCATCCAGGGAATTGGTGTGAAGGGACTGTGTCCCTCCCATGACCGCCGCCAGCCCTTGAAGCGCAGTCCGGACCACATTGTTGTACGGTTGCTGGGCCGTCAGGGAACATCCGGCGGTCTGGGTATGAAAGCGCATCCACAACGATCTCGGGTCTTTTGCCTTGAACCGGTCCTTCATGATCCTGGCCCACATGCGCCGGGCGGCGCGAAATTTGGCCACCTCTTCAAAAAAATCGAGGTGGGAGTTGAAGAAAAAAGAGAATCGCGGCGCGAACTCATCCACGTGAAGCCCCCGTTCCAGGGCTTTTTCCGTGTAGGCGATGCCGTCAGCCAGGGTGAAGGCCAGTTCCTGGACCGCGGTTGAGCCGGCTTCCCGGATATGGTATCCGCTGATGCTGATGGTATTCCACCTCGGTACTTCGCGGGTCCCGAATTCCACCGTGTCCGTCACGATACGGACCGAGGGCTCCGGCGGACACATGAAGGTTTTCTGGGCGGCAAACTCCTTCAGCATGTCGTTTTGAATGGTGCCGCCCAACGCTTTACGGTCGATGCCCCGGTTTTCCGCCATGGCGATATACATGGCCCACATGATGGCTGCGGGCGGATTGATGGTCATGGAGGTGGTGATCTGATCGATGGGCAACCCCGCAAACAGATCCTCCATGTCTTTGAGGGTATCGATGGCCACACCGCACTTGCCGCATTCACCCCTGGCCTTGTGGTCATCCGAATCGTAACCCATGAGGGTGGGCATGTCGAAAGCCGTTGAAAGACCGGTCTGGCCTTCACGGACCAGGTGGTGAAAACGCTGGTTTGTGTCCTCGGCGCTGCCCAGACCCGCGAACATGCGCATGGTCCAGAGGCGGCCCCGATACATGGAGGGCTGAACCCCTCTGGTAAACGGGTAGTCCCCGGGAAATCCGATATCACCGGCAAAATCCTGGGTCTTCAGATCAGCGGGAGTATAGATATCCTTGATTTCCTGGTCTGAAACGGTGGAAAACCGGGGCAATCGCTCGGGCCTGGCAGCGAAAACCTTGCGCACCTTTCCTTTCCAGGCGGCGTATTTTTCCTCAATGTCTTGAAAAATCTTGGGACTAAAGGTCAAGGCCATAACCGCCTCCTTTTGAAAAAATCAACCCTTGATGAGATTTTTTGCCACCACCAGACGCATGATCTCGTTGGTGCCCTCATAGATCTGGCATATCTTGGCATCCCGCATGTGGCGCTCCATGGGGTATTCCTTGCTGTATCCATATCCGCCCAGGATCTGAACCCCTTCCACGGAAGCTCTCATGGCCGCATCCGAAGCGTACATCTTGGCCATGGCCGCTTCTTTTTCATAGGGTTTTTTATGGCTCTCCAGCCAGGCGGCCCGAAGCGTCAGCAGTTCGGCCGCATCCAGCTCCGTTGCCATATCCGCCAGTTTCCACTGGATGGCCTGAAAAGCGGTAATGGGTTTCCCGAACTGTTCCCGGGTCTTGGCGTAGGTAACGGCATCTTCTACAACGGCCCGGCCGATACCGATGGCCTGGGAAGCGATGCCGATGCGGCCGCCGTCCAGGGTCGTGAGCATCTGCTTGAACCCTTCCCCTTCATTTCCGAGCAGCGCATCAGCGGGTACCCTCGCATCTTCAAAAACCAGTTCTGACGTTCCTGAAGCCAGGATGCCCATTTTCTCTTCCACGCGCCCCACCTTGAATCCGGGCGTGTTTTCCAGATCCATCACAAAGGAACTGATCCCCTTGTATCCTTTTTCCTTGTCCGTCACCGCTGCGATGACGGCGTAGCGTGCCACATTGCCATTGGTAATAAATTTCTTCTCACCATTGATGATCCATTGGTCCCCATCTTTGACGGCGGTTGTCCGCATGCCCGCCGGGTCGGAGCCGGCCCCGGCCTCGGTCAAGCCATAACACCCCAGGTATTCGCCCGAGGCGCAGGGTTTGAGATATTTCATTTTCTGAGCTTCCGTGCCATAGGCATATACCGGAAAACAGTACAGAGAATTGTTGACGCTCATGATGACACCGGTGGAAGCGCACCCTTTGGACACCTCGATGAGGGCCAGGACGTAACTGACATAATCCATGCCGCCGCCGCCGTATTCTTCCGGCACGGCAATGCCGAGCATTTTCAACTCACCCAGCTGGTTGATGATATCCGCCGGGTGGGCGTGGCTTTCATCCAACTCCGCCGCCTTGGGTCGAATCTCGGCCTCGGAAAAGCGTGCGGCCATCTCTCGAACCATCTGCTGTTCTTCGGTTAATGCGAAATCCATTGATTATACCAGTCCCCCTTTAAATTCGGGTTTCCGTTTTTCGAGGAATGCCGACATCCCTTCCTTTCCATCCGGACTCGCCATACACAGGGCGAAGCCGTCCGCTTCCATGAAATGACCGGTACGAAGGTCCACGTCAAAGCCGCGATCGATGCAGTTTTTGATGGCCTTCATGGCAACCCTGCCCTTGCTGGCCATGATTTTCGCGGTTTTCATGGTTTCCTCCCAGAGGGCATCCGCGGGAAACACTTTGTTGGCGAGACCGATCTCTTTGGCTTCCTGGGCGCTGATAATGGCACCGGTCATGCAGAGTTCCTTGGCCATGGCTTTGCCCACCAGTCGTGATAACCGCTGGGTGCCGCCGAATCCGGGCATGATCCCCAGATTGATTTCCGGCTGACCGAACTTGGCCTTTTCAGAGGCATAGATAAAATCACACGCCATGGCCATTTCCGTTCCGCCACCCAGGGCAAACCCGTTAACGCAGGCGATGATGGGTATGGGAAGGCTTTCCAGTCGGAACAATAATTGCTGTCCTTCCTCGGCAAACTGACGGCCCTGCAGCGGCGAAAAACCGGCCATGTGACTGATGTCCGCCCCCGCAATAAACGCTTTATCCCCATTTCCCGTCATCACCAGCACTTTGATGACCCCGTCCGCCTCGATCTTGTCCAGGACCTCAATCACCTCGGCCAGCACGCCGGGATTGATGGCGTTCAACGCCTTGGGCCGGTTGAATTTAATAATCGCGATATTCCCGTCTTCTTCATAAATGATATTTTCAAATGACATGATTTTTCGCTCCCTTAAAATTGAGATTCAGATAAGATCAGCATGCCTCCAGAACCATGGCCATCCCCTGGCCCCCGCCGATGCAGAGGGAAGCCAGTCCCAGGTCAAGACTGTTTCGCATCATTTCACCCATGAGGGTCAGCGTGATGCGCGCGCCGGAACACCCGATGGGGTGGCCGATGGAAATACCGCTGCCCAGCGGGTTGGTTTTTGCCATGTCGCACCCAAGCTCCCGCACACACGCAATGGCCTGCGCTGCAAAGGCTTCGTTCAATTCAATGGCGCCAAAATCGTCAATGGCAAGATTTTCTTTTTTCAAGAGTTTCCGGACAGCCGGTATGGGCCCGAGACCCATGTAGGCCGGGTCCATCCCCGCATGGGAAAAGGCGCGAATTTTCACCAGCGGTTTCAACCCCAGGTTTTTTGCCTTTTCTTCCGACATGAGCAGAAGGGCCGCGGCCGCATCATTGATTCCGGAAGCATTACCCGCCGTCACGGTGCCGTCTTTTTTAAAGGCGGGCCTGAGCTTACCCATTTTCTCCGCGGTGGTATCCATGGGCCGCTCATCCGTATCGAAAATCAGGGGATCCTTTTTCCGTTGTGGTATCACCACCGGCGCAATCTCATCTTTAAAAAGCCCGTCCGAAATGGCTTTTCGGGCACGCTGGTGGCTCATTGCCCCCAGTTCATCCTGTTCTTCCCTTGTAATACCGTATTTCTCCGCGATGTTTTCCGCCGTAAGGCCCATGTGGTACCCATAAAAAATCTCGAACAGGCCGTCCATAACCATCAGGTCCACCAGGTCCGCGTTATTCATGCGGGCCCCCCAGCGCGCTGCGGGCAGCGCATAGGGAATGAGGCTCATGTTTTCCATGCCGCCCGCCAGAATCACATCCGCATCACCGGCTGAAATGGACTGGGCCGCCAGTGCAATGGCTTTCATGCCCGAAGCGCAAACCTTATTCAATGTGAAAGCACTGGTTTCCTTTGAAATCCCCGCCTTGATCATGGCCTGGCGCGCCACGTTCTGCCCCTGGGCCGCACCCACCACGTTTCCCATGATCACTTCATCCACTTGGACGGGCTCAAAAGCGTCATCGTAATCGTAAGCCTTTTTTTCAAGATCAATCATGCCGAGGCCTTTGAGTGCGTCTGGCTCAAACTGCGTCAGATTGTTTGTGGCCACCGGCTTCAACTGTACTTTCTTGAGGGTTTCTTTCAGGACAAGCGCCCCCAAATCAACCACAGGCGTTGATTTAAGCGTCTTCCCGAATGTGCCCACTGCGGTTCTCTTTCCCGATACAACGACAACATCTCCCATTCTTATTTCTCCCGTTTCTGTTAAATAATCAACCTTCGTTATACACCACCAGCGTCACGGCTTCGCCGCCCCCCAGACAGAGAGAGGCTTGCCCCACACCGGCTCCCTGGTCTTTCATGGCATGAATCAAGGTGGTCAACACCCTGGCGCCGCTGGCCCCGATGGGGTGCCCGAGGGCCACGGATCCGCCGTGCACATTAACTTTTGCTGGATCGATGTTCAGTTCCCGATTAACGGCAATGGACGAGGTACTGAAAGCCTCGTTGATTTCATGCAGGTCAATATCCCCGACTTTGAGACCATCCTTCGCCAGGACTTTCGGTATGGACAATATGGGCGCCACCAGAACATATTTCATATCCATCCCGGAGGCACCCTGCGCTCCCACACGTACCAGGGGTTTACAACCCAGAGCGTCCGCCTTTTCCCGGCTCATCACCACCAGGGCGGACGCGCCATCCGCAATTTTGGATGCGTTCCCGGCCGTTACAAGACCGTCCTTCTTAAAGGCCGGCCGGAGCTTTTTGAGCCCTTCCATGGTGGTCAGGGGTTTTCGGGTGGGAATTTCATCCGTGTCGAAAATCTGCCGGTCACCCTTTCGGCTGGGAATCTCCACGGGAACGATCTCCGCCTGGAATTTACCCTGCTTCTGAGACTTCCACGACTTTTCATAGGAATGAAGGGCAAATGCATCCGAATCTTCACGATTTACTTTATATTTTTCCGCAATAAGCTCCGCACTGATCCCCATGTGAAAATCGTTCACAAGATCCCAGAGCCCATCTTGCATCATGGCGTCTACCATTTGACCATTGTTCATGCGGTACCCGGTTCTGCCCTTCATGAGCATGTAGGGGCAGAGGTTCATGTTTTCCTGCCCCCCCGCCACCACAACGTCCGCATCGCCGCACATGATCGCCTGGGCCGCCAGCATCACCGCCTTTAAGCCGGACCCGCACACTTTGTTGACCGTAATGGCCCCAACATCCCATGGCAATCCCGCGCGAATCATTGATTGACGCGCCGGGTTCTGTCCCAGCCCGTGGGGCAGCACACTGCCCATGATCACCTCATCCACATCCTTATTTTCCACACCGGCCCGTTCCAGGGATTCCTTAATGACCAATGCGCCGAGATCCGTGGCGGAAACAGTCCTCAGGGAACCGCCGAAATCACCGATGGCAGTCCTGCAGGCACTGACGATAACAACCTCTTTCATGGTATTTCCCCCTTCAATAATCCTTCAACTTCATAAACAAAAATTCCCTTAAAAACAGATCACCAATATATAGTAAAGGACCCATTTTCAAGTCAAGACAATTCAATCTTTATGGGCGTTTGCCCCTTGTAAGTTCGGGGAAGGCATTGTATCATCATTCGTCTCTAAAAAAAATGGTCAGGAGTCAAACCCATGAGCCAGCCTCACAGAACCCCTTTTTACGATCAGCACCTTGCCCTGGATGCAAAAATGGTTGAATTCGGCGGCTGGGAGATGCCGCTCATGTACCCCGACGGCATCATCCGGGAACATCTGAATACCCGCCGAGGTGCGGGACTCTTCGACGTCAGCCATATGGGCCGATTCCGGGTCAGGGGAAAAGAGGCCCTTCCCTTCCTGCAACACGTTCTGACCAACAATGCGGCAGCCCTGGATATACAGACCGTGGGAGCTCAGTACACCCTCATCCCCACGGAAACGGGGGGTGCCGTGGATGATGCCTATCTTTATCGGTTCCGGGAGGATGAGTACCTTCTGGTGGTCAATGCCGCCAATCGGGAGAAAGACTGGCTGCATTTTCAAACCCTTATGGCAGGCTTTCACGAACTGGAGCTCCTGGACCACACCGAAGAAATGGCCATGTTGTCCCTCCAGGGACCCGAATCCCGAAGGATCCTTCAGAAAATCATATCCCGCGGGCAACTCCCGGAACCGAGACGCAACTGTGTCGGGACGGTTTCAATTTCAGGAACGGAAGTCCTGCTTTCCCGTACCGGTTATACCGGGGAACCCATCTGTTTCGAGCTGTTTATGGAGAGCGATCACGCCCCCACCATTTGGCAGCGCCTTCTGATTGAGGGCGCTTTTCCCGTGGGTCTGGGCGCACGGGACACCCTGCGCCTTGAAGCAGGTCTTCCCCTTTACGGCCACGAACTGGGGCTGGACCCCGACGGCCGGGAAATTCCCATTCTGGCCTGTCCCATTTCCAAACCGGCTGTCAGTTTTTCACCGTTGAAAGGCGATTTTGTAGGGAAACCGGCCCTGCTGAAACAATTTGAGGCCCTCAAGGGGATCATTTCACATGATTATACCCGTGTGGCCGATCTCCCTCGAATGATCCGGCCCATTGCGCTCACCGGAAGGGGCGTCGCCCGCCCGGGGTCCAGGGTCAGTAAAGGGGACAGACCCGCCGGCGTCATCACCAGCGGTACCATGGTGCCCATGTGGGTGGTGCAGGGGGAGGGGCTGGAGTCCGTTTTGAGCGATGAACACCGGCTTCGGGCCGTCTGTCTCGGTTATGTGGAGAGCGACCTGGAAGTGGATGAACCGGTCCTGGTTGATGTTCGCGGAAAAGCTGTGGAAGCTGTGGTGGCACCTTTTCATTTGAGATCCGATGCCCCCCCCTATGCCCGTCCCATCCTTTACGGCCACGCAACTGTTTCACACGGTCAAGGGGAAGGGGAATCCAGGCAAAAAGTTCACCAACTGCTTCAAAAAACCATTTCAAACCACACCTGGCGACAGGAGTCGTGCATCAACCTCATCCCCTCGGAAATGACCCTCTCCCCCATGGTGCGACGGCTTTCCATTATGGATCCGGCCTTTCGTTATGCCGAGCACAAGAACGCAAAAGCATTTTATGATGCGGATATTTTTTATTACCAGGGGACGGATTTCATTTCTGAAGTGGAACGGCTCCTGGAATCGGAGCTTCAAACCTACCTGGGTTGCAGTGAAGTGGAGACCCGTGTCATCAGCGGCCAGATGGCCAACATGGCCGTTTACAGCGCCATGATGGACTTCCTGAACCGCACGGACCGCAAACGGGAAGCCCGGCGCATGCAACCTGTCATGTGCCATCATATCGGCAAGGGAGGGCATCTCAGCAGTCAACCCATGGGGGCACTCAGGGATTTTGTGGCCCATGATCCCGTAACGGAACGCCCCGCCGTAATCAATTTCCCCGTATTGCCCCACAACCCCTATAAAATCGATGTCCCCGCCACCCTCAAAGAGATCGAAATTTCAAAACCGGAACTGATTATCCTGGGGAAAAGCATGGTGATTCACCGGGAACCCATTAGAGATATTGCCCAATTCCTGGAAGATCAGGGCCTCAGGGATACCGTATTGATGGTGGACATGGCCCACGTACTGGGTTTGATCGGGCCTCATTTTCAGGAACCCTTCAAAGAGGGCGCCCATCTGGTCACCGGATCCACTCACAAAACCTACTTCGGGACCCAGCGGGGCATTGTGGGGTGCCCCTTCACGGAGCAGGACCCCCGATATGAACTGTGGGAAGCCCTTCAGAGAAGGACCTTTCCGGGTTCCGTTTCCAACCATCACCTGGGAACCCTCCTGGGGCTGCTCATGGCGGCCTACGAAATGAATCATTTCAAGAATGACTACCAGCCAAAAGTCATTACCAACGCCAGAGCGTTTGCCCGGGCACTTTCGCAAAGCGGCCTTGAACCGGCCGGAGACCCGGAAATAGGATATACAGAAACCCACCAGGTGATCCTGCCTGTGGGGTACGGGCGGGGCCCGGAGATGGCCTTGAGGCTGGAGAAAAATAACATCATCTGTAATTATCAGGCGGTTCCCGACGAGGAGGGGTTCACCGCTTCAGGGGCTTTGCGAATGGGGGTTTCTGAAATGACAAGGTTTGGAATGGAAGAAAAGGATTTCCAGGAACTGGCGTCATTGATCCGGGATGTGATCCTCAAAGATGCCCCGGTTAAGCCCCAGGTCGAAAAAATGCGGCAACAATTTCGAGATTTAAAGTTCTGCTTTTCCGATAATGAATTTAATGGTTTAATACAGAATCTTCACAAGCTTGCTTAGATGTCAGCTTGTTTCTGGAACGCCCAGTGGCTTTTGACCTCTAGGTGTCAGCCTTTCTCAAAAAGACTCCGGAAAAGCTCCGGCACTGGTATGGCCAATTCTCGAAGGCGTTTTTCATCCAACATAAATCCATAACCATGGACATGCATGTGACGAAAGAGAAGCAATCTCAGTAAACCTTCAAACTGCGAATCTGAAATCATATCACTCTTTCTATATTGAATAAGCAGATTCTTGTGCCAGTTTTCGTCCTTTTTCATCATGACCCCAAGATTCTGCAATTGATACCGCATAATTCCTTCTATGCCCGTATATACATTCTGCAAAAGCGTTCCAAGAGCGATGACCTCGTATTGGGAAAAATCTTTCTTAGCCAGAAGATCATCAATCATTGACACTGCTTTTTGAATTTTCTTTTTCTCACCTTCGAAAAAGGAATTCTTACCGCTCATAGATGGCGACCCCCTTGGCACGAATAATTGAGGCTATTGGAAGATCCTGTGACAGGTCCACAAGATCAACGGGTTTAGGAAGAGCCATGAAAAGGCGGGCATAAAATTTGAAAAAAAGTTCCGGTAGAATACCTTCAACGGCCAAATCAATATCACGTGCCAGAGAATCATCTTCAAGTGAAGAACCGAAAATCCATACTGCCTTCACATCAAACTCATGAGCGCATTCAGCGATCGTTTTTCTTATCTCTGGTGAAAGCATAAATCCTCCTTTACAATCCAGGAAGGCGGCTTGATCCTCCCCCCGTTCACATCTTTCATCACCACGCCCAGGGGGGGCAAATCTTTTATTGACTTCAACGAGTTCCAGGGACACCCTACTTAACTGCTGGATTCTTGCCCGTTCAATGTGAGAGATTATCTCTCAGAATGTCTGGATATAATTGATAATACAAAGTTATTCAGAAGTACAGCGTTTTCGTCCTGTAAGGACGTACGAACCTATCCCGGCAATTCATTGTCGGGATAGGTTCGAAGCCAACGCCAAAGCGTTTCCCCGGGCGATCACGCCTAAGAATGATGATAAGATGTAAGGAAAGAACCTCTTCAGGAAGGCAATCATCATAAATTCTCCTTATCTATTTTGACCTCAATTGTTGGCTGGCTATCCCGCAATCGATTGCACAATGAGCACAAAAATAATACCGAAAAGAAAAATCTTGTATGGGGATTGCAGCCGAAGCCGGCTGGGAGGTAGGAACTGCCGCTTCAATCCTGGTGGAGGTCGCAACCCCAATGCCAAGCACAAAAACCGGTAGCAGTGTCATCACAGAAATCACCACTGCCAAATGAACGACAGATTTTTTCATGAAATATCCTTTCCTCTTAAATCTAAAAAAAATAAAATGAAAGACGATCTTAAATAATCTGAAAATTCATATGCTTTCAGGATAGCCACCTAGATACCCAAAAGAATTGACACCAGCAAAATCTTCTTTATTTGCTTTTACGCGGTTATCTTAAAAATTTTAAATTGTCAAGCGAGAGATGACGATAATAGTGATTTACACTCACTACGGAAATCCTTTTATCACTGATTTTGGGTGCTACTGTTGGACCTAAATATCTGGAATAAAAGAACTTCACTTTTTTTTGGGCGGGTTAAATTTTTTCTTGAAGAATTAGATGGAAAACGCTTTTTGGTTCTGGTGACAAGGGTTGAAACCACCGTGCCGTTATCCAAAACTTCAGGTCATTGAAGGCATGGTGGGAACATATCGATAAAATGCCCTTTTTGTTCCCAAAACCCGATAAATAAACCATCCGCAAAATTCCGGGGACACAATACAGAACTATTGTCCGCGCAACCCCTCTTTTAAAAGTCGATCCGTTTCTTCAACCATATAGAGCGGAAGGGAGAGCAGGTTAAACGCTCCTTTGACATGGGGCAGTGACAAGGGCACACTTGCAAGAAACATCATATCCGCGTTAAAGCGGAGGCCGAATTTAAGCTTTTTTTCTTTTACAAAAACATGAAGCGATTTTAGGGTGCCGGTTTTGCCGGCTTTGACTTCAACAGGTATCACGGTTGT
>JAERTK010000338.1 GCA_016844935.1 Desulfobacteraceae bacterium | reverse complement strand
TGATGGCATTGCCGATATTGTGCAGGATCATGGCAGAAAGCTGCGCCCGACCGGACTCAATCGCCCGATTGACAAGTTGATCCTGGGTTGCTTTCAGCTCTTGTGTCCGTTCTTCCACCATGTCCTCCAACTGCATGCGGTAGCGGGTCAGCTCAATTTCATTCTGTTTCCGTTTATCGATGTCGATATGGGTCCCAATCGCTCGTAGCGTTTCACCATTTTCGCTTTTAGAGACTACCTTCCCCGTACTCTGTATCCACTTCCATTCACCCGATTTCATCTTCAACCGAAACGACACATGGTAGAGCGTTGAATTACCCGCCAACTGATCATCCAAAGCACTTTGAACACGCTTCACATCTTCGGGGTGGAGCATTTTTTGCAACGAGGAGATATGATTTCCCTCCTCACCCGGCTCATACCCGAGCATGGTTGCCCAGCGGTCATTCACAATCATATTTCCGGTCGGAATGTCCCAGTCCCACAAACCGGCATCCATAGCATGAATAGCCAGTTCCAGCCGTTGCCGGTTCTCCTTGAGATTAGCCTCGGCCTGTTTACGCCCGGAGACATCCCTGATGATGGTAATAGTGTTTATTTGATCCTGAAGCCGGACTCTTGAAAGCGACAGCTCAACGGAAATACGGGTCCCATCCTTTTTCCGGGCAACACTTTCAACGATTTCACCCAGGGCAATCGCACTCGTTTCATCTGTTTGTATTTTGCCAAATATATCCGTGTTGTGCGCCTGCTCACACAAGGCTTTGTCCTGAGTCAGCAGCTCATTGTGCTGCTTTCCAAGGACCTCATCGCTTGAGAATCCGAAGATCTTTTCAGCCGATCGGTTCCAGTAGGAGATCAGGCCACTTTCATCAATCATGATGATCGCATCATGAGCGGATGATGAGATGGTTCGGAACTTCTCTTCACTCTCTTTAAGTTTTTCCTTGGATCCCAGTAATTGTGCTGTCATCCGGTTAAAGAAGTAGACCAGACTGGCTGTTTCATCAATCCTGCTGTTTTGATCCAATCTAACGGAGAGGTCGTCACTCTCAATAACCCCTCGCATAGCGTCAATGACAACAGCCAATGACCGCTCCATCCCTCTGGCAATCAGATAGGAGATGATCAGGCCGAAAACCGTAACACTCAACAGAATTGCACCATAGCTGACCAACAGATTTTGCTTCATCTGCTCGATGTCTCTTAACGAAACACCGATTCTGACATAGCCGACAATATGTTTCTGCAACTCCTCTTTGGAATCCGTCTCAATGAGCTCCCGGTCAAGCACCGGATGCCAAATGTCCAGGAGCTGCTCGTTCTGGTTTTTTTTATTAAGGGCATAGCCGGAAGCCACACCTTGATCGATTGCTGGTGTTTCAGCCGCTTTAAATATCGGGTTTTGGGAAAATACTGTCTTTGCATTCTCCTTGTATCGTTTATATATCAAGCGCCCTTTTAAATCGAAAACTGTTGAATAAACCAGGTTTTTTTCCTGGAGGACTCCCTCTAAAAGCCGGTCGAGAAAAAACGGATCTTGAACAATAACGCCCTCAAACGAATGATACGCAAAGTTCCGTGCTATAATATCCGCCTTTAACTTAAATTCGTGGATCAACATGTCCGACGACTGAACGTATGAATACCAGGACACAAATAAAACCGACAGCACCGTCAAGAGCCCACTTAAGGCAAAAAGTATCGTCTTTAGTTTTATTTTATTTTTTAGTTTCATTTTTCGCCAAGGATGACCATAGAACTCATCAAATTCCCATGGAAATTACCGTAGTTTTTGATATTTCCCTGTTCTCCAAACGTAAAGGCCCCAATGTAAGGGGTTTGACCCAGGGTTTTATTAATGATCGGAACGATTTCCGGAACCCGCTTTTGGACCGCCATCATCGTTCCACCACAATAGATGAACAGTCCAAATTTTGCTTTTTCCTTCTGAATCCGTCCATTCAGGAGAGCCCGGCGACTGATGGTCCGTGGTCGATAAATCAGTGCGTTTTCAGTCCCTTCTGTAAAATAGAGCCGGACTCCCTCCTTGACATTTGCAAACAGACCCAGCGACTTTGTACTCCGGGCAATCTCCGCAGGATGAATACCGATGTAATGCGTCTTCCCTTCTGTAACAATTCGGCGGGCCAAGGGATAAAATGAGGATGGTCCCAGGATGTTCCCACCATTCCTGACCTCATTTTCATATTTATCATAGGCCCAGTTATTATACACTTCAGCTGCCGGTTTCCCATCAATTTCCAGCAGGGTCCTGCTTTCTCCGCCTTTGACGCGAGTTGCCACTCCACTTTTTTCACTCCCAAGATATCCACTGTGGAAGGCATGGCCAACATTCATATCTGTAAAAACAACCGCCAGTGAAAACCCATTGGAATAGGATTCGTTATTATTAAACACACGCCATTTGCCGCTGATCGAGTTATCTGCTGCCGATCCGCCATATACGGGAACTTTTTTTCCAAACACGGATTCTACGCCCTTCAGCACGGATTCCTCTATTCCAGGTGATGCCGCCATAAGAACCATATCCGGAATTGAACCCTCCGGCTTACCAGCCCTGAGAACTGCATTTTCGATACTGTCAGCCGCTTTAAGGGTTACATCATCACCCCCGCCGATGCTGGCACCATCCACACCAAATCTGATGGCAGGGGAAGAAACACCCATCATTGCCAAAGAGGCTTTCTTACCCACATGAACGCCATCACGGGTAATCACTCCCCAACTTGAGGTTAGGCCGAAGATCATGGCTTTTTTTCCGATTTCCTTTCTAAGATTCGAAAGCACTTTGTCAACTCGATAACCGACAGTGGTGTAGACAATAATAAACTCGGGATGTTTAACCGTTTTTTTCATCATGGATGCAGCCCTGTGCACAGCGTCAGCTTCCAATCCGTCAACAGCCCAGCCATAACCGGTTAATACGTGATGACTGTTTGCAAAAACAAGATTGGTGATAAAAAATAACCCGATAATAATAAAAGAAAATGCCTTTTTCATGAATCCTCCATACGTTAATCAATTAAAGGGCTAGACAAACATCCCATTTCCAGGCCAGGCAGATACGGTGGCTTTTGCAAAACAATAGGTATGTTTATATCAAGTTTCGGACCTTTTTCGAATATTTCGGTGCCACCACCAAGCCCAATAATTAATCTTCTTATATCAGTCAGTTGAATTGAATAGAAATCTGTCTCCAATGCCAGCCCAAATCCATTTATACTCCTGTGTACAATATTGGAACGCTTACTGTCTTAATTAGTGCCTGGACGAAAACCCCTGTTTTTCGAGGGTCCGGATGATTTTTCTGCCGGCATTACTTCAGGTCCAAGCATTTGAGACTGAAGGAAGCCGACATTTGATTCATTTACATTGTAAAAGCTGCCTAAATGGCAGTTCAGCCCGGTTTTCGGGCACACTACTCCTGGCAATGCCTTGGTGCGGTACTGTTTTTCTGCAGGCTATGCCGCTACAGACGGCTGCCCGGCGTTTATTCTGTTATTTTGCCAGGTTTCACGGTATCGTTGTTTCCGTTTCTCCCTTTTTACCTGTTTCTGCTGAAGCAGGTGCCCGATGATCTGGATGTTTCGGGAGAGAACAGCCAGGGAGATGTATCGATCGAAGGCATGTTCTCCCCTGTCCGGGCATCGGTCCAGACCGTGGTTTTCAAGGGCATTAATGGCAGATTCGACCGCTGCATGCTGCCGCCTGGCTGAAACGAATGCTTCGGTTGATTCGTACGCTTTTTGTTTTTTGGATCGTTTGCCTCTCTTAGGCAGGACTACCTGATCCAGTACCGTTCCAAGTTCTTTGACATTATCGGGTGAGTAAAACCCTTTATCGAAGCTGCAACCAGCAAGTTCCGGGAAGAGAGATTTCAGTTCTTCTGAAATGGGCACGGCAATATCCTGGTCTGTTTGTTTCGTCATGATCTTGTGGTGAATGATAAAACCATATTGATCCTCAACGATGCAGACCTTCCGGCCCAGTTCCTGGGGAACACCGGCCTTACCCTTGGAGATCCACTCTGTGTGTTCTTCAAAGACAGAAAACACCTTTTCGTCATGGTCGATGGACTCACCGAGGATCCCCCGGCGCGTGATCTGGATGATCTGACGATGGGCATGATCCATGTAGTGCTTTATGGCATATACTCTGGCAATGGATAACGGACCGCTTCCCAGTTTCGCGATGGTTTCGGATGCCTTTCTCAAAAACGAAAGCGATAGTTTAAGGTATCCCTGGTAAGCCTGTTTGATGCCCAGGTCCTTTTGGGCTTGCTTTTTAGGATCTTTGGATGTCGATCGGTTCAGCTGCTGAGCTTTGCGATAGGCTTGTTTGAGCTTCTTTTTGTTGTAGTCGGATTGTCGCCAGCCGGAGATGCCCTCTGCCGCACAGGCCAGGGAGGTAAGGGTGATTACCTTACGCATGGCATCCAGGAGCAGGTTGATATCCGTTGGATAGTGGACATTGGTTTCAACCACAAAAGAGTCGCAGCGGGCTAAAAAGGTCTCTTGATCTTTTTTCCCGGCAATCCCTTGTCCGTACCCGACGATCAGGTGATTGATTTGATCCATTACAGCAGGCGTCAGCAAAGGGACATTGTCCTTGATGGTCTGCAATGGATACCGGGAGCTGTTATCGAGAGTACTATGACCCAGCATTTGCCTGAGAGTAGAATGGTTATCTGCAAGATCCTTGAGTTTGTCGTAATCAAAGTTGCAAGCAAGACGAAGGGTGCCCAGTACCAGGATTTTCCAATAGGTCATCCCCATTCTGCCAACTTCGGGGTTGACACGAGGAGGCGTTAAGCCTTCCAATAGGTCAAAAACCGACCTGCGCAGTTCGGGGGTGGTATAGATGCACTGAAGCCCCATTAGCAGCTTTGGGGTTTCGTCCCGGGACTGGAGATCGAATTGGATGCGGCTGATGTCAGTTTCGCCGATTTTCATCTGATTTTCGATTACGGTTCTCATAACATTTTCGATGAAGATTTTTGTGAAATGATCTCCATCGACCGAATGGCCCGATGGAGGTTGTGTGTATTTGTTTAATCTTTTCAATTAAATAATAACATCACAACCCCTTCGGGTCCACCAGAAACA
>JAERTK010000337.1 GCA_016844935.1 Desulfobacteraceae bacterium | reverse complement strand
GGGAAAGCGCGGTGGACCAGGTGAGCAGCAGGTAAAACCCCTCCCCGCCTCTTTCGCTTCCCCCCAGACACCCCCACAGGATTTCCGTGATCCAATGGGTGGGAAGATAGGGCGAATCCGGGGCTTTGAGGGCCGATACGTAGTGCATCACCGATAGCGCCGTCTCCGGATCCACCAGCCTTTCGGGCCTCAAAAACCGGAACAGGAGATACAGCCCCACCACCATGAGAATGGACAGTAACAAAATCACGTCCCGGGTTCTCTGGGCGGGAAAGACGTGGACCAGGATCATGGTCAGGAGAATGCCCAAGCCCGAAGCGATGAGGCCCATAGCCACCATCAGGTGCAGGAGGCTCAAATAGAAACCCACACCAGGCGCATATACATAACCGTAAGCCCCGAGAATCGGTATGGCAAAAATCAGCGCCATCCAGGAACTGTTTAAGAAAGTGCTAAACGCCCGGGCCGCAAAAAGGATCTCCACGGATACCGGCGCCGAATGGCAGAACTCAAGATCTTTGGAAAGGTACAGGGTGGATAGGGCAGTGATGATATTACTGAAAATGAGCAGCGAAAAAAACGTCAAAAACACCATGCTCAGAAGCTCTTTCGCCAGGAAATCGCCGATCATCTCAACGGATTGAAAATAGACCAGCACCCGGGAGGAGAGTATAAACAGGACCAGACCGAAGACAAGACCCAGCCCCCCCATGAAAAGGGGTTTTTTGAGTCCCGACCCATGGGGCCGGCTCAGCCGGTTCCTAAAACCCAGGATGCCGGGGCGCAATAGAAGAATCAGATGGCCCATGCAAATCTTCTTTCTCTTCGGTCAACCTCAAGAAAGCCTCTTCCAGATTACCGTCCACACCAGCCTGCCGCCTGAGGGAATCACCCGTCCCTATGGCAATCAAGCGCCCACCCTGAATAATGGCGATTTCATCGCAGATCTCCTGGGCCACGTCCAGGGAATGGGTCGACATAAACAGGGTCACACCCTTTTCAACCTGCTCCCTGAAGATATTCTTCACCAGCCTGGCTCCCCTGGGGTCAAGGCCCACCATGGGCTCATCCACAATGAGCACTTTCGGCCGGTGCACCAGGGCACCGCACATGACCAGGCGTTGTTTCATCCCATGGGAATAGCCTTCGATCAATTCTTCCCCCCACCGGGCCAGGCCGAAAAGATCCAGCAGATCACCGATGCGACGATTCAATCCATTGTCACGGGTAAGGCCGTAAAGTCCCGCCACGAAATAAATAAATTCCAGGCCTGTGAGCTTTTCATAGAGAAACGGTCGGTCGGGTATGAATCCCACGCATCGTTTTGCGGCCACGGGATCTTTTTCCAGATCATGTCCGTTAATGATGATGCGGCCCGCCGTGGGCATCAAAACGCCCGCCATCATCTTGATGGTGGTCGTTTTTCCCGCGCCATTGGGCCCCAGAAACCCGAAACGGGCCCCCTGTTCTACTTTCAGATTAATCCCATCAACGGCCCGGAGGGATTTGTACTTTTTGGAAAGGTCAATCAATTGAATCATGAGTATAGTCCACAATGTCCAATTGCAGCTTGCCCATCAGGGCCATCAGTTCAGCCTGTTTGTCCAATCCCCCGTGGACCAGCTTGATATGGGTCGCATCGGTGGGCATCTGGTTGAGCGTGGCATCCATGGAGATCCAGCGATCCAAATACGCTTCGGTCCATGCATGATAGAAGAATCGATGGTCCGTGTAAACGATCCCCGCACACTCCCGTGCGGGGATACCCGCAGCCCGAAGGAGCGCCGTCAGCAATACCGCATGTTCGTTGCAGTCGCCCACCCGCGTTTCCAGAACCGACAGGGCGTCGGGGACACTGGTAACGGGCCGTTTTTCAACATTTTCATATACCCACGCCAGCAATTTTTTCGCCATCACCCGCGAACCTTTAGCATCCCCTGCAATTTCCCGGGCCTTTTCCACAAGGGCAGGGTCGTCACTCTGGATGGTGATTTCAGGCGAAAGAAACGGCTTCACATGGGGCGCCACATCCGCAGTCGGTTTTTTTGAAGGCGCACCGGACGGTCCCTGTTCCTGAAATATTTCCAGAACATCCCCACTCAGTTTCTGCCGCCCTTCATTCAACACCGCAAGATCAAAACCGGTATCCCCAAGTCCTTTCACCTTGAGTTTCAGATAGGTTATTTCACGTGCCCGGTTAAGGGTCTGCTTCACGGGGATGGCGGCAGCATCATAAAAATCAGCCCCGGCCGAACCCTCCACATCCTGGGGCGCACGGGCTTCATCGGAACGGACCAGGGTCAATCCCATAAAGCCTTCTTCTTTCAACAACACACCCTCTTCACTCAACCAGAAAACCAGTGTTTGCCCCCAAACCTTTGTTTCCAGACGGAAAGCAGGGTATTTCATGCCTTTCACAGAGATGACCCTTTTACCGGTGACCTCCATACGCATCTCTTTGTGGGAAAGGGTGGAGGGATCGAACAGGGTGAATCGAAATACATCGCCCACCACCAGCGCCCGGCCTTTGAAAAATCCCGGGAGACCGGCACCAATGGTCACGGGACCGGTAATGGGGATCAACTGTTCCCGTTTCCGGTCACCTTCTCCCATCTCCACAATCATACCGTCCGCTTCAACTTTTCCCGATACGCGGAAACGAATCACGCCGGAATCAATTACCAGCGAAAACTGTTTCAGTGAAAACCCCTTATCCACCACAGCACGGGTGGCCATGCGCATGACGCTGGGCTGCCCCATCAGCTTCAGGGCCAACACCATTTTTTCCCTAATGAGGTGATCTTCACCTGTGGGGCTGACCCGAGTCTCGGAAAAACCAACCTTTTTTCCCTTGAGATAGATCTCCATCCAATCATGCTGAAACCGTTCAGGGGATTCCTGTTCCGCATGAACCGATGTCCCCGCTGTCTGACCACCTTCCTGGAAATGCGTTTTTCGAATGAGCAGGGACACCATCACCATCCAGAATGCAACAACAATTGCACCCAGGGCAAGAAACAATCTCCTCTTGTTGATCAGGGCCATGGACGAGGCGTGGTACGGTGTTCGAGGTTTGAGCATCCCCAGGCTGGAAAATGGGAACGAGAAGATGATGCGCTTAGGGCCTCATCTTTTTAATATTGAGCGTGCCATGGTGGACGTTTGGGTGTTCGACATTCACCCTATTTATCACATCTTGTATTTTCCGAAGTCGTCGGGGTCCAGATTCTCCAGGATTTCCTGCCACTTTTTCCCTTTTTCGGTCGTATCCTGGGCCTCGGCTTTTAAATCGATCTGGGTTGACCGGCTGATAACGTCTTCAGAAACAAAAATGGGTGCATCTAACCTGAGTGAAAGGGCGATGGCATCGCTGGGTCTGGCATCGATGGACATTTTCTCGCCGTTGAACTCAAAATTAATGCGCGCGTAGTAAGTATTGTCCTTGAGGTCACAGACCTCAATTTTTTTGACACTGATTTGAACCATGTCCATCATGTTTTTTAAGAGATCATGGGTCATGGGCCTGGAAAACTTAATGCCTTCCAGTTCGCTGGCAATTGCAGTGGCCTCCAGCAAACCGATCCATATGGGCAATGTGCCATCCCCATCAATCTCTTTGAGAATGACAATCGGGCTATTGGTGATGGGATCAACGGTTAGACCGGATATGGCCATAGGTTTAAACATAATTTCCCCCGCAATTTTTCAGCTTAACAGGATAGCATCATTGGCCTTTATTTTTAACCATACAATTGATTTTGTCAACAACCGTGTGGACAACCCGGTAAACGCCGTATACACCATGCAGAAAAGAATATGAACCTTACGCGAACCATTTGTTCCTTGCCAGAAACTTTCATGGGTTGTAGAATCCATGATCCTTTTTCCAAAGCATCTGTCCCTAGGATATTGAAACCATACATAAACCAATCAAAGGAACCCAATGAAGAATAAAAAACCATATTTCCCCTTTGTGGTCGATTACAAACCGCGATTTTTCCTGAACTGGATTCTTTATAAACTGTTCAAACGGGTCCGCTACAACGAGAGTATGGCCCTGAAATTAAAAGCAATGAACCGGAAAGGAACGGTGGTTTACACCGTGAAATACCGGGGCCGTCTGGACTATTTGCTTTATCACTACCGTTATTTAACCAGCCGCCTGCCCTACCCCAAAATCGCCTTCAACCTTAATATGGCCCTTGTCCTTCCCCTGGGGCACCTCTTCAAGGTCTTCAAATTCTACCTGTCCGGCGTTCTAAAGGAAGGCCGCTTCCCAAGTCCCTTCAAAACAGGCTTTTATGAAAAAGCCATTCAAGAAGGCACGTCCGCACTGGTCTTCCTGGTGGATCCTGTGGGATTCACCCGGCATTTCATCTATGCAGAAAAGGACCCCCTGGCTTTTTTGCTGGAAACCCAGAAAAAGATGGATCGACCCATCTTCGTGGTTCCCCAGTTGATTCTTTATAAAATGACCCCTGAAAAAAGCCGTCACAGCCTCCTTGACATTTTTTTTGGATTTAAGGACAGGATCGGTTTTCCCAGAAAAATCGTCCTCTTTTTCAGACACAACCGTCGCGCATTTATCGATTTTGGAGAACCCCTCAACCTGCAACAGGTCCTGGCAAGCAAATCCTCGGACCTCTCACTGGAAGATTTGACGGCGGAAGTCAGAAAAACGCTCCTTGAAAGCATTGATCAGCAAAAACGGGTCATTCTGGGACCGGTCTTGAAATCCAGGCAGCAATTTAGAGAAACCGTTCTGAGTGACCCGAAAGTGATCGAGGCCATCGAGAAAAACGCTTCCGAAAAGAAGGCCGGTCTGAAACAGAGCAAGAAAAAAGCGGTAGCCTATTTTGATGAAATCGCCGCGGATTTCAACATTGCCTTCATACAATTCTCCTTTATCGTATTGAGCTGGGTTTGGAAAAAGATGTTCCAGGGCATCGATTTGGACTCGGGAGAACTGGCCAAACTCAGGGAATGGAGCCGAAAAGGGCCCGTGATCTATGTGCCTTCGCACAAGAGTCATGTGGACTATCTGGTTCTCAATTTTGTCCTCTACGTAAACCATCTGCACATTCCCAGAACTGCCGCAGGCAAAAACCTTGTCTTCTGGCCCCTGGGCAATTACTTCAGAAAGACGGGCGCGTTTTTCATTCGGAGGACTTTCAAGGGCGCCAAACTCTATTCAACGGTTTTTTCACGTTATATTAAGGCGCTCCTTCAGGAGAACACCCCTCTGGAGTTCTTTATTGAGGGCGGCAGAAGCCGAAGCGGGAAACTGATCCTTCCGAAAATCGGGTTCCTCACCATCCTGATCGATGCCTACCGGGAGCACTATTGCGAGGATCTCGTCTTTGTCCCCACATCCATCGTTTATGATCGCATTCTGGAAGGACAGGCATACTTAAAAGAGCTGGGCGGGGGGAAAAAGAAAGCGGAAAACCTGCAACAGTTTGTGAGCATCAGACGGTTTTTGAAAAAAAAATATGGGAAAATCTACATTCGCTTTGGTCAACCCATTTCCCTCAAACAATACCTGACCGAAAAACCGCATCTGGAAGACAAAAAGCATAAACGACTGGCATTTCACATCATCAGGTCCATTAACAAGGTCACCCTGGTGACACCGATGGCTATTATGGCATCCGCTATTCTCGCCAAACACCGCAGGGGTTTTCAAATGCAAGAGATACTGGAAACCGCTGAGGCACTTCTGGAATTCATAAAAACACGCGGTGTGCCTGTTGCCGATTCCCTTCAACAATGTGAAAAAGCCATGGAAGAGACCCTTGTCGTCCTGTTGAGAAGCAATGTTCTGGAAGCCATCAGGGATGTGGGTGAATCCGAAACGTTTTATTATGCAAAGGAAGAGAAAAAGCCGGAATTGGAATTCTACAAAAACAGCATGATACACTGTTTTATCCCCCAAGCCTTTGTTGCCCTTTCCCTGCTGACCGGAAACGAGGAAATCACACCCCGTGAAAAAGTGGCCATGGACTATGTGTTTCTCAAAAAAGTTTTCAGACATGAATTCATTTTTGAGGAAGAAACACAAACCCCTGAAATGGAAGTGAACAGCATCCTGGATTATTTTTTCCAGACCTCACTGCTGGTCAAGAGCGATGTCAGGGCCGGCTACAGTCTCACCCGACCTGGTTTTGACCAAGTGACGGTCTGGGCCAACCTGGCGAAAACGTTCCTTGAGTCCTACTGGATCGCAACACGCGCCATTATTAAACGCCAGAAGGACGGTAAGAAGCGCTCGGACATGCTGAAAAGCATGAGCTATCTGGGACAGCGTTATCACAGGCTGGGGCTCATAGACCACCTCGAAGCGGTTTCACAGGTAAACTTCAAGAACGCAATCCGCATGATTGAGGAAGACTTCCCCCTGTCCGCGGCTACAACTGAAGAAGCCCGGCAAGAAACCTGCGAAAATCTGGGCCTATTCAGCAAACGGTTGCATCAATTTTCCCAATACAATAAATAATTTCCACTTTTTCCGTCAGAGACCATGGATACCTTTCCCGCGGATTTAATTCCGGAACCTGTATTGTTCCTAACCGAAAAGCTTAAACGTGCCCGGCATCAGGCGTTTGTGGTGGGTGGCGCCGTGAGGGACATCCAACTGGGCAGACCGGCGATGGATTGGGACCTGGCCACCTCGGCATCGGTTGAGAGCATTCAAAATATTTTCGGGGACACATCTCAGTATACCCTTCAGCATGCCACGGTGGCTGTAATGGTTAAGGGCAGGCCCTATGAAATTACCCCGTTCAGAGGGCAAACAAACTCTTTGTCCGAAGACCTTTCAAAAAGAGATCTGACCATCAATGCCATGGCACTGGCCCCTGGGACCGAACAGATTTTTGATCCCCACAATGGCCGTGGGGATTTGCGAAACAAAATCATTCGAGCGGTTGAAGACCCTGACAGCCGATTTCGGGAGGACCCCTTAAGACTTTTGAGGGCCATACGGTTTGCCGCACAACTGAATTTTAAAATCCATGAAAAAACTTTTTCAGCAATATCAACTTCAGCTCCACTGCTTTCGACCGTTTCGCCAGAACGGATTCGGGAAGAACTGCTGAAAATTCTCATGGTTCAAAAACCATCCGGCGCCTTCAACACCCTGGCAAGAACCGGACTTCTCAAAACATTTTTGCCGGAGCTTCTTGAAGGGCACCTCAAAAGACAAAACCAATATCATCGCTACACGATCTTAAAACATATTTTAAAAACCGTGGATCATGTAAAGCCCGATCCATTGCTGCGGGTGACAGCCCTTCTTCACGACATCGCAAAACCCCGTATCCGAAAAAAAATTGACGGCATATGGCGGTTTCACGGCCACGAAAAAGCGAGCGCCCTGCTGGCCGAAGAGATCATGAAACGGCTGAAATTCAGCAACAAGATGATTGGAGATGTGACCCATCTGATCAAAAACCATTTGATCGGCTACAACTCCCAGTGGAGCGACGTAGCGGTTCGGCGGCTGATTAAACGGGTGGGACCCGATCTTATCAATGACCTTCTGGATTTTCGAAAGGCGGATATTCTGGCCCATGGAAAGAACTCCGGAAACCAGGATCTGCTTTCTCAGTTGGAGAGGAGGATTCAGGCACAGCTCTCATCTTCCCCTCCCATCCATGTCTCGGACCTGGTCATGGACGGCAATGGGGTCATAAGACTGACGGGGCTTACGCCCGGTCCGGCCATCGGAAAGATATTGGCGGAACTGGCAGAAAAAGTAATGGAAGATCCTCAATTAAATACTCCAGAAAGCCTCGAACACATCATTGATAGGATGAAAATTGAGCACACCCCAAAAACGGATTTATCCCCTTGACCATCCCCCTGCTATTCTTTATACTCCAGAACCATTAATTTGATATCCGGGGCGTCACGCCCTTTTTTTAACCAACGGAGAAAAATGCGATTTCACTGTAAAAAAGCCGGCCTCCCACTGTGGCCGATCTTTTGTTTAATTCTGGTATTCGCCGGTTGCGCCACCGATGCTTCTCTTCAACAAAAAAAACCCGTATCCAGCCAATCCACCAAAACCGAGCCTTCCGCAGCCACCTCCTCTGAGAATCCATCCATTGTTTACGGGGATTCGGAAGAAAGCGCACACCACTTCCCTGAAATGGATGATGGCGATAACGCCTTCTTACATCGCGAAAATGGAGAGAACCTCACATCGTTTCCCCGACCCGGAAAAGCGGAAAAATCCAACCAGGAACTGCTGGACTCCGCCCTTGAATTCTGTAATGCCTCAAACGATTTCTGGGAGCAGGGAGATCTGGAAAATGCCATTGATGCACTGGATGAATCCTATTCCATCATTCTGAAAATTGATCCTAACAAATCACCGGAAACACAGCAGCAGATAGACGATTTGCGGTTCACCATTTCCCAGCGCATCCTGCGGGTCTATTCATCCCGATTCACTGTTTTAAACGGCAATCACAAGGCCATCCCCCTGGATATGAATCCCCACGTGAAAAAAGCGCTGGACATGTATAAGGGGCGTTACAAGAAATCCTTTCTGGCAGCCTATCGCCGATCCGGAAAATATCGCCCGTTCATCGTGAAGAAATTAAAAGAAGCGGGTCTGCCCGAGGAACTCTCCTGGCTGCCCCTCATTGAAAGCGGGTTTAAGGTCAGAGCGCTTTCACGAGCGCGGGCCTTGGGCATGTGGCAGTTTATTGCATCCACTGGGTACAAATACGGTATGAAGCGGGATCGGTGGGTGGATGAAAGAATGGACCCGGAAAAATCAACGGCAGCCGCCATCGCTTATTTGAATGAACTTCATCAGATTTTCGGCGACTGGTACACAGCCCTCGCCGCTTATAATTGCGGTGAAGGCCGCGTTTTGAGAACCATCAATTCCCAAAAGGTCAATTACCTGGACCATTTCTGGGATCTCTATACACGGCTTCCCTCTGAAACAGCTTTCTACGTTCCCAAGTTCTTGGCGGTACTGCACATCATCAACGACCCCAAAGCACACGGCTTTGTGCTGCCACCGGTGGACAAACCCCTGGCGACGGAAACCGTTACCATTGACCGACAGGTCTCCCTTAAATCAATGGCGAAACACATCGGCGTTTCATCCACCGATTTACATCAACTGAATCCGTCGCTCAAACGCCGTACAACCCCGCCCCGACCATACGCTGTCAGGGTTCCGGAAGGTAAACGGGAAGTCATACTGGCCAAACTGAGTCAGATGCCGAACTGGTGCCCGCCTCCTCGTCCTGCTCGAACCAAAAAATACAAGCGTGGCACGGTTACCCACCGGGTCAGGAAAGGTGAAACCCTTTCAACCATTGCCCGCCGGTACGGTACCAGCGTAAAATCGATCAAGCGCGCCAACCGTCTTAAGAGCACCCGATACATCAAAGTGGGGTGGAAACTCAAAATACCCGTCAAGAAAAGATACGCCTCCACCCGGAAAGCCACACCATCCACCATTTCTTCAAAAAAAGGGTCCCCCAAGCCATGCCCCCCCGGCGCTCGACGTTATGCGGTTCGAAAGGGGGACTCCCTCTGGAAAATCGCCAATCGTTTCCGAACCACTACCAAGGCCATACAAACTGCAAACAGGTTGTCCGGTACCGCCCTGAGTATCGGCCAGGTCCTTATCATCCCCGGCCCTCCCACCACCATCGGCAAAGTCAAAACTGCTTCTTACAGGGTTTTGAAAGGAGATTCCCCATACATCATTGCCCAAAAACACCAGATGGATCTATCTTCTCTCCTGCGGATGAATCGGTTGACCCCCCGAAGTACCATTTTCCCCGGACAGGTTCTATTGGTCAAAGCAAAATAATTTGTCCAACAGGATCTCGGCCACCTCATCAAAATACCTGCAAATATAATCAGGTTCCGGGTCTCCCGGTGCCATTGTTGATGCCCCCCCGTTGGTCAACAGGATGGTCCCGGCACCGGCCCTTTTCCCCGCAATCACATCAAACCTGAAATCCCCGACCACCATTAATTCTTCCGCAAGGCATCCCATACCCGCTGCTGCTTTAAAAACCCCTTCGGGCGAAGGTTTCGGAAGGGCCGCTCCGCGCGTAATCACCACATCAAAATCATGGCATTCACTGCCCTCAAATTGTTGAAGGGCGGAAATCACTGACTTAAGGCTGTTACGGGTAATGATGCCAACGGGGACGTCCCTCATTCTCAATGTGGAAAGGCACGCTTCCGCGCCCTTATTGGGAATGGATAGCCGTGCGGCTTCCGCCTCATACCCTTCGAGAATCTCGGTCAGAACGACCCGTTTTCTGGGCGGCTGCGATTTAATGTACTCCAGAATCGCCACATCGCCAGGACATCCAATGGTCTGTTTAATGGCCGGAAAATCAATGGCACCGGGTCGGGTAAGGGTGCCATCAAAATCGAACAAAACTCCTTTCATATAAAATCCCTTTCTATTGGTCCATGAAAAACGGAAACCGCCCAAACCTTTCCTAAAAAAAGGCCTCACTAAAAATCCCCTTTGACTTAAAAAAGAATATATCCTAACATTCATGCCGATTCACATCCATTTTTTTCACCCCACACTCATGAAATATATTCCTTTCTTAAGGAGACCTGATCATTGAACGACAGGCCAAAGATTCTTCTCGTAGATGATAATCCCGTTAACCTGAAAGTGGCGAAGATGCTGCTGGAAAAAAAAGACGTTCAGGTGGACAGTGTTATGGATGGGGAATCAGCCATTGCCGCCATTCAGAAAACACCCTACCAGATGGTCCTGATGGATGTACAATTGCCGGGAATCGACGGTCTTGAGACCACAAGGCAGATCCGCCAATGGGAGACATCTACCGCACGCGGTGAAGGTCTCCCCCATATTCCCATTGTCGCTTTAACCGCCGCCGATCAAGCGGAAGAACAAACGGCATGTTTGAACGCGGGCATGGATGAGGTCATTTTAAAACCCATCCGACCTGAAAAAATTGAAAAGGTTCTGGAGCGCATCTTTATTGATCCTAAGGGCAATGAAACGCTGTCCACCCATATTCTTCGTAGCTTGGAAAAAGGGGATAATCCGGAACATCCCCCCCAGGCTGAAGCGGCGATTCGCCACCTGGTGACCTTTACACTGAGCAACGAAAAATACGCTTTTGATATGGATTTTCTGAAGAAAATTCTCTGGGCAGAAGGGATTACGCCGGTCCCCGGGCTTCCTCCCCATATTCCGGGGATCATCAACCTTCGGGGTGAAATCGTATCAGTGGTTGATTTAAAGGCCTTACTGGGAATTAAGATGGAAACCCCTTCTAAAGCGTCCATTATCGTCACCAGCATGAAAGGGGTGGATGTGGGGTTTCTGGTTGACAGTGTGGACGAAATTGTCGATTTACCACTGAAATCAATTGACGCGCCCATGATCACCTTTGAGAAGGAATATTCGGAATTTATTGATGGAGAAGCACGCTTGGATGAAAGCCTGGTGGTCATTTTGAACTATCGGAAAATCATGGCCTCTGAAAAAATGAATGTTCACAAGAAATAGCAGACATGACACCCGCCGCCCATATTCCGGACATGAATCCCAAAACCTTTGACTTCCTTCTTTTCCGGGTGGAACCTCATCTTCTGGGGGTAGCCTCTGAGCAGGTGACTCGAGTCAGACGCCGGAATGGGCCTCAAACCCATAAGGAGAGACAGCAGGTAAACCTCAGGGAAATTTTCAATCTGACGCCCCCTGTGCAAACGGATGGTTTAAATACTGTTTTAGAAGTCAGGGGCGCATCCGGCCGGACTGACATTCCCGTGGACGTGGCAGAAGGCACAATCGTCCTGACACTGGATCAGATCAAAAAACTGCCGCCTTTAATTGACTCCCACAAAAGCCATTTTTCTTTTTGGGGTCTGGCCCTTCTGGATGAAGAAATTGTGTTTCTCCTGGATCTTGACCAGTTGAAACCTGCAGATCAATCATAGCGAGTAACAAGTTCACAGTTCTCTCAGAAAACCGGCATCTGTTGCATAATACACGGGGGAGTAACAATCATGGATAATTTACAGAAGAAAGTCGGTCTCCAACAAGGAATATTTTTTCTGGCCGTTATCGGTCTGCTTTTCATGCCATATATCCTTCTGACACTCGAATTGAGCTGGTCACAACTGAAAGCTTTGTTGATTGTCTATGCCTGGGAAGCCCCGTTTTTTGCCATTTTCTGCATTGGGCTTCCCATGCGGTGGGTTGGTGCTTTGCAAAACGCTCGCAGAACAGCGGTTAAGAAAGCGCATGAGGATCCTGCACTCATGTACAACGTGATCTCAAGGGGACTCAGACTGCCCCTGAAAATTGCCTGGACCAACTTGGCCATTGTCATCATTGGATTTGTCATCGGCATCCTGCAGATGATTATTTTCGCAGGATTTGACCGCCTGCAGTCTATCGAAACCATGCTCATCGGCATTATGATTGCCATGATCTATGCGGCCTGCTGTTTTTTCAACAATGAAAAGATACTGGCCCCTCACCTGGGCAACTGGGTTGAAGAATTCGGGATGTCCACCCCTCCCAGGGTATTGACCCTTTTTAACAAGATCCTGCTGGTGTGCCTTTCCATCATGGTGGTTACCATTCTGTTCCAGGGGAGTGTTACCTTCAGCCATTCAAACCGGTTGATAGAAGGCTTAAGGGGAGAAAGCAGCCACAAGGAACTCCTTCAGCTAAAGCCGATCCTCGAAAAGCTGAAAGCCGAGGGAGCCGAAAAGGAGATTGAAAAAACCCTTTCAAAGGCCTCCGAATCCCTGAATTCAGATTTCTTTCTTTTAAACAAGAATGGGGAGGCGCCCGCTGGAAAAAAAGGGGCACTGCTGACCCACCAGAATATGGAAGATCTCAAATCCGTTTTTCTGAACCTTGTCCATAAAATGGATTCCAACAAAAAACATTCATCCCATAAAAGCACGGAAGATCAAAAAGTCTATTATGCCCTGCCTATGGAAAATGAAGATCTGCTCCTGGTCAAAGTCATTGAATTTGATGTATTACGAAAGGAAATGACATCTCTATTGGGAAGTATTCTCATTTCCAGTCTGGTGGTCCTTTTCATCGCATTTTATCTCAGTTACCGCTTGGCCGATAACGCCTCGGCGCCCCTCAAAAAGCTGGAAGAAGTTGCCGATAGAATCGCTGATGGAGATATTTCCCATCCGGTGAATGTGATTACCGGCGATGAAATCGGTGTGTTATCCTGTAGTTTTCTGCGCATGCAACAGGAACTCAATAAATTGTCCCAACAGGCCAATAATATTGCCCGTGGAGACCTGACAACTCAGGTGGAGTTCAAAGGGGATCTCGGCAAAGCATTTAACCAGATGCAGACCGACCTGTCGGAAATCATTCTTCAGGTGAGAGAAGCCATTTTGAAAATCAGTACCGCCTGCAACCAGATCCTCGCAAGCTCGGAGGAACAGGCATCCGGGGCTTCGGAACAAGCCGCCAGCGTAGGTGAAACCACCGCCAGCATTGAAGAACTCTCCGCAACGGCGGGTCAGATCGCCGAAAACAGCGACATCCAGGCCGGTATGGCCGAATCCACACAGGAAAATGCCGATCAAAGTGCAAATGCCATGGATGAAGCGGCCATATTGATGGAAAAAATTCGTGAACACACGGAAAAAGGGGCTGAACAGATCATGAGCTTGGGAGAAAAATCCCAACAGATCGGGAAAATACTGGCCATCATCAATGAAGTGGCGGCGGAAACCAAAATGTTGTCCTTAAACGCCGCCATTGAGGCCAGCAAGGCGGGTGAAGCGGGAAAAGGGTTTACGGTGGTGGCCGCTGAAATTCGCAAACTGGCTGAAAATGTGGTGAAGTCAACCGGGAGTATTGAAGAAATCGCCAGGGAAATTCAGACAGCGGCCAATGGGTCGGTTATGGCCGCTGAAGAGAATGTGAAAGTGGTGAAAGCAGGGGCTGAAAAACTCTCCCGTGTTGAAAAAGCCATGCAGGAAATTGTCGCAATGGCAGAACAGACCACCGATTCAGCCAAGCAGGTCTCCATGGCCACAGGCCAGCAGAAAGGTGCCAGTGAACAGGTGGTGCTGACCATGCGTGAACTGTCGGATGTGGCCCGGCAGATGGCCGCCGCCGCAGGCGAAACCACCCAATCCGCCAACAGCCTGACACAAATGACGGAGAATTTAAAAAAGATTATCTCCAGATTCAAACTGGAGGCTTGACATGAAACCCACACACGGGAAATCCGACGGGGAAAACGGTTCCCGCGTCCCTTCGGAGTTTCAGGAATTCCTGCCCAGTTTCATCGGCTCCGCCAGGGAGCACATTGATGCCATCGACCAGGGCTTGCTTGAACTTGAAAAAAAGGGGGCATCCGACAAAGATGTCATCAAACGTATCTCACGTAATGCTCACAGCCTGAAAGGCGCCGCCATGACCATCGGCATCGATGAAATGGCGGATCTTTGCCACAGCATGGAAGACCTGATCCGTGAAATTCAAGAGGGTCGAAAAGAGGCTGAACCTGAGGTTTTTGACTTGCTTTTCCAGGTCAATGACGCCAACAATGCCATTTTGGAGAGCCTCGCCGCCTCATCCACCGTTTCAGTTGACATCAACCCCATGATTCATCGCATGGCAAATATGATCTCTTCGGGAAAAGATATTTCCGCCACATCCGTTTCGCTGTCCCATCCTGAAAAAACCACGCGTACAAACGCTTCAAAAAAAATCAATTATGACTCGGTGCGGGTTCCAACAAAAAAAGTGGATCGATTTCTCAACATCGCTGTTGAACTGGTTATTACCCGCAATCGGATGCAGAGTTTCCTGGAAAAACTTGATGATCTTGAAGAGTTCCGTCAGTTTAAACGACAGGGGCAGGAACTCTTGGAACAATTTTCCGAAGGTTTCCATGAGTCGGTAGAAGTCCTCAGTGGACTGGTGGATGAGACCCAACAGCTGGTTATGGACATCCGTATGCTGCCTGTTTCCCTGCTCTTTAACCCATTTTCCCGGTCCGTAAGAGATCTGGCACGGGAGAGAAACAAGGCTGTTGACCTTGTGATTGAAGGCGAAGAAACAAGAATCGACAAACGGGCCATTGAAGAATTGAGCGATCCCCTGCTGCATCTGCTGAGAAACGCCATCGATCACGGGTTGGAATCCATTGAAGAAAGGAAAACGGCTCACAAGGATGAAACGGGTAAGATCATCCTTCGGGCGTTTCAGGATATTGATAAGGTCATCATTGAAGTAATTGACGATGGACCGGGCATTGACAGGAACTGCATCACGGAACAGGCGCTGGAAAAGAAGTTTCTGACCGAAAAGGAATCAAAGCATATGCTGGACATCGAGGTGTTCGATCTGCTTTTTCTGCCCGGTTTCAGCACAGCTGAAATGGTCACTGAATTGTCGGGACGCGGCATCGGCATGGATGTGGTCAAAACCAATGTGGAAAAGCTGAACGGCTCAGTGGAAATTTCCAGTACCAAGGGCGAAGGGACCGTCGTGAGGATCGCTCTTCCTTTGACACTGGCCACCACAAGGGCTTTTCTGGTCCGATGTTCAAGCCATATACTGGCGGTGCCGGTTTTCTCCGCCATCCAGGTTTTAAGGGTGTTGCCGGAAAAAATTCAAACCATCAAAGGCCGTGAAGCCATCTACTGGCAGGGAGAAATCATCCCGTGTGCCAGACTGGATGCCACCCTCTCTTTCCCCGAAGTACGAACTAAAGACCAGGACGGAAAGATATCGCTCCTTCTTCTGAAACATGGCGGGAAAAAAATCGCCTTTCAGGTGGACGAAGTCATCGGGGTGGAAGAAATCGTCATGCGAAATCTGGGGAGTCATCTGGGGAGGCTTCCCGTTTTTTCCGGAAGCAGTATCCTGGGCACAGGGGAAATCGCCTTGATCGTTGATGTCCCCAGATTGTTTACAACGGCTCAGATTAAGGCAGGCAACATTTTTCTTGAACGGAATGCGCTTGTAAGTCCCTCAGACGCCCGTCAAAAGATATTGCTGGTTGAAGATCAAATGACCACGCGCCTCCTGGAAAAGAGCATTCTGGAAGCGGCCGGTTTTTTTGTGGAAGCCGCTGAGGATGGGGCCATCGCTCTCGAAAAGGTCGCTCATACCCCTTTTGATCTGGTGATAACCGACGTCCAGATGCCTAACATGGATGGCTTTACCCTGACCGATACCTTAAAAAAAGATGACCGTTTTTCCCACATTCCCATTATCATCGTGACGTCTCTGGATAGGGAAGAGGAACGAAAACAGGGCCTGCAGGCCGGTGCGGATGCATTTCTGCTGAAGAAAAGTTTTAACCAGGAAGCACTGATAGAAACCATTCACGCGCTGGTTGGCTGAGATCTGCATGACCCGCCGTTGAAAACCCGTTTTTTGAGAAAACATATATGGTCCAAGTCCTCATCGTTGATGATCTGAAATCGGCTCAAAACCTGATCCGGGATATCCTGCTTTCAGATTCCCATATCCACATCTGCGGAATGACCGACAATGGAAAAGACGCGGTGGAGATGACGAAAAAACTTGAGCCCCATCTGATTATTCTGGATTCCCATTTAAAGCAGATCAGTGGGTACAAGGTAGCTGAAGAAATCATGCAGACCCGGCCCACCCCCATTATCATGGTCTCTGCCGCATCAGAGACCCTCATGGATAAGCCGGAACGGATGTTCGGCTGTGGCGTTCTGGATGTCATTGAGAAGAGAGACCTTTATCGATGGAGAACGCGACCGGATGTTGCAGCGGGATTCATTCGAAAAATCAAGTTGATGTCCAAAGTAAACCGCCTCTCCATTCTGAAACACTGTGAAAAAACCGAAACCAGACTGAAAACCGCCGATCCCGTCAACAGGGCTCCCATACGTATCGATGCATCCCGAAAAAATAAGAATAAAATCATCGCCATGGTATCCTCCACAGGCGGTCCCAATGCCCTGTTTAAAATACTTCGCGCCCTGCCCTCTAATTTCCCCATCCCCATTCTGATTGTGCAGCACATGAGCCCCGGATTTATCCGTGGACTGGCAGAATGGCTGAACCATAAAGACCGCATACGGGTTCGCGTGGCCGAGGATAAAGATACGCTGTTGCCGGGAGAAGCTTTGCTAGCCCCTGATAATACACATCTCGCCGTAGATGGAAATCATCGCATTAAACTACTGGGTGAACCACCTTTGGGCGGGCACAAACCTTCGGGAAACACATTGTTTAAATCCATAGGCGAACATTACGGGAATCGTGCCCTGGGTATTATCCTGACCGGCATGGGAAGTGACGGCGCCCAGGGGATGGCCGCACTCAAGGCCGCAGGAGGAAAAACCATCGCCCAGGACCAGAGTACCAGTGTCATTTTCGGCATGCCCAAATCGGCAATCGCCCTGGGGGTAGTCGATTTTGTACTGCCCCTTTCAAAGATTGCTCCGGCCATCATTAAATTTGCACAAACCGGTCTGTGAAAACCGGCATTCACACATAATCATGCCTTCCCCCCAAAAAAGCCATTATCTCAATCTGATCTGCCATCACATTACTGAAAAGTCGGGCATCGGCTTTGATGAAAGAAAACGAAAGCAAGTTGAAGAAATTGTAGAAACCCGATGTCAAAAATTGGGTTTGAAGCATATCCACCACTATTATACACTGCTTGGGACACCCCCCTCTCATCATGGGGAATTCAGTACACTAATGGATATCCTGACCATCCAGGAAAGCTTTTTCTTCCGCCACAAGGCCCAATTTCATGCCTTACGGTATTTCTGTCTACCCGGCATTCTGGATAAAAAAAAGATGGGGAATAGCAGGATCAACATCTGGAGTGCGGGATGTGCCAACGGTGAAGAAGCCTACTCCATTGCCATGCTCATTCGAGATTTGGCACTTGATAAGCCCCAAATGAGATTTTACATCAAGGGGACCGACATCAGCCGCCAGGCGCTCCAAAAAGCACGAGAAGGTGTTTATACGGAACGGGCGGTTCGGGGCCTGGACCCCTATTATCTGGATCGAAATTTTACCAAACGGGGGGGACGGTATCATTTGAGCCCAAACATCAAAACAATGGTCGATTTTGATTATCTCAACCTGTCCCAGGAACCTTTTCCAACGGATGCCATGCCCCCATGGGACATTATATTCTGCCGGAACGTGATTATCTATTTCACCCAGGAGCACAGCCGGAAATTGATGAAAAACTTCTATGGGTCAATGGCAGACGGTGGATTTCTCTTCGCAGGATTCTCGGAAACCATGCGGTATTTAAATGATGATTTCGTCCCCATTCAGATGGATGATGCGTTTATCTATCAGAAACCGCTTCCCGGAAAGAGGCCCAAAAGGCCCGCTCGGCCCCTTGCAAGAAAACCATTCTTTTCAACCCGAGCCACCCAACGAACCACAAACGGAAAACTTGAAATTCAATCCCCCAAAACCCCATCTCTACCCACTAAAACCGCGAAAACCGCGCCGACCCCCCTGAAGGGGATCCCCGCATCCACCGTAAAGCCCCTTGATGAACGTTTATCGCTTGCGCGCAAACTTGCGGACAAAGGAGAGACCATGGAGGCCGTGGCACTTCTGGACAGCATTATCCAGCAAGACCCGCTCCAGGCTCAAGCCCATTTCATGCTGGCAATGATTTACCGCAATGCCGGAAACCTGGATCAATCAGGCCATTACCTTAAAAAAGTCATTTATCTGGAACCGGACAATGCGCTGGCCCGCCTTCATCTGGCGGATGTTTTTAAAGAAACCTCCCGAAACACGGATGCGGCCAGGGAATACAATAATGTGATCTCATTGCTGGAAAACCTGGAAAATCCGGTAGAAGCAGTATTCGGCGACGGTTTTACCGGCCAGGCCATTCTTACAGCCGCCCGCGCACACTTGAAATTGATTGAAAAAATCCCATCCCCCGTTTAAGCAAACCCGTTAAAGCCTATGTAGTGCCCGAACGAAAACTGTCTTTTTCGCCAATCTCTGCGTCAGATAAAAATTTTAATCCTCGAAATACCAAATGTATTCCTGTGGTTAAAATTTTGATCTTCCTTGACCTTGACAAAAAATCCTAGTTTTCGTTCAGAC
>JAERTK010000336.1 GCA_016844935.1 Desulfobacteraceae bacterium | reverse complement strand
CAAAACCAGCAATTCTAAAAAAATGGGAGCAAAGCACCAACTGCCAGTATAACTTTGCGACAGGAGGGGCCATCAGATTGGGATAATTTTCCCAAAACCTGTGATATGGCGAGTTACAAGATTTACGTGCTTCAGGGCTGTGAGCAAAACCGGCTACTGGTTTGATTTCAAAGAATTTGATATGGAATAACCCATTGGGCGAATAGAAGGAGGACGTTATGTTCACCATGTCAGAGGTCATAGAATTCGCCATCCGGATAGAAGAAAACGGCGAAAAGGTTTACCGCGATGCATCAGAGAAGGTTTCAGATCCTTCCCTTGTTTCTTTGCTTCAACGGCTGGCCGATGAAGAGTCCGAACATCTTCGGTGGTTTTCCGACCTGAAGGGAACCGTCAAGGAAGAGCGCGTGAATTCCCAAGTGGGGGAAATGGGCCAATCCTTGCTCTTGGAGATAGTGGGGGACCAGACCTTTTCCTTAAAGGAATGGGATCTTTCCAGAATAGTCGATTTAAAGGAAGTCTTGAAAATTGCACTGGGTTTTGAAAAAGACACGGTGATCTTTTACGAAATGATGGGATCTTTCGCCCAAGAGGATGCTGCCCTGGCCAAACTGGATCAAATCATTCAAGAGGAGAACCGGCACATCAAGGTCTTATCTGAATTCCTCCATAAGTGAAAGGGCTAATTCCATGCGTAGAATGATGTCAGTTCCAGGAGCTGGCAAAATGATCTCATATTAATGTGCCTTTTCTGCGAATCTGCCTGGCATTTCTGGCTTTCAGTCTCTTTGTCAGTTCTCTTTTTTATTGACTTACAGTAAAACTTTCAGTATTCACGGATTATGTCATGAGGAAAACAGTTTTAGGAAAAGGAGCGGCGATCCATGAAATTAACGGGCAGACAAAAAGAGGTTTTAAGCTATATTTCCAATTATATAGATGCGTGGGGAACGGCTCCCTCCTTTGACGAAATCTGTTCCCACTTTGGGTTCGCATCTTACAATGCCGTGTCCACCCATCTCAATATCCTGGAAAAGAAGGGGTATATCCGCCGGCCGAGAGGAAAAAATAAAAAGCGTGCCATTGAAGTTCTCAGCCCCGTGGAGACCCGAAAATTTGAATTTCCCCTTCTGGGCCGGGTGGCGGCCGGAGAGCCCATTGAAGCCATCGAAGATCTTGACGTGGTGGAGGTGCCGCCTTCCATGGCAAGCGAGGGGGATTGCTTCATCCTTCAGGTCAAGGGGGTCTCCATGGAGGAAGCTGGCATACTGGATGGGGACTTTGTGGTGGTGCGGAAACAGGCCACCGCAAAGAATGGAGAGATCGTGGTGGCCCTGGTGAACAACGGGGCCACAGTGAAGCGGTATTACAGGCGAAAGGATCATGTGGAACTTCGGCCGTCCCATGGGGAGATGCCGTCCATCCGTGTTCAGGGTGAGCATTTTCGCATCGAAGGAAAAGTCGTGGGGGTTATGAGGTACTATCGGTGAGAAAATGTTTCCACCATCGCAACATCATCCATCTCCATATCGCCGCCCTTCCCATTGCGGTGGCCCGGGTTTCCCAGGCGCCGTTGCGGGAGCGGCCCGTGGCCGTGGCGACGCTTAACTCCCATCGGCCGGTGGTGCTGTCCGTTTCCAGCGAGGCCCGGCGTGAGGGGGTTTTTAAGGGGATGCCTCTTTTAAAGGCCATGAGAAGATGTCCGGGACTCAAGGTCCTGCCCCCGGACCCCGAGGCTTTGGAAAAAGCCTGCGGGCATCTGGCGCGGACCGCGGCCCGGTACACGCCAATCTGGGAACCGTCACGGCCGGGGCATCTTTACCTGGATCTCACCGGCGCCGAGCGGCTGTGGGGCCCGGTTCATGATGCGGCCCGGGGTTTTCAAAAAGAGATCCGGGATCATCTGGGTCTGGCCGGAACCCTTGGCGTCGCCGCCAACAAGCTGGTTTCCGGTGTGGCGTCCCGGGTCTTGCCGCCGGGAAGGGATTCCATGGGGATATTCAATGTGGCACATGGTCAGGAAGCCGATTTTATGGCCCCGTTGAAGGTGGGTGTGGTACCCGGCATCGGGCGCGTGCGTCAAAAGACCCTTTTGGAAGACCTTAATATTACCCGTGTGGGACAGTTGGCAGCCATGGATGTGGGCCGCCTGAAACTGATTTTCGGACGTCGGGCTGCCCTGGTCCATCAATGGTCCCGGGGGATTGATGCGACCCCGGTATATGCAGCGGCCAAAAAGCCCATGGTGACTGAATCGGCCATGCTGCCCGAGGGGGAAAATGATGATGAAAGGCTTCTGAAAACGTTCTGGCGTCTGGTGGAGAGCTGTTTTTACCACATGCGGAAGCGCCACTGGTTCCCTCTGAAGGCCGGTTTTCTGGTTCGCTATGGGGATCAGGTGGTGGCCACACGGTCCTTTAAAATTCCACCGACGGCCCGTGGTCACGGGAAATCCGACGGGCTGCACCTCTGGAATTCCGCTCTATTTGTCCTCTTGGAAAAGCTGTTTTTTGATGTATGCCAAAGGAGGGTGCAAGTTCGTTTCCTGAAGGTCTGGTTTCAGGAATTTCGCGCTTTGCACTTTCAATTGTCCCTCTTCCATGCCCCGTCTCCCCGTGAGGAAGAAACCCGCCGGCTGATCCGCGCCATGGATCGTATTCGGGATCGATATGGGTCTGAAGCCGTTCGGTGCGGCCGGGCGGCATAAGTGGAAAAACCACAGAGACACAGAGAACACAGAGAAAAAATTGTTTTTTCTTCCCTCCGTGTCCTCTGTGTCTCTGTGGTAAAAAATCGGGAATTAATATGAGCCGGTTTGTCCATCTGAACGTCCATTCCGATTATTCCAGAGGCTGGGGGATCGCTTCCATTGAAGCCCTCTGCCGCCGGGCCAAAACCCTTCAAATGGACCGGCTGGCCCTGACCGATACCAACGGTGTTTATGGACTCATCTTCTTTGTTCAAAAAGCAAAAGAGATGGGAATTACGCCCATCGTGGGAAGTGAGCTGTCGTGTGGTGGGCGGCGTGCCGTGGTGCTGGTCAAAAATCATGAAGGCTATCGTAACCTCTGCCACATCATCTCCGCACGAAAATGCCACGGTGATTTTGACCTGGTCCGCGCCATTGCCAAAAGACGGCGCGGGCTCATCATTTTTTCCGATGACTTTACCCTGCTCAAGGGACTGAAACGGGATTCAGTTGAAAACCTGTTTGTGGAGATGTCGCCCGGGTACGGCATGTCTCGGTGTCATGCCTTCTCCCGAAAGTCCGGGATTCCGCCCCTTGCCACCAACCGGGTGTATATGGCGGAAAAGGGCCAGTTCCGGCTTCACCGGATTCTGAGGGCCATGTCGTTGAACACCAAACTGTCCAGGCTGGGGGAGAGGGATCTGTGTCGGGACTACAGTTTTTTAAATGCCCCGCACCACATGGTGGATCAGTATCCCCATGCACCGGAGGCCGTTTATAATACCCTGAAAGTGGCTGAACAAACCCGGGTGGATTGGGATTTCGACCGGCTGGTCTTTCCCCGTTTTGAACAGATGGGGGCTCGGGAAGCCTTTCAACAGCTATACCGGGAGACCCTGGCCGGGTGCCGCAGGCGGTACGGAAAAATCACCCCTGATGTGAGGTCCCGTGTGGACCACGAGATGCGGATTATTCGAGAAAAGAATTTCGCCCATTATTTTCTGGTGGTGGCCGATATCGCCAGGCGGGCACAACGTTCCTGCGGTCGGGGGAGTGCCGCTGCCTCCATCGTTTCCTATGCCCTGGGGATCACCCATGTGGACCCCATCGCACACGGTCTTTTTTTTGAACGGTTTTTAAACCCCGGCAGGATGGATCCTCCCGACATTGATATGGATTTTGCCTGGGATGAACGGGATGCTGTCATCGATGATATTTTTGCGCGATACGGTCATGGGCATGTGGCTATGGTGGCCAATCACAACGGATTCGGCGCACGGTCCGGCATCCGGGAAGTGGCAAAGGTTTTCGGACTGACGGACCGGGAGATCGGGCGGGTCACGGAGAAAATCGGTTATGGATGGCGCCTTCAGGATATGGGTGAAACATTGGGCCAGCATCCTAAAATGCGGGATATGGCATTTGAAAAACCATGGGACAAGATCCTGGATGCTGCATGCCGTCTCGAGGGGCATTTCAACCATCTTTCCATCCACTGCGGCGGTGTGGTGATCACGCCGGATGAAATTCGAAAGTACTGCCCGGTGGAAATTTCAAACGACGGCCGGCAGGTCCTTCAGTGGGAGAAGGATTCGGTGGAGGACGCGGGCCTGGTAAAGATCGATATTCTGGGGAATCGAAGCCTGGCGGTCATTCGGGATGCACTGTCAATGGTGAATGAAAATCATGGCTGTCATCTGGAATATGCGAATCTGAACCCGCTCAAGGATCTTGAAACCGCAAAAGTCTTTTATAAAGGGGATACGTTCGGGGTGTTCTATTTTGAGAGCCCGGCCACACGCCAGGTGCTCACCAAGGTGTCTGCCGGTCTGGCCTTTGAAAAATACCTGGGCCTAGATCACTTCTCCCTCAACGTGGTGGTGACGTCCATCATTCGACCGGCCTCCAACCAGAGCATCCATGAATGGTTGAGCCGCCTGAAGGGCGCACCATGGAAACCCCCGCACCCCCTTCTGGCCACCGTTTTAAATGAAACCCTGGGAATCATGGTGTTTCAGGAACAATTGAGCCGGGCGGCCATCCACCTGGCCGGTTTTGATCCGGCGGAAGCTGATATGCTGCGCAAAACGGTCAGTAAAAAGCATAAGGAAAAAAAACTGCGGGATTTTCACGAACGGTTCGTTCAAGGCGCCAGGGTGCGGGGGGTCCAGGACGATGTCATTGGCCAGGTGTGGCAAATGATGATGGGGTTTGACGGATATAGCTTCTGCAAACCCCATTCCGCCAGTTATACACTGGTCGCCTATAAATCCGCCTGGCTGAGGGCCCACTATCCGGCCGAGTTCATGGCGGGCGTGATTTCCAACGGCGGGGGGTATTATGGCACCCTCAGTTATATATCCGAGGCGCGGCGCATGGGCCTTAACGTCCTGCCCCCTCACATCAATCTGAGCCAGATCAAATATTCGGGTAAAGGCCGAAATATTCGCATGGGGCTCATGCAGTTGAAAGACCTCTCCCGGGAAGCTCTGGAAGCCATTGTCCGTGAACGCTCAAAACAGGGTCCCTTTGCATCTCTCGAAAATTTTCTGATCCGCTCCGGTCCCTGTGTTCACCATTCCCATGTTCGTATACTCATTAAGGGAGGATGCTTTGATGACATTTCCCATGGTGCTTCCCGGAGTCATCTCGTGTGGAGAGCAATGGCTTTTTATCACCGGAAAGAAGAAAAAAAGATCCCGGGCCTGTTTGACGCGGTGGCGCCTGTGAAACCTGAGCCTGCCGTCCCTGAAAGCCGCAAACCCTATCCGAGAAATGTCATGCTGAAACACGAAGCGGAAGTGTTTGGATTTTTGTTGTCGGTGCATCCTATTTCCCTTTATACCCATCGTTTGAAACAGCTGCGGTATGTGCGGGCCTGTGAACTTTCGGCCAGGGTCGGGAAGCATGTGACCGTCGTCGGCTGGCCCGTGACCGGAAAAACGGTTCGGAGCCGGGAGGGAAAACCCATGAAATTTATGACCTTTGAAGATCTCACCGGAACCTATGAGGCCGTCTTTTTTCCTAATATCTACGACAGGTTCTGTTCCATATTAAACGAAAAAACCCCCTATATATTGCGGGGAAAGGTGGAGGCAAGTTTCAGCGCCATCAACCTGACGGTGGACCGGGTAAAAGTTTTGAATGTTCGCTATCCGTGACATTTTTGATTTATTTCAAGGATATCTTTCAAAACACTTTTTCTCTCCCATTAAAGATTTTTCCTGTTTTTGCTTGACATATCCGGAATTTCTTGCAAGTTTTCATTGAAAATACAAAAATACATGTATATTCGTGGAGCTTCCAGAAATGTACAAAAGAAATCTTCGCCTGCCTGAGAACCCCAAGCAAAGTTTTTTTCTGTGGGGACCCCGCCAAACCGGAAAAACGACATTGTTAAAGCACCGTTATCCGGATGCGTTTCGCATTGATCTTCTGCGAACCGACGAACTGGTACGATATACTAGGAATCCGTCCCTTCTACGGGAGGAGGTTGCGGTGCTGCCCCAGAGCCGGTTGATTGTGGTTGATGAAATCCAGAAAACGCCAGGCCTTTTAGATGAGATTCACTACATGATTCAAGAATGGCAGCGGTCTTTTGCACTGTGTGGCTCAAGCGCAAGAAAGGTTAGGCGGGGGCATGCCAATTTGTTGGGTGGTCGTGCCATCCGCTATGAACTGCTGGGCCTCTCAGCCTGTGAAGTGGGGGCAGGTTTTTCCATTGAGCATTTTGTCAATACCGGTCCGCTTCCAGATCATTATGGTGCTTCTAACCCTTCTATGGCGCTACGTTCTTACGTTGATGATTACCTACGTGAAGAAATCCTGGAAGAAGGTTTGAACCGGCGACTGCCGGTTTTTTCCGATTTTCTCAGGGTGGCCGCCATCGGCGATACGGAAATCCTGAACATGAGTAACGTTGCGCGGGAAACGGCAATGGCCGTATCAACGGTTCGTGATCACTACGGCATTCTGGTGGACACGCTGATGGGTGCTTTCCTGCCGGCTTTTACATTAAGGCCTAAACGTCGAACCATTCAGGCCCCCAAATTTTATTTCCGGGATCTGGGCGTTGTTAATCATCTGGCGAGGCGCGGTCTCATCAGGCCCGGTTCCGAGCTTTTCGGGAAAGCCTTCGAAAACTGGTTGTTTCATGAACTGTCAGTTCACAGCCGATACAGTGAATTGTTTTATGACTTGTCTTACTGGCGGCTTTCCAGCGGCATCGAAGTCGATTTTGTTTTGGGCCCGGGTGCCATTGCCATTGAAGCAAAAGGGAAATCCCGAGTCACTGCAAGGGATACCCGTGGGCTGATCAATTTTAAGAAAGATTTTCCGGAAACGACACAGCTCATCATTGTTTGTCTTGAGGAGAAGACGCGGAAGACTGATGATGATGTCCTTATTGTGCCGCATCAGGAATTCATCAGTTTGTTGTGGGATGGAAAATGGACTGCGGGACTGTGAATCCTGGAAGATATTGTGTTTCTGTTTTTCTTTGATAGCCGCCAAAAAGAATCAAACCTGGATCTCGGAAATAGGATGGCAAACCGTGAAATGGAATGAGGAAGCGGAAAAGGCCCTGAGCAGGGTCCCTTTTTTTGTCAGAAAGCGGGTCAAGAAACGCGTGGAGGAAGATGCACGCTCAAAGGGCGCCGGCGTGGTGGACATGGGCCATATGAACGCCTGCCGGAAACGGTTCTTAACCAAAATGGAGCAGGAAGTGAAGGGGTACGGGATAGAGACCTGTTTTGGTGCCGGCGGGTGCCCCAACCGTGCGTATCATGCAGACAATCTTCCGGAGGAGATGGAAGAGATTCTGGATGGAAAAGACCTCAAAGGGTTCTTGAAGCGGAAAGTAGAAGGACCCTTAAAGATGCACCATGAGTTCCGGATATCGGTATCCGATTGCCCCAATGGGTGCTCTCGGCCCCAGATAGCCGATTTTGGTCTTTTGGGGGCCGAAAGGCCAAAGGTGTCCGACGAACCTTGCAGTGGTTGCGGGGCCTGTGAAGAGATCTGTAAAGAGAAGGCTGTCATTCTTCAAGGGGAAATGGTCCGGATTGATGAATCCAGGTGCCTTTCCTGCGGGCAGTGCATCGGGATATGTCCCACCAAAACCCTCATCCCGGGGGAGAAGGGATATCGGATCCTTCTGGGCGGTAAACTGGGGAGACATCCCAGGCTGGCGGAGGCGCTCCATTCCATTTATTCCCCTGCCCAAGTCCTGGAGATGCTGGATCTTTGCCTGGAGCACTACCAGCGCTTTTCCATTAAAGGGGAACGGTTCGGAGAGATCCTGGAACGGGCACCCCTGCCCCCCTCTCTACTCACCGGGAGGTAAGAAACTCTTGGATTTTCGCACCAGATAGATGGCCACGGCTAAAATAAACACGGTAACCGACAGCAGTCCGATTTCCACCATGTCCTGCCGGAAGGTAAGGGATGCCCCCACATTACCGGCTGTGCCCGCCACCACGGCCGTCAGCACCAGGATGCGCCGCACCGATGCGATGATGCCCACCACGAGAATGGGTTCCACCTGAAGTGTGCCGACCTTCAGGAAGGCAACTGTAGTGTAAACCACCTGGGCCAGCATGAGTGTGAGCAGGGCCTGGTCAAATAGCTTGATGGTTGCCGTTGCGAATTCTCCTTTGAAATAGAGGGGTATGCCTTCCACGACAATGAAGACGAGGAAAATAACGGCCACCACAATAAGCAGCGCGCCCACCGCCCAGTAAATTCCCCTCTCAGCCCATTCGGCCCAGTATAAGGCATTTTTTTTCATTCGGATATTCCTCCCTTTGATCACTGCGTGTCGGTGTTTTATGAGCCTGGTTACCGATTTAAAAGCGAACGGGTCTGACAAAGGCGTCTTTACCCGCGTAGACGGCCGCAATTCCCAGGTCCTCTTCAATTCGGAGCAGTTGGTTGTATTTTTCGACCCTTTCTCCCCGGGCCGGAGCGCCGGTTTTCAGGTGACCCGTGTCCAGTGCCACGGTCATATCCGCGATGAAACTGTCCACGGTTTCGCCGCTCCGGTGTGAAACAAAAGCCGCCCACCCGGTCCTCTGACACATTCTCACGGCCCGAATGGTCTCGGTGAGGGTCCCGATTTGATTCAGCTTAATGAGGGCCGCGTTGGCGCAGTCTTCGCGAATACCCCGGGAGATGTATTCCACATTGGTGACAAAAAGGTCGTCTCCCACCAGTTCAATTTTGTCTCCTAAACGGCTGTTCAGAACTTTCCAGCCATCCCAGTCATCCTCGGCCAATCCGTCTTCAATGGATATGATGGGGTAGGCATTCATCAGCTTTTCGTAGTAGTCCACCATCTCTTCCGAAGTGCAGGTGCGATTCTCGGTGCGCAGGTTGTAGCGACCGTCATCAAAAAATTCGCTGGCGGCGGGGTCCAGTGCAATCCCCACATCGGCACCAGGTTTGAGTCCTGCCTTCTCAATCCCCTTGACGATGACCTCCAGGGGTTCTTCGTTGGAAGAAACACTCGGGGAAAAGCCCCCCTCATCCCCGACACCCACGTGATGACCCGACTCCATGAGAACCGACCGCAGTGCCTGATAGATCTCACAGGCCCATTGCATGGCCTCCCTGAAACTCCCCGCGCCATAGGGGCCGATCATGTATTCCTGAAAGTCGGAACCCTGCCAGCGGGCATGGGCGCCGCCGTTCATGATATTCAGCATGGGGACGGGGAGGCGCACGGCACCCGGTCCTCCCAGGTATTGATATAGGGGCAGACCGGAGGCCATGGCCGCTGCCCTTGCTACGGCCAGGGAAACGCCCAGGGTGGCGTTGGCCCCCAGCCTTCCCTTGTTGGGGGTTCCGTCCAGCAGCAGCAGCTTTTCATCAATGTCCACCTGCCGGTGGGCATGGAGACCCATCAGCGCGTCGTTGATGACACCGTTTACGTTCTCGACGGCCTTTAAAACGCCTTTTCCCCCAAAGCGGCTTTTGTCGCCGTCGCGCAGTTCCAGTGCCTCCCTGGAACCCGTGGAAGCGCCGGAAGGAACCCCGGCCCGGGAACGGATGCCGGAAGCCAGGGTGACCTCCACTTCAACCGTTGGATTACCGCGACTGTCCAGAATCTGTCGACCCAAAACCTGCCTGATTTCCGTCTTTTTCTGTTTGCTCATCTCTTTCCCTTTCCTCTTGTTCGGTGACAATGCATTTCATTTCTAAAATAAATTTAGCAATCTTTCAAGGGGGAAGCCGTTTTCTGCTCACCTGAAAAATGGTTTGATTCTTGCCAGGCGAAATTTGGTGATTACCCGATCATCGCATGGTTGACACCATATTCCATCAGGCATACTATCTCAGAGTGATTGTGCACAGGCGCTAACCTTATCAAATCCATGGCGAATCATAAAGGGGATCACATGAAAAAGGACTGGAAATATTATCTGGGGATGTCTCTGTTCCTGTACAGCTTTCTGCCCATGAGCATTGTGGCCATTCTCCCATTTCTCGGCCTGACCCTGGCCCAGGCCGGCGCCTTTGCCGTGGTTTTTCTGGCATCGGGAGAAGTTGCTTTCCTGTGTGCGGCGGCGCTTCTGGGTAAGGAATTCCTGACGGCCCTCAAAAAACGTATCAAAGCCTGGTTCAAACGGTCCCACGAACCAAAACCCATCAGCCGGAATCGGCACCGTTTCGGCATCGCCTTATTGGCTTCCAGTTTTCTACCGCATTATGTGATGCTGATTTACCTCCTCTTTTTTTCACACAAGGAATCCGAGATCAATTTTCTGGCCTGGACCCTGGTGGCCGGTGAAGCGGCCTTCATGGCCGGCCTGTTCATTCTGGGAGGGGATTTCTGGGAGAGGCTGAGGCAACTCTTTGTTTGGCCCGGGCAGGAAATGAAAAAGGTCCTGGTATAGAAAGGCTCACATCATACCAATTACCCATTTTAGCTTTGAGCTGTTTTGGGTAATTGAAATATTAACATTGACAACCTGTCTTTTGTTTTGTTAAAAATCCATCAAACGTTTGTTTGGTAGATATTGTCATGACAAAAAAGACTGATAAGATTAAAGAAATTCACAGTGTTGTCACCCGGTTGTTTGCCCGGAAGGGGTATCATAATACCTCCATGCGTGAAATTGCCAGGGGGCTCGGTATGAACCAGTCCTCGCTTTACCATTATTTCGACAGCAAGGAGAATATCCTGTTCGCCCTGATCAATGATGCCATGGACGATGCTCTGAACACCCTGGAGGAAATCTGCGAAACCGATATTTCGCCCCACGGCAAACTCAACCGGGTCCTCAGTTTCTACACCAACTATTACGCGGGAGATCAGGATCGCCTCCGGTTGCTGGTGAACGAACAGGGCAACCTGGGAAAAGATTACCGCCGGGTCCTCATGAAAAAGGAGCGGCGTTATGTTCACCTCATTCAGTCCATTTTAAAGGCCCTGGCCGAAGAAGGCCGCATGAAATCCATTCCGCCATCGGTTGCCACCTTCGCTTTTTTCGGCATGGTCCACTATACTATCAAATGGTACGACCGGGACGGCCCGGTAAAATCCGATGAACTGGCCGATTATTTTCTGGAAATTTTCACGAAGGGCATTTTTGTTTAAATATTATAAGGAGTAAACTCCCATGAACTCTTTTGCATCCCTTGCGGTTCAGGGCGACGGTGGCGTTTCCGGTCATGTTTTCATGTGGATCATTGCCATTGCGGCGCTCACGGTGTTTGCGTTTATTATCCGAAGCCGCATAGACCTGCTCCTGAAAAGCGAGAAGGATCCCCGCTTTTCAAATTTGAAACAACGTTTTCTGGACCTCATTGATTACGGGTTCATTCAGAAGCGCCAGCCGCGATACCTGTGGGCAGGCGTGATCCACATGATGATATTCTGGGGGTTTGTGGTGTTGGGATTAAGGTCCCTGGACCTGGTGACCGAAGGGTTGGGGATTCCCATTTTCCGGCCGTTTATGCACAGTCCGCTGGGTCTGTTTTACAATTCCGTCAAGGATATTTTTGAACTGATTGTGCTGATTGCCTGTATTTGGGCCATTCTCAGGCGGACCATCGTCAAACCCCAACGATACGAAGGGAGTCACACGACTGAAGCGTATTTGGTGCTGGGGCTCATCAGTTTTCTCATGATAACGGATATGCTCTTTGAGGGGAGCGGCATGCTACTGACCGGTGAGGCAGCCGGTAAATGGCTTCCGGCGGCCTGGATCGGGACGCTTTTTTTGCCGGGGAACAGCCCCGGCGCCCTGTCGGTGATCCTTTGCACCACATACTGGCTTCATATCCTGGCATTTTTCCTGTTTTTGAACCTGCTTCCCCTGTTCAAGCATTTTCATATTATCACGGCGCTTCCAAATGTGTTTTTCAGGAAACTCACCAAAGGTGACATCAAACCCGCCCGATACGGGGTGGACGATATCTTTGATCTGGAAACCCTGGGGGTTGAAAAAATCGAGGATTTCACGTGGAAACACATCCTCGATCTTTACACCTGTACCGAATGCGGCAGGTGTACCGACAACTGCCCGGCCAATGCCATCGGCAGACCCCTTTCCCCCAAAGAGCTCACCATCAAGCTCAGGGATCATGCCTATGAAAAGTATCCCATTGTGCCTTCCCGGGCCATTAACAGCGAGGCCCAGGCGGATGCATCAATGGTCGGGGAAATCATCGGCCTGGACGAATTGTGGTCCTGTACCACCTGCGGCGCCTGTGAGGAAGAATGCCCGGTTTTTATCGAATATATTAATAAAATCATTGATATGCGACGGCATGTGCTGGAGACGTCCCAGAACCCAAAGACCTTTAACCAGATCTTAATGTTTGTTGAAAAGACGGGAAACCCATTCGGAAAACCTGCTGTCAAACGGGCCGACTGGGTAACGGAACAGGCGGCGGGCGACGTGAAAATCCTCAAAAAGGGAGACCGGGTGGATGTGCTGTATTATGTGGACGGCTATGCCTCCTTCGACCCCCGGTCCCAGGAAATTGCCGCTGCCATCGCAAAGGGATTGAAACTGGCGGGCATGGACTTCGGTATCCTGGGGAAACTTGAAAAGGATACCGGACACCAGGTGCGGCGCATGGGGGAGGAGGGGCTGTTTCAGGTTCTGGTGGAGGAAAACACCGAAACCCTTTCAAGCATTGATTTTAAGTGGATCGTCACCACGGACCCCCATGCGTACAACGCCCTTAAAAAAGACTACCCCGAAAATTATCCGGTATTTCATTATTCCCAGTTTTTCCTGTCCCTGGTGGAGACGGGCATTTTGCGGCCCGGCAAGGCGGCGGACCCAGGTGACCTTTATACCTACCATGATCCCTGCTACCTGGGCAGGCACAACGGCATTTATGATGAACCCCGGCGGATGCTCACATCCATCCCGGGCCTTCGGCTGGTGGAAATGGACCGGTCCAGGGACCGCAGTTTCTGCTGTGGCGGCGGTGACGTGATGCTGTGGCACGAAATTGAACAGGAAGAACTGCGCATGGCGGAAAAGCGGGTCCGGATGGCCCTCGAAACCGGGGCCAATGTGATGGTGACGGCCTGCCCTTTCTGCCTTATGCACTTTGAAGACGCCATCAAAACCGGGGGGCTGGAAGATAAGATCAGAGTGGTGGATCTGATGGAGTTGTTTATGTCAGCATTTTAGCTTTGGTGAATGTATCAGAATAAGTTAACGGTTCAGGAGGAGAAATATGAACATTATTGTCTGCATAAAGCGGGTTCCCCTTACGCAGGAAGTGGATCTGGAGGTGGATGATTCCGGGAAAAAGATTAAGGAAGATGCGCTGGCCTATGTCATTAACGACTGGGACAATTACGCCATCGAGGCGGCGGTGCAGCTGCAGGAAGCCTTGGGCGGAGAAGTGACCGCCGTTACCATCGGAAACGAAGATGACGAAGAGGTGCTCAGAAGGGCGCTGGCCATGGGAGCGGACCGGGCTATCCGGATCGATCCCGGTGATCTGGTGTTGGATGGTTACCTCAACGCCAGAATTCTGGCCAAAACCATTGCCGATTTGGAGTATGACCTGATTTTTTCCCGGGTACAGTCGGAAGACCACAATACGGGTATGGTGGGGGTTATGCTGTCCGAGCAACTGGGGCTGGCCCATGCAGCCGTGTGCAACGGCATTGAACCGGAGGATGGCACTGTCAAGGTCCGGGTGGAGTTGGAAGGGGGCATTGATGAAGTTTCCCGGGTTCAACTGCCGGCGCTGCTGACCATTCAGACCGGCATCAACGAGCCGAGATATGTGTCCATCATGGGGATCCGAAAAGCGAAAAAGAAAGAACTGAAGGTCATGTCCCTTGAGGACTTGGGTTTTGCCGCTGAAGACCTGATGCCACAGACACTTATTGAAGCGGTTTTTCTGCCCCCCGAAACAGAAGGGGCGGAGATGATTGAAGGGAATCCCGCGGAGATGGCCGAGGCCGTCATACGCATTATGGGAGAAAAGGGGGTGACGGTTTAAATGGGCCATATATTCGTGATAGCAGAACACCGAAACGGAGAAATCAGGGACATTACATTTGAAATGCTGCAGAAAGCGGGTGCGCTGGCGCAGGACTTGTCCTGCAACGTTACGGCCGTGTTGCTGGCAGGACCCGGTGAAACCTTTGCTGATGATCTGGCAAAGTGGGCGGATCAGGTCCTGGTTCTTGAAGATGAAAGGATTAAAACCTACGATTCAGATTTTTACACCGGCATTGTAGCGGCGCTGGTGAAGGAACAGCAACCCCTTCTTACCCTCATGGGACACACCTCCTGGGGCATGGACTATGCCCCTGCCGTGGCGGCAAGGACCGGCTACCCCCTGGCCACGGATGCCACCGATATTCTTCTGGAGGACGGTTTCCCCCGGGTGATTCGCCAGATGTACGGCGGTAAATTGTTTTCCAGGGTCTCCTTCAGCCCGTCTGCGGGTTATATGATTACCGTGAGGCCGGGCGCCTTTCAAGCGGATGGCGCCGGGGAAAAATCAGGCGAGGTGGTTTCACAGACTCTCCCGGAGGGCCTTGAAAGTCCCCGCCGGGAATTCCTGGAGTTTGAAGACACGGCTGCCGGCGACGTGGACATCACCCAGGCGGACTTTCTGGTGTCGGTGGGAAGAGGCGTGGGAGATGCGGATAACATTGGAACCGTGCAGGAACTGGCAGATCTCCTGGGCGGGACCCTTTCCTGTTCCAGGCCGGTGGTGGACAAAAACTGGCTTCCCAAGTACCATCAGGTGGGTACGTCTGGCAAGAGCGTCAAGCCCAAAGTCTATCTGGCGCTGGGGATCAGTGGCGCTTTTCAGCACGTGGCGGGCATTGCGGGGGCGGATTGCGTGATAGCCGTTAACAAAGACAAAAAGGCACCCATATTTCGGGTGGCGGATTACGGCATTGCCGACGATCTGTTTACGGTGGTTGACGCTTTGAAGGAGAAAACCAAAAGCGGTTGACAGCGGTTTACAGTTGCCGGTAACTGAAAACTGACAACTGTTTTTAACATGGAGATGGGGTATGGATTTTGGTTTAGATAAGGAACAAAAAGATATTGTGGCGGCGGCAAAGGAGTTTGCCCTGGGCGAATTTCCGGACCGGGCCCAGGAATTTGACCGAAACGAGACATTTGATCAGGATATCTGGCGAAAAGCGTGTGAACTGGGTTTTGTGGGCGTCTTCATCCCGGAAGAATATGAGGGGGCTGGTTACGGTTTTTTTGAGCACTGCTTGATCACCGAGGAATTCTGGGCCGTTGATCCCGGTATCGGGCAGGCTATTTTGTCGTGCACTTTTGGATCCGAACTGCTGATGCTCTTTGGAACAGAGGGGCAGAAACAAATGGTGCTGCCAGGACTGGTGGCCGGTGAAATAGTGCTGGGAACGGCCATTACGGAACCCGATGCGGGGAGCGACCCCACCGGTGCGGCAACCACGGCGGTGAAAGACGGCGATAATTATGTGATTAACGGCAGCAAGATTTTCGCCACAAACGGCAATCTCGCCGATTACATGATGGTTTTCTGTCTGACGGATCCGGATAACCCGTCAAAACACCATCGGCACAGCTTTATTCTGGTGCCCACCAAAACGAAGGGATATGAATCCAGCAAACTGCACGGCAAAATGGGTATTCGGGCATCCGATACGGCCGAACTGAGTTTCAGCGACCTTCGGGTTCCACTGGAAAACCTGGTTGGGAAAGAAGGGGAGGGGTTTCACGAACTCATGGCCTTTTTTAACCGGACCCGGCTTCACATCTGTGCCCAGGGCGTGGGGTTGGCCAGGGCCGCCCTGGAAGAGTCCATTCGTCACACCAGTGGACGGCAGCAGTTCGGCGCATCCCTCGCCTCATTTCAGAATACCCAGTTCAAGCTGGCTGAAATG
>JAERTK010000335.1 GCA_016844935.1 Desulfobacteraceae bacterium | reverse complement strand
AAAGAAGAAACTGCTCTGGAGAAAATCCACCCGGATTTTCCTGGCAAAAGAGGACGGGAAAGTGCTTGGGTTGGTGACTTTTAGACCCAAAATATTTGGTTTGATCGCTTATGTTCCCGAACTGGTGGTGCATGAAGAAGCGCGAGGCAAGAGGATTGGCAAGAACCTTCTAAATAAGATAGTGGCATACGCAAAAAGAAAGGCCTGCTTCGGTATTTTTCTTGCTTCGGCCATAAAAAGGAGGGACAGCCACAGATTCTATAAAAAAAATGGGTTCATAAACATCGGGGCTCTTTTCTTTAGGCCGATCAAAGTATTTGCCTAAAAGAAGATGCTGCTCTGAAAAAGGCCAAATACTTTTCACAACAACCGGCCTCATCTTTGAGAGGAACGAAAAACTGCTCAACTTTCTTCTAAAGGATCTGAAAGAGTATCTGGATTTTGAAAACCGTACCCTCGTAAATATTTTCACGCATAAAGCGGGTGGAAAGGGATCAAATAATTTCATAAATATTTGAATTTTCGCATATTATTCCATTAATTTTTTATGTAGGGAGATTAATAGGGAGGAATAAGCATGTTAGTCACGAAATAAATCAAATATTCTCATAATCAGAACAGGCTTTTGTGGCTAATAGATCCGGCATAATGCTATCTATTCCCAACGACAAAAACGTGTGATATCAACATTTTGATGGGTGTGCCGAGGGCTGACATATCTCCAACGTATCTCAGGCGCAGTTTCATTCAAATGAGAAACGAGCAGGAAAATCGGAACCTCTTGTTCTTTGTTTCACGGGTAGAATTCCTTAAAGATACCACAACGCAAAAAAAGAGATCATTCCATGACGATATCTGAGTTGGTTGAACAAATTCCAAAAATGCGGGTATTTCAAAATCCGCTGCCAATGCTGCGCTGAATTCATTCACAGGCAGGTATCACGAAAGCGCTAAAGAAAAAGGACGGTAAGGTCACTTTGGTGGGATTAGGCACCTACATAGGTGGGTTGTTCATAACCTCACTTTTACGTTGACTCCAAGGTGTAATTTCACTAGGGTTTTTCCAGGGAAAGCACCATTTTATCACTTCATCACACGCACTATCATGAAGGAGAAAATCATTATGAGAGGTAAACTGGCAGTCATCTTATTGATCGTTCTTTTTGCAAGCCCACTGGCAGCCAAAGAGTTAACGGGAACCCTTCGGCAGATCAAAGAAACCGGTCAAATCAGAATCGGCTTTCGTGCATCCGAACCACCGATGTCATTTTTAGACAAAGACGGCAAACCGAATGGTTATTCAATCGAACTGAGCAATTCTGTCGTAAAAGAGGTTGAAAAGAAAATAGGTGCGAAAGTAAAGGTGCAATATATTCCCATAACGGCTGAAAATAGGTTTAAAACCTTGGTCGGCAATAAAATTGACATATTATGCGGCGCTACGACTAAAACACTTTCCCGCAGTGAACTTGTTGATTTTACGCAACTGACATTTGTCACGGGTGCTTCACTAATGACCTTGCAAAATAACAAGAATCGTAATTCTTCCGGTTTTAAAGGAAAGAAAATTGGAGTCGTGAAAGACACAACGACAGCTGTTTCTTTAAGAAATCTCCTTCAAGAAACATCGACAAAGGCAGAGATTGTCTTTTTCAATTCAGCGAAGGATGGTGTTGACGCCCTGCGAAAGAAAAAAATTGATGCCTACGCCGCCGACCAGATCGTACTTATCGGCATTGCCTCAAAAGCTAAAGACGGGATGAACTTTGCAATTGATTTTAATGTCTTTTCCTTCGAACCCTTTGCATTTGCCGTAAGAAAAAATGATGCGGATTTTCGCCTCGCAGCAGATCGCGCCATATCCAATCTGTGCCGGTCGAAAAACATATTTGAAATCTACAACAAGTGGGTTGGAGAATTTACGGGGCAAAGACCGCCCATATTCGATGCAATGGTCAAGCTGAATGCTACACCGGAATAGGAATGACAAGGGAAATCCGACTAAGAACGGTTGCGATTTGAGCCACTCCGAAAAGTGGCGGCCCTATCGGGCCTATGCAGCATTATGTCTTTGGAATGATAAAGGGAGCGGGTAACCTATTCTGCCGTGTAATTCAAGAAGGGCGTTCCGCACCTTTTTTCATGGACATCTCCCGGGTCCACAGCCTCAAACCGGGGACCCGATCAAAATGAGCGTCATAGGTGACGATGACCGATCCGGTTTCGATGCCGTGCGATGAAATCCACACATCATTGATGGGCAGAGGTGTTCCGGCCCGCAAAAGCTGGTTCTTTACAGAACCGAATACTTCTGCAGTTTCTGATGTGGCATTCAGAATCTTTACAGAAGGTTTCCTCAAAAAATTCTTCAATACCTCACGGTTCTCATTCTCTCTGGTGCCTCCCTTGAAGCCTGCATGGAGTTCCCCCAGAACAAAAATAGACATGTATACCGTATCGGCGGAGGCAACCACGCCAAGCACGTTTTCATCACCGGCCAGCAACCGGGTGTAAGCATTGGTATCCAGGATAATCGCTTTCATTGCCAGTCCGACTGATCAATTTTCTTGAAATCCGCGGTCATATTTTCGAATTCGGCCAAGTCATCCTGGGTCCAAAGACCGCAGAACGCCTGGAAATCGCGAAGGTTTTTCATGTCAGGTTGTGGCTTTACGCCAAGATACTCCTCCAGGATCTTTTTGATGGTCTTATTGATGCTCAACCCTTCCGATTCGGCTTTGTCTCTGATGAGATCGGCCATGGGTTTTTCAACACCGTGGATCGTAAATGATTTCATTTTGTGCCTCAATTGATCCATTGTTTCGAACGGGAAACGATTCATTATTGGCTGAATATAGTTCAGAATGGTGTATTAGGCAAGCGAAAATCGGAATGAAGACATTGTCCTTGTGGCTTTAAGCAACCCGGATGATCCCCAGCCATGTCTTGGCAAGCTTGATCTTCTTGCCCAATTCACCTTCGCTGAAAATCATCACCCGCTGGCCTGGGGCGAACACGCCCCGTTTTTGCGTTTCATGATGGCGCCTCAACTGGTCTTAAGATGGGCTTTTTTCTCTCAGTTCCCGGCGAAGAAACTTGCCAGTCAACGTTTTCGGGATTTCAGCAACAAATTCCACTTTCCTGGGATATTTGTATGCGGCCATGCGGACCTTGCAAAACGAAATGATTTCTTCGGGGGTCACGGAGGTTGTCATACCTTCTTTCAGGGCAACGAAGGCCTTCACCGTCTCCCCCCGGTAGGGATCGGGTTCCCCCACAACCGCGGTCTCTTTTACGGCATGATGCTGGTAGATCACATCTTCCACATCCCGGGGCCAGACCTTGTAGCCCGAGGCGACGATCATGTCTTTTTTGCGATCCACCAGGTAGAACCAGCCGTCCTCATCCATCTTCCCCACGTCGCCCGTGTAGAGCCAGCCATCACGGATGGCGTGCCTTGTCTCTTCCGGCTTCCGCCAGTACCCGGGCGTTACGATGGGTCCGGAATCCACAATTTCACCCACTTCACCAGGGAGGAGCTCCCGGGACCCTTCTTCCAGGTCCATTATTTTCATGACACAGCCGGGAACCGGAACCCCCACCGAGAGGGCACCGCTTTCCGGGTCTACGGGGGCTTTGGTTCCCCAGGGGACGATATGTGAGGGGGAATTGGTTTCCGTCATGCCGTAGACATTGTAGAGATACAGCCCCGTTGCGTCCTCAAATTCCATTACGGTCGCTTCCGAGACCGGGGCACCGCCGCTGTAGGCTTTTGTAAAACTTTTAAGATCCCTCCTTTTGATGTCCGGATGATTCAACAGCGCAATGTATACGGTGATGGAGGCCACTGTTACTGTCACCTTCCATTGTTCAATAAGGCGCAGGGTTTCGCCCGGGTCAAAGCGGTAATAGAGCACCAGCGGTATCCCCGAAAGCGCTGCGATGGCCAGGTGGGCTACCTCTCCCGTCACATGAAACAGCGGGGCCACGCCCAGAACCACATCATGGGAATCGATCTGCTGCATGGCCTGGTACACGCGGGTATTGAATGCGATGTTGCCATGGGTGTTCATGGCGCCTTTGGGGGGACCGGTGGTCCCGGAGGTATAGGTCAGATAGGCCACATCTTCGGGGGCAATCCCAGGGTCATCCGGGGATTTGTCTTGAAAGACGTCGATCATTTCAAGCATATCCAGGGTTCCCGTCAGGGTAAGCTTCTGTGCCCTTTTCAAAAGGACCGGAAGGTCGGCGCCGGGTGGCAGAAAATCGAGGGGCGAAGTGGTGATGACTTTTTCAACCGATGTGCCATCTAGAAAGGAAAGGTCCAGGTTGGCGACCACTTCATCGAGGACCAAAAAAAGTTTGGCGCCGGAATCCCGGCAGAAATAGGCCAACTCCTTTTCCTTGTACATGGGGTTCACGGGCACCACGATGGCTCCCGTTTTCCATGCCGCATAGGTGGCAATGGGGAACTGGGGAACATTCTGAAGATCCAGGATAATCCGGTCCCCTTTTTCCAGCCCCAGATGCTCAAAAGCTGCCGCCAGTTGATCCGAAAACCGGTCAAGTTGTCTGAAGGAAATCTCATGATGAAAATAGCATATGGCTGGCGCATCAGGGCTCAGAGCGGCGCTCTTCTTGAAGTCCCCGAGAGCTGTTTCGGATACGAGATCGAGATCATGGGGGACCCGATCGGGATAATTTTTCAACCACGGCCTTTTTTCATAAACGGATTCCACTGTATCCCCCTCAAATCATCAGCAGATGGTCCATTTTAAAGAACCCGGCGATAGATATCCGCCGCGTCCTTGTGCGACATTGCCCTTGGATTATTGGCCAGGAGCCGCGTTACCTTCATAACCCCTTCGGCCAGATCGTCAATGTGGTTTTCGGTTATCCCGAATTCACTGAGGGTGGAGGGGACTTGCAGATCTTGCGCCAGGAGCATCACGGCATCTACGGCCGCTTCTGCTGCCTGCCGATCGGAGAGCCCGTCGACCGGTTCACCCATCATCGCTGCAATATCCGCGAATTTCGCCAAGTTCCCCACCAGATTGAATCGCATCACCTCGGCCAGCATGAGGGTGTTGGCCACACCGTGGGGAATATGAAATTCGGCCCCGATGGGATAGGCAAAGGCATGTACGGCGGTGACACCCGCATTGGCAAAGGCGATCCCCGCCAGCAGGCTTGCTTCCAGCATGGCCGACCGGGCATCGATATTCCCTCCGTGGGCATAAGCGGTGCGCAAATTGTCGGCGATTAACTCGATGGCTCTTGTGGCGAACATGTCGGTCATATCATTGGCATTGACGCTGGTAAAGGCCTCTATGGCGTGGATGAGGGCATCCATGCCCGTTGCCGCGGTGACCGGGCCCGGAAGCCCCAGGGTCAGCAGAGGATCCAGCAGAGCAACTTTGGGAAACAGGTGGGGACTCACCACACCTTTTTTGAGTTTGTCATCTTCGTCCGACAGGATGGCAATGGGGGTTACCTCACTGCCGGTTCCGGCCGTGGTGGGAACCATGATGGTGGGCACGCCCGGTTTGGGCACCAGATCGATGCCGCAATAATCGATAATGTCCCCGGAATTCTTGAGCATCACCGCCACGGTTTTGGCAATGTCGAGGGGGCTGCCGCCCCCCAGCCCGATGACACATGTTGGTCTGAAATCCTTCACCGCCCCGAGACAGTCTTCGACGGTCTGATGCCGGGGATCGGGGGACACTTGGCTGAAAACCATATATTTGACGCGTGCTTCCTTAAGGGACACCTCAACAGGCGAAAGGATTCCCGCATCAAGGATCCCCGGATCGGTAACGATGAGGGCCCGGGTTGCCTTCAAATCCCGCACTTCCTGGCCCAGGCCGTTTATGGCGCCCGGCCCCATGACGATCCTGGGCGTTGTTCGAAAAATACTGATGTTATCCAACATAACCAACCTCTCCTTTTTGATAATATTTGGTTCAACGCCCCAGAATGAGGCTCAGGCTTTCTTCTTTTTCGATTTCTTCTGGTGTTCCCTGAAATATAGCTTCCCCCCGCTCAATTACATAAGCCCGGTTTGCCACCCGGGCCGTGTTGGCCAGATTGGACTCGGCTAGAAGAATGGAAATGCCCATATCTCGAATTCGACCCATGGCGTTGGAGAAATGCCGCACCACCAGTGGCGAGAGTCCTTCGAAAGACTCATCTAAAAGCAGCAGGTCCGGTTTCAGGGCCAGCGCGCGGGTAACGGACACCATCTTCTTTTCCCCACCTGACAGGTTGCCCCCCTTTCGTTCCCAGAGTCCTTTCAGTTTGGGGAAAATTTCGAACCCCAGCTCCAGATCGAATGTTTCCCCATCCTGCCGTTTTTCAATGATCCAGGTGGAGAGCTTTACATTTTCCTTTACACTCAAATCCGGGAAAACCCGTGCGTCTTCGGGTGCATAGGCAAGACCCGAAAGAACCCGCCTTCGAGTGGTCCAGCTTGTGATGTCCTCTTTTTTTAAAAGAATGCTTCCCGATTCGGGGGTGTAAAGTCCCAGAATGCACTTGATAATGGAACTTTTTCCTGCGCCGTTTCGGCCCAGCAGCCCTACAATTTCCTTTTCATTCACCTCCAGCGATACGGAACGCAGGATGTGAGACTTGCGGACGAAGAAATCTAAATCTTTAATGGATAGCAGCATGGTCAATCGCTCACCCCGAAAAGCGTCTCTTTTACCTCTTTGTTCTCCATAACCTCTGACGAGGCACCGTCGGCCAGGATTCGGCCCTCGGCCAATACCATCACCCGGTCCGTATATTCCTCCACAATATCCATGTCATGTTCGATGATGAGGGTAGCGGTTCCCTGCTTCTGAATGGCCGAAATAATCGTGTCCATCACCTTGAATTTATCGGATGTGGCAACACCGCTGGTGGGTTCGTCCAGAAGCAGGAATTTGGCGTTCAGTGCAAAGGCCATGGCGGTATCCAGAATCTTCTTGTCGCCCTCACTCAAAGCTGAAGCAGGGTCCGAAGCAAACTGTGCCAGGTTAAAGGTCTCCAAAACACTCATGGCACCTGATTTCTCTCCTCTGTAGGCGCCGGCGGGTTTAAAGAAGCGCCCGGACCTGCCCTCTTTTGAAAAAATGCAGTTGCGCACATTGTCCAAAACACTCAGCTCCTCAAAGAGCTGGGTAATCTGGAAGTTTCTGGCAATGCCTAAGGCGATGCGAACATGGGCCGGCGCGGTGGTGATATCTCTATCATCCAGAAGAATTTTTCCTGAATCGGGTCTAAGATGCCCGCTGATCAGGTTGACCATGGTGGTCTTCCCGGCGCCGTTGGGCCCCAACAGGGCGACCACCTCATTTTTAGTAACGGAAAAACTGACGTCGCTGATGACCATAAACTGTCCGAAAGATTTCTGTACGTTCTGAACCTGCAACATGAATGTCTCCCTAGGCCCCCTTCGGTTTCAAGCGGTTGAACAGGCTCTGAATTCCCCCGGTAATGCCACCGGGCAGGGCCAGCACGAGAAAAATCAATGTGGCGCCGATAATCAGCATCCAGTATTGTGTTGTGGCGACAGCGTAGAGCCTTAGATACGTAAAGGCAACTGCGCCCACGATGGGGCCTTCAAAGATCATGAAGCCGCCCAAGAGAACCATGTACACCACTTCCCCTGAAAAAACCCAATTACAGATTTCAGGTGTGATGTGGCCGTTGACAAAACTCCAGATGCCCCCCGAAAGCCCTGAGAAGGTTCCTGAAATAATAAACGCATACAGGCGGTATCGTTTCACCCGAACGCCGATCATTTCAGCGCGAAGCTCATTGTCCCGGGTGGCTTGAAGGGTTTTTCCGAACGGGGAGTTCACAATGGCCAGCATGACAAGGCTCGCGGTGGCGAAGATTCCCACAACGATGTAATAATAGGGGCCGCAAAGGAACTGGAAGCGTCGCATTCCTTCGAATTCATGGCCGAAAAAGAGCGGGATGGGAATGCGTATACCATCTGAACCGCCCGTGTAGTGGTAGGCTTTTTCAAGCACTGCAAAAAGCAGCATGGAGAGCGCCAGGGTCAGGATGGAGAAAAAAACCTTGGTATGACGAACGCAAACAAGACCGAAAAGAGCCGATATGGCTGCTGAAACCAGAAGCGCCGCCAGTATGGCGTTTTCAAATGTGAAATGATCGGGCAGGTACATGTAGAGGAGGCCCACTGCATAGGCGCCTGCCGCAAAATAGGCCCCGTGTCCGAATGAAAGAACCCCCGTATAACGCAATAGCAGGTTCACCCCCAGCGCCATGATGGCAAGCGACAGCCCTGTTTCCATGAGGGTCACATGATAAGGGGTTATGAATTGCGGCAGGGCAAGAAGGACAATCAATGTGGCCGCATAACACGCGGCACGGGTGTTCAGTATATATTTTTTCATCAATTTCCCCTTCTATTTCTGACCAAACAGACCTTCGGGCCGGATGACGAGAATCACCACGGCTATCAAGAAAAGCAGCGGCATTTCAAGTTCCGCAAAATAGGCAATGGTGAAAGACCGCGTGAGCCCCACGATGAGGGCCCCCAGAAAAGCACCCCTCAGACTTCCCAAACCGCCGATGACCACCACGATGAACGCCATGATCAACGGATCCATTCCCATCCCCAGCACCGCGGGTGTGGTGGGGACCACCAGGGCTCCGGCAAGGCCCGCAAAAGCGGAACCCAGCATAAAGGCTAGAATGGTCAAACTCCTCATGGGAATGCCCATGGCCTGGGCCATCTCCCGATCCATCTCAATGGCACGCAACATGATGCCCAGGCGGGTTCTGACCATGAGCCACCAGATGAACAGCCCCGCCGCCACGGCCACGGCCATGACGAACAGGAAATAAACCGAATAGGTGTGCCCCATAATGTCGAGGCTGCCCATGGCGTCAAACGGGGCCGAAGCATATCGCGATTCGCCGCCGAAAATGAGCTTTATGAGATCCTCGATCAGCATGAGAATGCCGAAGGTGATGAGGAGCTGATATTCCAGGGCGCGCTGGTACATGTGCTTGATCAGGGTCGTCTCCAGAACAAAGCCCACCATCCCTGCCACGACCACGGCGCCTAAGAAAGCCACCAGCATCATGACGGGAAGGCTGCTCTGGGCCATGAGACCGATCAGGAAGGCAGCCATGAAGCCGCCCACGGCATACAAAGACCCATGGGCCAGGTTCAAAATGCCCATGACGCCCAGGATGATGTTTAACCCCAGGGAGGTCAGGAAGAGAAAGGCTGCAAAATATAGTCCGTTAAGGGCGTATATCAGCCCCATAGGCAAAGACCCTCCTTATGCGGTTAGGGTTAAATGTTGTGAGTCCTTAGGGTTAGTTTCTTTTGGCGGCGGAATAAGCCCTCCGCCGCCCCAAAAAAAATTACGACCTATGACTTCCAGCCCTTGATCCAGGCCTCGGTGGAGATGCCCGCCGGCGCATTCACCTGGAATGAGGGGAACACTTCCAGTTTGTCAGGATCCAGAATCGGGAAAGGATACCCCTTCACCTTCTTGGAGATTCCCACCAGGCAGTCTTCGCGAGCGTTGTGGTCTTTGTTGATGACCAGATACCCCGAAGGGGTTTCAATGCTCATGTTGCCCAGGGCCTTGGCAATATCTTCAATGCTGGGCCATCCTCCCACCAGGCTCGACGCCTTTTCCACCGCGGTTTTGTACGATGCGATGGCCTGAAAGGCATGGTAAGACGGGTAGGTGGGGTATTTTTTGTAGCGTTTGTTGAATTCTTCCACAAACCATTTATTGAGAGGCCATTTGTCCCAGGCGGGATAAAGGAAGTAATGGGCCCCCGCACAACAGAGGAACTGCCCCTCGGGAAAGTCCGCGCCGACCTCCTGGGGGTATGGCTCCCCGCGGCTCATGGCCAGTTTCGCCTGTTTAAAGAATCCGGCGCCCATGGCCTGTTTGATAAAGGTTACGGCATCTCCCCCCCAGAGGGACGAATGGACGATCTGGGCCCCCGAGCCCATGAGCGCGCTCACGTGGGCCGTATAATCCTTCGTGAAAATCTTGGGCCACAGGGTCTTTACAATCTCCACATTGGGCAGAAGTTTTTTGATGGCCAGTTCAAAAATATGCCATGAATCCCGACCCCAGGCGTAGTCCTGGTTGATGGCGGCGATTTTTTTCACATCCGGCATATATTTCTTGATGGCCAGCGCCAGCGCGATGTTGTCCTGGCCCAGGTGAGCTGCTGTTCGAAACCCCAGCTCAAACTTGGGGACTTTGTAGGGAGACTTTTTCTCCTCCATGAGCACATGCGTTCCACAATCATAGGCCAGCATGAGTCCCCCCAGTTCATCGGACATGGGAATCACCGCCTTGCAGTCGCCCGAAGAGATATACCCCAGGATCACGTCCACCTTGTCTTCCAGGATCAATTTCCTCGCCAGCTCCACCTGCCCTTTGGCACCGCCCGCCTCATCCAGACTGATCAGATCGATTTTCCGTCCCAGGATTCCGCCCTGTTTGTTATAAACATCGGCCATCATCTTGTAGGAATTATTGCCGGGAATGCCAAATGGCCCGGCTGCGGGGCCGCTCAGAAAGCTGATGGCCGCCACTTTGATGGGGGTTTTGGGAATGGCCTTTTTCTTTGCAGCACTCGCATGAGTAGCGCCGCCCAGAATCATGCCACCGGCCGCCAAGCCGGCAACACCCGTCGTCTTCATGAAATCCCGTCGTCCAATTTTTTGCTCAGTCATAGCTAGCCCCTTTCTTCAACATTCAAGTCGTTAGCACCAAAGATGACAATCTTCATTTTCACCGCCTGCCTTTTAGACAGTTTATGGATGCCACCACCTCCTTTTCGCGTTAATTTTACTTTTTTATGATGTCAATTGTTCAGCAGAGAATCCATGTTGTTTAAAAAAATTAAGTATACGGAAACCGGATTTATGAAGCAAGGACAATAGTAATAAAAACTCACGGTGTTGTTGCTGAATTAAAAAACCCAATAACTTCACGGTTGAATCTTTCGTGTTCTTCCATGAAGAAGCAATGGCGCTTGCCGGGATACAGGTGAAGCGCGGCTTCCGGCATCAATTCTTTAAGTATTATGGAATTCTCAGTGGGTACCAGGTGGTCGTCATCGCCTGCCATTATCAGCGTAGGCGATACAATCCTTTCCAGCCGGTCTACAGTATCATGTGCCAGACAGGCATTGAATTGACGAAAGAAGGCCTCGGGCGGTTGAACATGACGCATGGAAATTTCTACAAACTGCTCAATTTGCTCCGGCTCATGGCCGATGAAGTCGTCGCTGAAATAAATGTGCATATCCTTGTGCAGAATTTCTTCATTGCTCAACCCTTTGTTGGCCACATAAGCGGATCTGGTTTCCTCGCTCATGAGAACCGCTTTTCGGCCGCCGCAGGAGGTGCAGCCCAGAACCAGGCCCTGGATCAGGTCCGGGCGGGCGACGGCCAGTTCCTGGGCGATATAGCCGCCCATGGAAATGCCCAGCACATGGGTCTTTTTGATACCCAGAGCATCCATGAGACCTGCCGTATCATCCGCGAACATGGGGATTGAATACGCTTCATCCGGTTTGTCGGTGCGGCCCGCGCCACGGTTGTCAAATGCGATAACCTGGAAATGGCGGGAAAGCTCGGCTACCTGGCGATACCACCACTCCGTGTTGCGCTTAAGCCCCATGATCAGCAACAGGGGAAATCCCCGACCGTGGGTTTCATAATACATTTGGATATCATTGACCTTGATTATGGGCATGGCGGTTCCTCCCCTTATTTCGTCTTTCCCATTTGAAACAGTCCTCTGACGCGGGCAATGCTGCTGTGGAACCCCATCAGCAGTCCATTGGGCAGCAGTAGTACGACGATCACCAGCATGGCCCCGTAAATCATAAACCGGTAGTCCTCAAGCCCCCTTAACAACTCCAGCCCCACGATCAGGGTAAAAGCGCCCAGTGTGGGGCCCAGGAAGGTGCCGATGCCGCCCACCAGGGTGATGGCCACCACCTCTACCATCTCCCCCACGCTGAATACAGAATCCGGTGCCAGTATGGACAGGTAGTGAGCATAAAACGCGCCGGTAACGCCTGCGAAAAATGAGCTGACCAAAAAGGCAATCAATTTGTACCGGGTGACGTCCACCCCCAGGCTGGCGGCGGCGTCCTGATCTTCGCGCAGGGATTTAAGGGCCAGTCCCACCTTGGAATTCATCAGCCAGTACATGGCCAGCATGGCCAGGATATAGATGCTCAGCATTACGTAGTAGTTGGGTATTTTGCTGCCGCTCCCGAAGTTAACGGTCAAAAAGTCACCCAACCTGAAACCTGTCAGGGGCGGTATGCCGGACAGGCCCATCTCCCCCCGGGTCAGAGATACCCAGTTTTTACAAACCACCAGGAGGATTTCCGAAAAGGCCAGGGTCGCGATGGCGATGTAGGGAGCAATCCTTAACCGGAGGCAGGGAATACCGATGGTCAGGCTCAATAGCGCCGCGAAGAGGCCCCCCAGAGGCAGGCTCAGCCAGGGTGAAACCCCCAAATGAATGGTGATGATCGCAGAAAAATAGGCACCCAGACCATAAAAGGCCTGGTGGCCGAAACTCAATATGCCGGCGTAGCCCACCATCAGGTTCCAGGTGGAGGCCAAAGCGGCGTAAATCAGGCATATGGTGAGGATATTCAAATAGTAGTCGTTGTGTATCACAAAAGGCAACAGCGCCAGCACAACGAACACGCCCCACATGGCTGCCGGGTTGGTGACCCGAAGCTTCTTGAATAATCTGCTGGTGGACATTTGCGCCATCACCACTCCTTTGCCCCGAAAAGACCGGATGGCTTGATTACCAGAATGATGATCAAGAGGGAAAAGCTAATGAGGTCCTTCCATCCCGAAGACAGAAAGAGTACTGAGTAGCTTTCGCACAGGCCCAGTATGAAACCACCCAGGATGGCTCCGGTAAAACTGCCAAGACCTCCCAGGATGACGACGATCAGGGCTTTGATCAAGGGTACCATTCCCATCCAGGGATTCACCGAAAATATGGGGGCCAGGGCGCTGCCGGCCAGAGCCGCCAGGGAAGCGCTGAGACCGAATGTGACGGTGTATATGCGCCGGAAGGGGATGCCCATCAAAATGGCCGCCTCGTTGTCCTGGGCCGTGGCCCTGAGGGCCAGGCCGAAGCGGGTGCGTTTGACCACTTGCCAGAAGGTGATGATCACCACCAGGCTCAAGACGAGAATGTACAACCGATGCCACGCAAAAGCCATGCCCCAAATGCGCAGAACACCGTCAAACATATAGGGGACGTTTAAGAAATCTCCGCCCCAGAATTTGAAAGCGAAGTTCTGTAGGAAGATGCCCGCACCAAGCGTGGCCACCACCGTGCTGATGTCCCAGCCCGGCTTCCCCATAAGCGGGCTGATAATGGATTTTTCCATAATGAAAGCGATGATAAATATCAAAAAGACGGCCAAGGGCACCACCAGCCAGGGGGGCAGGCCAAGGATCATCAAACCGAAATAGGTGCCGAATCCGCCCAGCATATAGAATTCGCCGTGGGCGAAATTCAACATCTTCATGGTGCCCCAAATGAGGGTGAGGCCGGTGGCCACCAGTGCATACATGCTTCCCAGCACCAGACCGTTGACCGCCTGCTCAATCATTATGGGTAAAGTAAACATAACCGTTCCAACCTGGATCACATGCCGAGATAGGCTTCTTTAACGTGGGGGTTGGCCAGCAGAACGTCGGCTGAGTCCTGCATGACAATACGTCCGCTTTCCAGCACATACCCCCTCTGGGCCACGCCCAGGGCAATATTAATGTTTTGTTCCACCAGCAGGATGGTCACCCCTTGTTCGTTGATGGATCGCACAATCTCCATGACATGCTCCACGAACTTGGGCGACAGCCCCAGGGAAGGCTCATCCAGAAAGAGCAAATCGGGTTCGGACATGAGGGCTCTGGCAATGGCCAGCATCTGCCGTTCACCGCCGCTTAATGTTCCGCCCAATTGTCGGCGTCTTTCCCTTAGCCGGGGGAAGAGGGCATAATTTTGTTCCAGCAGGTCTTCCCGGTGGTTCCAGACCTTGTTCACATAGGCGCCAATTTTCAGGTTTTCCTCCACCGTCATGCCTGTGAATATCTTGCGGCCTTCCGGGACCATGGATAACCCTAGAGAAACCCTCTCATTGGCCGGTACGGCATTTAAGTCTTTTTCCAGCAGAGATACACTGCCGGTGCCGACGGGGACCAGGCCGCAGATGGCCTTAAGCAGGGTTGTTTTGCCGGCGCCGTTGGCACCCACCAGGGTGCATATTTCTTTTGGCCGCACCCGAATGGAGACATCCCACAGGGCCTGGGCGTCTCCATAAAACACTTGCAAGTTCTTGACTTCAAGCATGGCCCTGTCCCCCGAGATATGCCTCGATCACGCGGGCATCGTTTGCCACAAGCTCCGGGGGGCCTTCACAAATCTTCTGGCCCTGGTCAAGTACTACGATTCTTTCAGAAACGTTCATGATCACTTTCATGATGTGCTCAATGATCAAAACGGTGATGCTTCTCTGGCGCAGGGAGGTGACGAAAGAAACCATCTCCGCAGCCTCTGTGGGGTTCAGGCCGGCGATGACCTCGTCCAGCAGAATGAGTTGGGGAGCGGTGGACATTGCCCGCGCCAGCTCCAGCTTTTTTCGCTGTACCAGGTTCAGGGTGTCAGCCGGCATCCAGGCTTTATCCTCAAGCCCTGACCAATTCAGGATTTCCAAAACATCCTCCATGGCCTTCTGCCTGTTGGAATGGCCCGCTCCGAAACTGGCCCCCACCAACATGTTTTCGAGCACGCTCAAGTGCAAAAAAGGTTTGGGGATCTGAAATGTGCGCGCAATCCCTCGGTTGCAGATTTTGTGGGGCTTAAGGCCGGTGATATCGTCTCCCCTAAAGCGTACCTTTCCCGTTGTGGGACGATAATAACCGGACACCACGCTGAACAAGGTGGTCTTACCGGCCCCATTGGGGCCGATAAGACCGACGATTTCGCCATGATTGACCGTCAGATCCACGGATTCCAGGGCGGTCAGCCCGCCGAAGCGTTTGGAAACCCCTTTCACCTTCAGCAGGGGTGCTGTGTTATGATCCATACTTGCCATGTTGCCTGCAACTTGTGGTGAAATGACGATCAATACCGATCCCTACTGAATCCAGGGTTCTTTCTGGTACACGGCACCGGCCAGACTGGGCGGCCAGATGATACTGCTTTTGCCCTTTATGATCTGAGCGGTGGGGATGGGGATGAAATCCACACCGTCCATGATCTCATGGCGCTCCTGGTTGTACTTGTAGCGGCCCAGCACGCCCTGGTAATCTGCCTGGGAAAGCGCTTTGACCACCTTTTTGGGGTCCAGCGATCCCGCCTTTTCAAAGGCCATGGCCACGCCCAGCATGCCGTCATAACCGGCTGCGTTCTGGTTGTTGATGCCCTTGCCATAAGCCTTCTTATAATCATCCTGGAATTTGGCCTGGACCTTGTTTTTGGCCGGGTTTAGCAGCAGGGGGGTCCACATCAAGAACTCGGCGGCGTTGCCGGCCTGCTTAACAAGCTGGGGATAGAGGGGATAGAAGATGGCCATGTGAGAGCTGCCCAGTCCTGACTCGCTGAACTGTTTGATAAAGGAAACCCCGGAATTAAGCGCTGTGAAACAGGAGACCACCACGTCGGGACGGCTGACCTTGAGCTTGGTGAGCTGGGGATAGAAGTCATTATGGCCCAGAGGCACCACCTCGTAAGCGACTTTTTTCCAGCCGTTCTTTTTCATCAATTGCAAGGAAATGTCGGCATTCGAACGTCCAAAGTCAGTGTCTTCAATAACAAATGCCACCGTCTTTTGTTTGGGTTTAAACAAACCCTTTTTGTCCAGGTATGCGTAGGTCTGAGCGATGGTCTTCCCATAAGCGCTGCTGGCAAAATCGCCTTTCCAGAAATTCCAGTATTTCTTGGGCTCGGCCACGATTCTGTCAGAGATGGCCTCGCTGACGGGCATGAAGCTCTGCATGGGAAGGTTGTACTTGGGGGCCAGTTCCATGATTGCCATGGTGACTGAGCTATGGAAGGCGTCTCCCACCAGGAAGTTCACCTTGTCCTTGGTGATGAGTTTTTCCGCTACGGCCACGCCAATGGCCGGTTTGGATTGGCAGTCTTCATAAAAAGCTTTCAGCGGAATTTTCTTGTTGTATTCCTTCATGAACACGCCACCCTTGGCGTTAATCTGATTAACGGCCAGTTCACATCCCGCTTTCAGGGAAGCGCCGGCCCAGGCAACCGGCCCGCTTAAGGGCATCACCACGCCTACTTTGATCTCCTTTGGGGCCTCCTTGGCCGCGGCGATCGTACCGAAAGTAAAAATGCCGGCACAAAGAAGTGCCAATACAATCATGAACCTTTTTGAAATCCTGTTTTCCATCATTGTCTCCTTTCCTTAGATTGATATGGTTTTCTACGATTTTGGGCAGCGGCTCATTCTCTGGGCCGGCCCTCCTTGTCCCACCCACGGGCTTGGTAATACTCAAGAAGCATCTGGTCAAAGTCTTCCTGGGGCAATACCTTGCCCATCTCGGGGAGAACCTCTTCGTGGAAACGACGGGGCAGCCGGTCGTCCTTGGGGGTCAAACCTTCGCGCAGGTTGAAACGGCGGGTGTCATCGGTGACCCGCCGGGCCACCGCCCGCATGTCCGCCTCGTCCAATTGAAGGCCGGTGGTGCACTTGATGATTGTGGAGAGCTCTTCGAACTGATACAGGTCGCGGAAAAAGCGGCACAGAATCAGGGTGTCGAAGAGGGTCAGGCGGTCTTCCCAAAGGGCGAAAATTTCCGCCTTGCCGCCGATCTTCTCCGGGTCCACAATGCCCGCCAGTTCAGGTTTGTAGAAGGTGGCCCGCAGGTGGCAGGCTCCCCGGTCGCTGGTTCCGTAGGCCAGACCCATGCCCTTGAGCACCCTGGGGTCGTAGCCGGCGGGCTCCATGCCTTTCACGTGTATGGCCTGGTCTTCCATGTCCCAGGTTTTGGCTGCTGATTTGATGCCCTGGGCCAACACTTCGCCAGGCCCCCTTCTGTGGGTGATATCCTCCAGCAGGCGGGCGATGGCATCCACACGACCGTAGCCGATGTCATAGTCCAGCTTGCCCTGTCGAACCGCTTCAATGGTAAAAGCGGCCAGATTTCCGCCGGTCATGGTGTCCATCCCCAATCGGTCGCAAACGTCGTTGAGATATGCGATTTCTTCAATGTCGGCCACCTCGCATAATCCCCCAAAGGCATAAATGGTCTCGTACTCAGGCCCCTCGATCTTCAACCCTTTATGGCGGCCCTGTTTAACGGTGGTCAAACGGCCGCAGGCAATGAAGCATTTCAAGCAGGCATGGGGCTTTACTTCACAGCGCTCATGGAGGGCGGCGGCGTTGATGCGTTCACGATTTTCACTGGTGCCTTTGTGCCAGTAACGGGTGGGGAAGCCTCCCGCATTATTCATGACGTCCACCAGCATGGGGGTGCCCATGCTTTTGTAGGCTTTGACGCCGGCGTCTTCCTTGGACCGGGTGGCCATTTCCCTGGCAAAGGATTTAAGCAGCCCCGGGTCCGCCACATCCCTTTTACGATTGCCCCAGAAAGCGATGGCCTTGATGTTTTTGGCGCCCATGACCGCGCCGACACCGGTGCGCCCGGCCGAACGCCAATAGTCATTCTCGATCACCGCGAAGACGATTCTGTTTTCCCCTGCCGGGCCGATGGTCACCACACCGGAGCGTTTGGCGGCGGGACGGTTTTCCTTGATCCAATCTTTGATCCGGTCCTCGGTCTCATAGGTGTCCAGGCCCCACAGGTTGTCGGCCGGATGGAATCTGACACCGGTCTCGCCGATCTCCAGCCACACGGGACCTTCGCCGGCGCCCTTTATCATAACTGCATCAAAGCCTGTAGCGGCCATGGATTCAGCTGCAGTTCCCCCTGCGTAGGATTCGGAATAAAACCCGGTCTGGGGAGATTTGGTGTAGACCCCGTGACGGCAGGACCCCCAGATACCGGTACTGGTAACGGGGCCGGATGCAAAAATCAGGTTGTTCTCGGGGGCCAGGGGATCCACTCCTGCCGGATTATGTGTCAACAGAAGGTGCGTGGCCAGTCCCTTACCGCCCAGAGTGTTCATAAGCAGATCGTCGTCCAGACGTTTTAACTCAAAGGACTGATACGTCGCATCCACCACCAGCAACATGTTATAAAAACCTTTCATAACCCCTCCTTTCCGGCTCACGACTCAAAAAAACAAAGTGCGGTCGCTCATCCTTAGCGTGCTTTTTATTCTTTGCCGAGGTCCTCAGGTTGTGTTGCGCCGGTAAGAGTGTCGTGAATGCAATCAATATGCCACAGATCGAGATTGAAGCTAACTAACTGAAATGGAATGCTTTTTGTTCAGAAGCGGACAAACGACATCTGAAGTGGAACATTGCAGGTATGCATGTTTGGCTGAAGTATTCGACAAGCAGAAATCATTTTATGATTTAATATTAATGAGATAGGGAAATATTGCGAATATGCAATCATATTGCGTTAATGCAATGATGACGTGTTTTTTACCCGCTTGAGTTTGCGCCACAGCGTTGTGGTGTGTATTCCCAGGGACCTTGCGGCCTGTTCCAGGGTATGGTGCTTTTCCAAAGCCTTCCGGATCAGGCGGGCCTCAAAGCGCTCCATTGCGGCCTTGAGGTTGAGCCCCTCGGAAGAATCCATTTCGGAAACCTGCCGGCGTATGGTTTCCGGCAGATCTCCCGGTGAAATGGTTTGGCCTTCGCTCATGACAACCATCCTCTCCACCAGATTTATCAACTCACGCACGTTCCCGGGATAGTCGTGCTGCATCAACCGCTCCAAAACTTCCGGGCGTATCTGTTTATGCACCCCCCGGTTGGCGTTTAGTTTTTCCAGCGTCTTCAGGGCCAGTAATGGGATGTCTTCACTCCGTTCCCGCAGCGGCGGGATTTCGATGGGCACCACATTGAGCCGGTAATATAGATCATTTCTGAAGCGCCCCTGTTTATTCAATTGATTTAGATCCCGGTTGGTGGCGGCGATGATGTGCACGTCCACTTTCACGGGTTTTGTGCCACCCACCCTTGTGAAAGTCTTTTCATCAATGACTTGTAGGATCTTTACCTGCATGGCGGGGGTCAGTTCCCCCACCTCGTCAAAAAAAACCGTGCCGCCCTGTGCGGTCTCCACAAGGCCCGCTTTCCCTTCGGAGGTCGCTCCAGTAAAAGCCCCTTTTTCATAGCCGAACAGTTCACTCTCCATGAGTGATTCGGGAATCGCCCCACAGTTGATCTTGGTAAAAGGTCCGTCCTTGCGGGGCCCCACATTGTGGATAACGCGGGCCAGCATGCTTTTGCCGACCCCGGACTCGCCTTTGATGAGGACCTGGGCCTCGAAGCTTGCCACCTTTATGGCTTTTTTAACCACATCGCTCATGGCTTTGCTTTTGGCTACCATTCCCTCCAGAGCGTGCTCGTATTGATCCTGTTCCCGCAGTGACTGCTGGTAGAGCTCAGACAGAAGCTTCGCTTTGTCCAGTTCATTTCTGAGCTCGGTCAAAGCAGTCATATCGCGTACGTTTGAGACCACCAGGGCGATTTTTCCCTGTTTGTCGAATATGGGAGACCCGGTCACTAAAACGCGTTTGCCACCCCGGATATTTTGTATGATGCTCACGGAGTGCTTTTTCTCCAGCACATCCAGGGTCACCGAGTGATCCAGCACCCCTTCCTTTACAAGATCGATCATTCGTCTTCCCAGCAGATCGTCACGCTTCAGCCCGGTGATGCTTTCATAGGCCTGGTTCACCCTGAGGGTTTTGCCACGGCAGTCGGCCAGATAAATGCCGTCCTGGGAGTTTTCGAAGATGGCCTCCAACTCACGCACCAGATCCCGATAGCCCTCAAGCTGGGAGACGATGGCCTCAAATTCGGAGATATCCTGAAAAACGCTGAACAGGCCGATCACCCGTCCATTGTTAATGACGGGACTGCGGTTGGCGATGATGGTGGTCCGCCCGATTTCCAGCCGCACTCCGATTTGAGGCCGGCCGGTTTCCAGGATCATTTTCATATCCGGCCACGTCTCGGGCCGCAACTGGGACATGTGCCTACCCACCGGCGAGGTGGCATCTTTGAAGATGCGCATGGCCGCCTGGTTGTAGACACAGATTTTGCCCTGGCGGTCGATGATGACGATGCCGTTGTGAGAGGCGTCAAAAAGAAGGGCCATATGCTGGGCCATATGCAGGATATTTTCTTCTTTGTGGTCCTCAACCATGTTGAATTTCCCAGAAAAAGTGGCGGCAATCACAAGTGAGTCGTTGTTTTCATGATTTGTTCATACTGGATGGGAGTTAAAATTCAGGTCCCAACTATAAGGGATCCGCCTCTGCCAGACAAGAATATTTTTTTAGACCCATGCTTCCTTCCTTTCTTAAAATCCTCGATTTTCCATCTCTTGCCGAGGTGTTGTCGCGGTGGGCTTAAAATGGTTTTTATGGGGACCCGGGAGGGGTGACCGAATAAAGTTCAGGAGGTCGTAATGCCCCCGATGATTAATAATCATAATTCCAGTTAAATCCAAGGCCGGCGCCGGACCTGGTGCCGGCTTTGCTCTCCACTGTGAAGTTGGGGGTAATATTAACGTCCACGATCACATCCTGTTTGTTGTCCGTGAGATCCTGTTCAACGCCCACATAGACCCGATCGGTAACATATTTCCCCAGGGTGACGCTGGGTCCGTTGCTGTCATCGCTGTTGCTTTTTCCATCCCCGTCCCCGCCGCTGAAATCCAACCGGTCCAGACCCAGGAAACCGCGGGTTTTACCCATGATGTCCGGCCCGTATCCGCCGGCCAGTTCATTGACTGAATAGGCCAGTTGAAGGGCCTGAAAGGTATTCAGTTTTGCTACCGATTGCCCGAATAGAATCTGGGCCATGATTTCGTCCTGGGGCCGGGGTGGCTGGGAAGAGAGCTTCAGCTTAAAGGCGTCTGCGGGTCCTGTAACATCCACCTGGGCGGTAATCTCGCCGGCGTTCACCTGTGTGTTAATGTTTAAAAATGGCACGGGAGGTGTGGCGCCGTCGAAGGCAATCTGTCCACTGGTGACCTTAAAGGTTCGTGAAAGGCAGAGGAAGGTCCCCCTGACCACATTCAGAGTACCACGGACCACAGGATTGTCAGCCGGGCCCTGTACCGTCAACCGCCCCTTGAACTCCACATCCAGACCCCGGCCCCGCACGAAGCATTTGTCGGGGATGTTGACCCCCAGATCCATCTGAACCAGGGTTCCCCCTTTCTTGGATTTTGATTTTTCCATTGCTTCGGCGGCGGGGTCATTGATGATGGTGACGGGTATGACCGTCACGCTTGGCGGAAACCGTTTGGGGATGGCAATTTCCGTCCGTTCCAGGTTGATTTCCCCGGTGAGATCCATGCGGTCCTTGTTTCCTTTGAGATCCAGGTTGCCGCCGGCAGTGACGGTGAGATTTTCCTGCCGGAGCAGAGTGGCCTGATTCAGGGCCACTGCGATTTCCGTTTTGAACGGCGGATCCACATGGGTTTGGCCGTTGAGGGAGATGGTCCCCGTGCCGCCATCGGTGGCCGTCAGCTGGGTCAGTTTAAGCCGTCTTCCCCCGGCATCCAGGCGGCCCTGGATATTTTCCAGAAGGACACCCTGTTCAATATTTTCATAGTGTCCGTCGCTGAAAGTTATCCCACCGTTCAACTCCCATTTTTCCAATGAGCCCCCTATTCCCAAATCCATGCTAAGCAGGCCCCTCAGGCTCTGGTCGTTCATGGCCGGCAGTGTCTGCAAGACTGCCAGATTGAACATCCCCCGGAGCTTTGCCTCCAGGGGACCGTCTTTGTCCACATGAAGAGCGAAAGGTTTGAGGGAGATATGCGCCGGAATACTCCCTTCGGCTTTAAACGGGCTCTTGCCCAGGCCCGAGAGTTCCAGATCCGCCAGCAGTCGATCTCCGTCCCGTCTGGAATGGAGTTTTGCGTTTAGCAAAATGGGCTGGGTGCCATCGCGGCCCATGATTTTATATTCTTTCAGGTGTACAGCCACGTTTACCCCGGGATCCGCCAGTGGCCCTGAAAGTTCAAGGCTGACCCCGGCTCTGCCGTCCAAATCCTGTCCAACAAAGGGTTCCAGAAGAGAAAGCGGCAGATCGGTCATGGAAATTTTTGCATCCACCTTTTCCGGGTCTACGTGGGCCTTGACCTGAAGCAGACCTTTGTCCATTTTCAGTTGAAGGTCGTCCAGCGAAATCCGGCCGTCATCTCCGTAAGACAGGGTGGCCGGTTTTTTAAGGTTGACTTTCAGACTTTCATAGCCTGCTTTTAACGTGTCCAGCCGAAGTTGCCACAGGTCTGTCCGTTTGACCTTTATTTTTGTGCGCAGAAACAGCGGCGCTCCGGATGTTGTTTGGGGATCTGTCTGGGTGACACCTTTGGTTTCAAGGGTGATTTCAGCTTCTGCCAGGGCGCCCGTTGCTTCCAGGTTCAGGGTTTCAATGCGCGAACTTCCAAAAGGCATATCCGTTGCCGTCAAACTCGCTTGCCCCTGCATGGCTTTCAGATCGTCCACCCGGGCGCGCACTTTCAAGGTGGAAGCACCGTAATCCTGGTATTTCAGGTCTTTAAAGTCCGCACCCAGGGTCAGGGACGGGCCGTCCCGGGTTGACCTTGGTTTTCCGGCTTCAATTTGAAACGATCCGGTGCCATGGGCCGCCGCGCCGGTCAGGGCCTGAACCACTTCGAGGGAAGTGATTCGGCCTTTGACACGACCGGAAAAATTTTCAGTCCCGGGGGTCAGATCGAGGGATGCCGCCACGTCAATGCCGGGCGCTTGAACCCGTGCGTCTCCAACGGTCAGTGTTTTTCCGCTCCAGGCAAAATCGCTTTTCACCTGCAGCGGTTGGTCCATGGCCGAGGCATCTATGGCGATGGTGCCGGAAGGTTTCCGGGGTAACCCTTTCGCTTTTAGCTGTGCCGTCATCCCTTTGATTTCAAGGTCTTTAAGCCGAAGTTTTTGGGAGCTCAGATCTACTTGGGCGGCAAAATCGTCGAATTTTCCCGAAATTTTGCCCTGGCTTTTCACATCTCCCACGGGCAGAGCTAGGGGCTTTGAAAGCCCAGCTCCTGAATGATCCAGGGACGTCCGATAAGCCACATCAAACATGCTTTTTTTCAGGTTGACCCAGCCGTTAGCCGATAACCGGGTTTGAGACCCTTTCAACTCAACCGTTTCCAGGGTGAGTCTGTCCTTCTTCATTTCTGCACGGGCATTGAGGGTTACTTCCGGGCCTGCGATGGCGGCGGCTTCAGGTGGAAGCCCTTTTAGTTGTGAAACCGCCATATTAAGACGGGCCGTCAGGTCTTCGGGGCCAGTGCCCTTTACCTGGGCGCTCAAGGAAAGACGACCATCGAGAGGTGGTGTGTCCGGTGGCAACAGCTTGTCAATATGATCCACCTGAACCGCCAGATCGCCTGAAAAACGCCCATCAGAGAGTCTCATGAGCGCGTCTTTCACGTTCACGGCCACTCCCGGCAATGTCATTTGAAGGGCTTTCACCTGCCATGTTGAAAAATCGGGGCTTTGCGCCTGGAGGTCCAATTTGGCATGACCCGCCAGTTTCGGCGCCTGTTTTACCCGCATCCCCTGCGCGCCAAAGGCCACTGAAGCACTTTTTAACCCCGTGAACCCCTTTTGGAAAAGGGCACGGGCATTCAGCTTGACGTCCGTCAAGGTTGCGTCTTGCGCTTTAAGTCCGCCCAATACTGTGGATATGTTGACGTCAGGTGCCATGAAAGGCCCCTTTGCGGAAATGCTCACCGGTCCCGGATCGTCTAGGGTAATTCCGCTTCCCGCCAGAAACGGGCCCGGTTCAGCCCCCTCAATGCGCGTCCGCAGGTCCATCCTCTCCTTTTCCAGATCGGCAGTTCCCTCAAGGGAAATGAGCATATTTCCGTTTTTGATCCTGAACTCTTTGAGCAGGAGCTCCTTTTCCGGCGAAAGTGATGCATTGCAGGTCAGATTCACCATTTCAGACGCCATGACCTGCGCCACCGGGGGCGGCAAAATTCGGCTTTCAGCCCGCAATTGCCCATTCAGTTTCAGGGTGACCGTCTCCCGGCGGCGCACGTCGTATTGAAGGGCCGCGGTCCCGTAACCGCCCATATCCAGACTCAGGCGACCCTTGAGATGAGAAACCGGTCCCTCGGCATTTGCCGTCAATTGGATGCCCGTAAGATCCTCGAGGCCCAACAGACCCGCCGCCAATCCTCCTGCGGCTTCATGGTAGGCCACATCAGCAGTCAGATGACCGGTTTCCAAATCGTAAGTGGCTTTCAATTTGAAAGCATCGTTGTTCCGGGTCAGGTCCTTCAGGGATGCTTCCGCCTGAACATTGGTTTTGTCGGTTTTCACCCGGGAGTTCAGGCTGAAACTCATGGGTTTTCCCGCAAGGGCTTCTCCCAGGTCAATGCGCTCAAGCTGGATTTCCTGAACCAGAATGTGGGGCAGAGAGAACGCTTCGCTTTTTGCGGGCGGTTTTTCCTTTTCCGGAGGGGGTTCGCGGGATTCGGGGAGTCGGGAGATGGACAGATGGGCCATCCTCAGCCATTTGACATGAATAAACCCGTTAATGAGATCCGAAGGTTTGATGGCGAAATCAAATTTTTCCATTTTGAGCCAGGGACCTTTCGCATCCGAAATGGTCGCCCGGTCCAGGGTAATGGAAAATGGCAGCAGCCCGCCCAAGCCCTCAAGGGTTACCCGATAGTCCCCTGTTTTCGCCGTGAATCCAGCCACAAGCCCGGCCAGCTGCTTTTTGGCCCATTGCGTCTGAAGGCCTGCCCACAGGAGCATAATCAGGACTACGAACCCGGTCGTGGTTAACAAGGTCCATTTGAGCAGGCGGCGCCATAACGGACGACGGGTATCAGAGGACGGAGGGCGGACGACGGACGACGGATCGTTGCGACGAGCCTTCTGCCCTCCGTCCTCTGTCCCCTGTCCTCTGTCCCCTGTCCCCTGCCCTTTGTCCTCTGTCATCTGAACCCTTCTGCGGCTAGAAATTCCGCAATCCGCATTCCACAATCCGCAATCAAAAAGATTGCCCGATACTCACATAAATCTGGTAATCGCTGTCCACCCCGCCGGGCCGTTTCTTGAGGGGAACCGCCACGTCCAGCCGAACAGGACCGATGGCGGTGTAATACCGCAAGCCCAAACCCGCGCCATAAAGCATTTCCTGGTCACTGAAATCCGGAACCGTATCCAGATAGGCGGTTCCCGCATCCACAAAGGGAACGATGCCGATGGATTCGGTCACCTTGAAACGGAGCTCCAGTGACCCGGTGAGCATGGAGAGACCCCCCAGAGGGGTATTTCCCTGTAAAGGTCCGGCCATCTGATAACCGTAACCCCGGACAGAACCGCCGCCGCCCGGGTAGAATCGCAGGTCCGCCGGCATTTTATTGTGATCTATGCCAAAAATCTGGCCAAAAGCGGCTTGAACCGCCACGACGATCCAGTCGCCACGATTAAAATTATAATAGGTGCTTCCGCCCAATACATAGCGAAAAAAACGGATGTCGCTCTGGGAGATATCCTGATAGGGGGCCATGGCCAGGGAAAGGTGGTATCCCTGAATGGGGTTCAGGATATTCTTGCGTGTATCCAGATCGGCGCTGAGGGGTACATAAAAAAGCTTGTAGGTGTTCCGTTCACTGGTGGCGTTGTCCTTGACCCGGGATATGCGAAACCCCAGGCCCCCGGCCGCCCGGAAAGTTTTGGTGAACTGCTGTCGCAGCATAGCCGTTGCAATCCCGGTAACGGCGTTATAGGCATCGGTAGTATCATCGTTGAAGGAAATCTGGGAAATGAACGTGTTGTCCCGGTTCAGGAACATGGGTTTTTCAAAACGAAGGGCCGCTGTCCTTGTTAAACTGTTCAGTATGGCGCTGGCCGTCAATTTTTCGGCCATGCCGAAAAGGTTTCGGTGGGTCCAGCTGCCGTTAATTCCGGGGCCGTAATCCGTGGTGTACTCCAGGCCCAGACGAACCGTTCGGGGTGCCCGTTCTTTTAATTCAACGGTCATGGGGAGCTGGCCCTCAGCACCCACTTTCTCTGGATTCTCAAAGGCAATAACGCCGAAGAGATTGGTGTCGAAAAGCGTTTGACGTGCCGATTTGATCAGCCTTATGTCGTAGGGCTCCCCCTCCTTCCAGGGGATCAGTTTGTATACATACTTTTCCTTAAGGCTTGTAAGTCCCGTTACCCGGGTGGGTCCAAAACGGGCGTAAGGTCCCGGTGACACCTGAAAGGAGACCTCCACCTGATTTGTCTTGAAGTCGGCTATGACATCGCGATGGCTGATTTTTGGAAACGGGTACCCGTTTTCTTTGTAACGGGTCAGAATCGTTTCTCCCGCTTTGACCACTGAACTTGCGGTATAGGGCTCGTTTTGAACCAGTGCCGCCTCTGCGGGCGTGGGGGGGGGAAGCACCCCCTTCGGTGTGTCGGGGGCCAGTTCAACGTTGATTTTCGAAAAGGTAAACCGAGGTCCCAGGGCGACTTCGAAGTGCACGGTTGAAGGATTCACCGGTGGGGGAATGGCCGATGAATCGGTTTCCGGGTTGTCGACCCTGGTTCTGGATTGATGATCTGCATCGGCATCTTTGGCGCTTTTCGGTGAAAGTATCTTAAATGTGATGGTGCCTCGAAAATATCCGAATGACCGCAGGACTTTTTGCATTTCCGGGAGGTCACCTTCGCACCGCCGCCGCAGGAGTGCCAGACTTTTGGGTGGATCATTTTTCTTTTGAACGGCAAGGGAAACTTCTCCTAAGAGCTTGTGGATCGGGCTGTTTTCAAGATTTTTGCCATTTATTTCAACTTCATAAGGGATTCCGTCTGTTTTCTTGGGCGGGGTTTCGGCGCCAAGGGATAGCCAGGGCAGCAAAAACAGGCACAAAATCCCTGGAAATGCTGATTTAAAAGGATTGTTAAGGGGGATGCGCATTAATCTTTTTCTAAAGGGTAACGGTTTTCAGATGATTTGATTCCGCCAAAGAGCCCGAGAGCAATAAAATACAAACCTAAAATTATAACAATTCAGGCATTTTTTTCAATCTCCATGTGTGGATTTCCCGTGGAAGGATCGATTTTTTACAATAACCCGGTCCTTCATAGAGCCCTTCGAGAGGAACGGATGGACGTCAAATCCTCCGGGGTTGACCCTCAGGGTAACCGCCCCCGAATGGGAGATGCAAATGCTTTCGCATCCCATTTTCGTGAGCCGTTCTAAAATGGAAGGATGTGGAAATCGGCCGAATCGGTCTTGGCCTGAGGAAATCACACATAACCGGGGGGCGACTGCTTTCAGAAAGGCCATGGAACTGGAAGTCCGGCTTCCGTGGTGGGGGGACAGCAGTATGTCGCTTTTGACCCGGGGACCGTTATGTTCCAGGAGGGCGTTTTCTCCCATTTCTTCCAGGTCTCCGGGGAACAGAATGGATGTGCCGGCGTACGTTATCCTGAGGACCATTGAACGGTTGTTCGCTTCTTTTCCTTCAGACGACGGGACGTTCATTTCTCCGCCGGGTTCAGGATACAGGACTTCCACCACAGCGCCGTTGATATTAATTTTTTCCTGAAGTTGCGCCGGCAGTTTGATTGAAATATCCTTTCTTTCAAGGGTTCTCATAAGGTCTTTGTAGCTCTGGGTTTCTACCCGGTCCCCGTTGTACCAGAATTCTTTCGGATGAAATGCCTCGGCAATGAAACGGAGACCGTTCATATGATCCGCCTGGGGATGGCTTAACACCAGGGTATCGACGGTCCCAATTTTTCGTTGCCACAAAAAAGGCGCAATCACCATTTTACCCACATCAAAGTGATTACTGGAAAATCCCCCGCCGTCGATCATCATCTTTTCTCCGCCTGGGAAGGAGACCAGCGCGGCATTGCCCTTTCCCACGTCCAGAAAAACCACTTCCAGATCCCGGTTGAACTGCACCCGGTGAACCCAGTAGGTCACATCGACGATGATCAGAAGCACAATGGCCGCAAGGCCGACTTTCGCCCATTTCCTGTGCCGCGCAAAAAAGGCAAAAAACGTGAAAAAATAGAAAAGACCAATTTCAATAAAATTCGGTGTAAGACTCCACACCGATGCCATAGGTAAACCCGACCAGAAACCGGCCATTTCCATCATGATGTTCAGGCCCAAGGTGCCTGTATGCAGAAAAAAGGCGGCCAGCTGGGATGAAAAGGGCAGGGCCAGGACCGACAAAAGGCCCAAGGGCAACACCCATAGTCCCAAAATGGGGATGGTGGTGAGGTTTGCGGGAACGGATACCAGGGGAATGCGGTGGAAATAAAAGGCCGTAATGGGCAGAAGAAAATAGACGGCGGAAACACTGACTGCCGCCAGGGCTGCGAAGTATCTGAAAACCGATCCGGGAAACGTATTGTTTTCAGATTGGGAATACGTTTCATAACCGACCTTCCTGAGCATGGGTGGCGTCAGCCACAGGATGCCGGTTACCGCAATAAATGACAACTGAAACGAAGGGGTGAAAAGGGCCCCGGGATCCAGGAACAACACCGCCAGACCGGCCAGGGCAAGTGTGGACCAGACCTCTTTCTCTTTTCCCAGGATGAGGGATAACAGATACGCCAGGACCATGATCATGGCTCTTTGAGAAGATACCCGGCATCCCGCAAGGAGGGTGTATCCCACGACCGGAAAGCAGGTGAAGAAAGCGCTCCACTTCCGAATATCGACGGTGAGAGTCAACCGGTATGACCGGGAAAGAACCCATTTAAAGATGGAAAATGCGGCCCATGCCACCAGTCCGATGTGGAGGCCGCTGACGGCCAGCAGATGCCCCAGTCCCGATCGATTGAAGATTTCTCTCAGTTTGGAATCAATTCCCTGCCGTTCTCCCAATATGAGTGCGCGAAAAAGAACGGCGTCTTCATGATCGAGGGACTTTTTGAAGAATGCTCTGACCGGCGCCTGCAGTTTTTCAATCAACCCTTTTAAAAATGGAAGTTTCCCCGGTCCCATGGGAACAATGTATCGCCCGTCGTTCACGGCGGCGGCACATGTGAAGCCCGCAAGTGTCATGGATTCTTCGTAGTCGTAGTGCCCGGGATTTTGGAAACTCTTGAAGGTTCTGAGGCGTGCGGGAAAACGGATTTTCTCCCCGGGCGATAGTGAAATTGCGTTTCGGTACACGGTAACAATGATGTTCTCGTTTAAAGGGAATACATCGCCGCCCGAAATAAGACCTTGTGCGAGCACTTTCGCCCGGATCATACCCGAACGGGGTCGTATTGGCGGTTCCAGTACAACCCCTTCGATGATAACCTTTTGTTGATCCGCAGCCAGTGGCTGCAACACCGATGGCAGAAATTTCTCCGGTGTCAGCATCGTGCCGGTCAGGAAAAAGACCGCCAGTATAAGATAAGCCCGTGTGGTTCCCATGTGAAGAAGGGCGCACAACAGGCACAGAGAGAGGGTCAGCAATATGGGTAAAAGAAAACGGTGATCGGCTGGAAAAACAATATGCGCCGCAAGAATGCCCCCGGCGAAAGAGATCAGGCAGGGTACCAGTGGACGGTTAAACAGGGGGCGGTTAAACGGACGGTCCTTTTTCGCGTCGGGTCTTGGCGCCCAGGGCCCCGAATTTGTTTTCAATATCCTCGTATCCCCTGTCCGAGTGGTAGATGCGGTGTGCTTCCGTGGCCCCCCATTCGGCTGCCAAATCTGCTCAGTTCACTTTTAGCCAATGGGCGACCCCAGTCCAAGCCATGGGTGACTCAAACTGAAAACTCGTTCCAACAAAGGTCATAACTGGCACTTCTTCCGCCTCCTGGATTGGAACGAATGATGCCTTTTTGAACAAGGTCTGCCAATTCTCTTTGGGCTGTAGCCCTGCTTACATGTGCCATGCCGGCATATTTTCGATTCGTCTTGGAAATAGGGCCGCATGCCAGCCGAATAGCCTCTCGGCGGTTAACACATTTTTATGGTTCAATGTGGCATAAAACAATATTTTGACAACCCATCGGCCTGGTAAAGAAAGGAAAAGGGGTAATCATTTCTTATCCACCTAAACATGGAAAGCCCCGGTAGTCCTGACCGGGCCTTGTTTTGTTTTTCCATCCCCTATTGTCGGAGTCCCGGTGGTGTTCCAGCAAACACCGTGCTGGGTGGGAGGGGGAGAACCGAGGTCCGTGATATTTCCGTTCCCGGTTGCCGTGGTTGCGCCGATGGCGGTCGCCGCCTGGGTGGGGTAATTTAAGGGAATCAAGGAGCGGAAAAACACATGCGATTTAGTGCTGCCCTTGCTCAAATAGATTTAACCGCCTCTTTTCTTCATACACCTTTTCTGACAACAGCTCTCTAAGCAGTGCCTGATAGGAAGTCATTCCCCTGATCCGTGCCAACCTGCGCAGATCATCTATGATGAACCCTGGCAGAGAAACCGAAGTCTTAAACATCTTCAGCTTCCCTCCGTACCTGGGAACTACCTTCATGGGCTCACTTATGACTTCAGGTCTTTCAAGGTCAAAATCGCTGAGCTCGTAATGCTCCGTATTTTCCTCAGTCTTGTTATTTTGCGTATTTTTCATAAAGATGCCTCTCGTTTGTCTTCATGTCCCTCGCATGTATTGGCCGAGCAACTTCACCTGATTTATGCTGAAATACGACGAAAAGGCGGCGCCCGCCAAAGGCCCGGCCCAGTAACACACGACGGTCGGTGATTTTTTTATGAGGTAAAATAACAGAAGGGGGATTATTAAAACACTGTTCAATCTCTTCCGCTGTTACCCCATGCTTTATTTCGTTTTTCCAGAGATTGCCGTCATCCCACTCTATATACCGGTATCGTGCATTCATACGAGGAAGCATACTCTCTATGCGGTATCAAATCAAGGTTAATTCAGGAAAAAGGAACAGGTCAATAGTAGCCCCACAAAACCCCGGCGTTACGAATTGCTGTCTCCCTTCAGGGAAAACCTGCCAGGCCCCGTGGATGTCGCATAAGCATCGCTTGCCCCAAAGAAGCTCCTGACTGCAGGCTTCCTGTAGGCAAGATAACCCGCGACACCTGCCGCCGCAGCGATTGAAGAGCGCTTGATTGCCTTCCTGCAGAACTCCCTCCGACTCACGGAAAGGGCCTCTGATTTCTGAGATTCATTCACGGTGCTATCCCCTTTCGATTAAATATTGACGCCCCGGTAAAATCGGCTCCGCCGTTTCACAAAGTGAAAATTTAACGGGGTAAAATTGAAAAAACCCGCAACCCGTAACCCAACCTCATGGCACAACAACACTCACGGGAGGTACACCCAGCGTGAAATATTCGGTACTGCTGGGGGCGGCACTCTCGTTCAAGTTAAAGGTGGTGCTTACGGTAAATCTTAGGGTCGGCTGATAATCAGTTCCCTGCCCGATGGTGACCGGGGTAATCGAGTATGTCTGCGTAACATCTGCGTTGAGTGCCCCCCACGCGGGCTCATAAAACGTAAATTCCGCCATGTTCCCGGCTACGGTTGTAGGGGTGCTATCCAGGTTGGTCTGCCCTTCAAACGTGGTGGCTGTGGTATAATATGCAGTTCCGCCATGGCTTAGTGTGCCTGGAACAGGGAATGAATTCTTGAAGGTGATCCTTACCTGGGAGTAAGTGCCTGCCGGGAGGCTTAGATCGCTGATCCCAGGAAACGTTCCACCTGGCACCATATCAAGCTGTGCAGTTCCTGAAAATATGGTTACCCATGACGTTCCATTATACATTTCAACTTTTGTCACCGTGACCTTGTAGGAGTGAGGGTATCCGGTGGCCATTTTCCCCGCAGAGGTGAAGGAGATCTGATTGCCATATGATGTTCCGCCCGTATTGGTCGCATAGGCTCTTACATAATAATCGGTACCCGGTCGCAATCCCGTAATGAGTGAAGTGAATGCCCCGGTTGCAGAAGACGGACCATCTTCTGTTTTGCTATCCGCCGTTGTCGGAGTCCCGCTGGTGTTCCAGCAGACACCGTGCTGCGTGGGATTGGAAGAGCCGAGATCCGTGATATTCACGTTTCCGGTTGCTGTTGTTGTACCGATGCCGGTCGCTGTCTGAGTGGTTACACTGGGTACGCGTGGTTCCTGCTTAACGTAGTATTCGGGAGAGGCATTCTGGAAATGGATGTACCCCACGTTTTCGGCCCAGGCATAGCCGGAGAGATACGCGTTATAGACCGTCACTCCGCCGTCTGTGGGCCGGAAGTTTTGCCATCCTGAATTCTCCGACCACGCGTATTTATTTGTGTTGTCAATGTTTCCAGCCGCCCATGTCGGTTGCAGGTTGAAAAGACCAAAGCATATCAGCCAGACCAATCCCGATTGCATGATGCTCTTAACAATCCCTTTCATTTCAGCCCCCTTATCCATTGACTATTGAAAATTGAAGGTTGACAATTTTTGTTCTGCCGCAGTGGGATCGCTCCTTTATTCTTAATATTCTTTCTCCGACAATATTCAATTCCTTTACTGTCCGCCCCGAACAGGCCAAGCGTAGCGGTCTTCGGAGTTTAATTCGCTTTTCAGATAGCCGAAGTCCAGTTTTACAGTCCATTTGTGGGTCGATGCGTTCTGGTTCATTGTACTCGACCAATAGTATTGGTCCGTCAGGGCTGATTTCACGTCCGTAAAGGGGTTCGAAGGAAGCGCAGGAGTAAATTCGCCATAATCAATCAAACTCAAGATCTCCTTAATATTGGGAAGGCGCCAGTCGCCTGCTGAAGAGCCATCGGAAAGACCACACGATCCACTTGCGAGGGCGTTGCAGGACGAAATCGCATCGAACCAGGTTTCTAACCCAAAACAATTGGCATTCTTGAGCCAGATCAACCCGGCCAAAACCGCCATTGGGAAAATAAAACCAAAATACTCAATACAACACCATTGGCATAACGCATGATATCTCCCCCATTTTGATATATGATTTAAATTTCAAGTTAATTCGTGATCACTGATCCGTTTTTCAGTCATTTGAATTTCAGTCACCCCTTTGATCCATGCCAGCTTGGGCAGGTCATCAGAGATGAACCCTGGCAGAGAAACCGAAGTCCTAACGTCCTCAGTTTCCCTTTCATTTGGCCATCCGAAGGGCCTTTACAGGGTCCGCTTCACGTGGGAGGCCCATTAAAAAGATTCCGATCAGATAGGCGCCAAGGCGAAAGGCTGATTCTCAACGAGGGTTAAGGTTTCTTTCAATGCAGCCGTATTCAGTGGCTGGCCTTCGGGACCCAAAAAGGGGCGATGCGTGGGCCAAAAGCGCATCCAGCCGCTCGATGGCCACAATACTCCGGTCGAGAACTGATATGTAGTCCACGGGCTCTGTGGGAGAGGCCTTGGCATTACTGGCATTCATCATCCGATAAAGGGGGTCCACCATTCGAACCGTTGTGTTGATTTTATCGGTCAGCTCGCTCCCCGCTTTAAGAGACAGGCGGACTTCCGCCAGAAGCCCTTTTAACCGGTTTTCCTGGGAGATCAAATCGGCGAAAAGTTTTTGTCTTTCGATTTCGATCCAGCCGGTAAGTTCTGTCATGGTTTCCTGTCGCATTTCGTTTACCTGCACAGGCAAATCTTCTGCTACCGTGGCAAGGCGGCTTGTGTTGGCAATCAGCGTTTCCATTTCGGGAATGGTTGCCAGTTGGGCCATCATGAGTTCGGTCTGCATTGTTATGGTGCGTGGCAGACGTTCCAGATAAAACATGGCACGCTCAGAGAGCAGCAGGGTCCTGTCCACGCTGGTCAGGGCTCTTTCAACATCGTCCAGCAATCCTGCGGCTTCCCGGACGGCAGCTGTCGGGTGCATTCCACCCATCTCGACGAAATCGATCAAGCGAACCTCCGAGACATAATATTGACCGGGGATGGCTTCGATCCATTCTTGAATCAGCTGCCGCAGCTGAACCTGCTGCGCCGTTGTCAGGACCATTTCAGACATTTTCCAGGCTCTCGGCTCAAGCCGTTCATACACCGCTTTCAGGCCGGCGCCTTGGTTATGGTATACTTGGGGAACCCAGTATTTTTCCATGGCATAACGCATAAGGGACATATGGACGATCATATCCAGCAAATTGGCTGCAGGATATTGTCCCGCGGCGATGCTCATGGCGGCCGACCCAAAGAGGACCTTGCTGTACTGCGCGGTAGTCCGAATCTGTTTTGAAACGAAGGGTTATGTGGAAATTTTTCTGGTTTGTCAAAGAGATATGACAACTATGATGTTGCGGGGGCGGATCCAGGGGGTATGATTTGATGATCGCATGAGACAAAGTGTGCCGAAAGAGGACCCCTTGCAAATGAGATCAGGCAAGGGAGCGGGGACGATTAAACGGACGGTCCTTTTTCGCGTCGGATCTTGGCGCCCAGTGCCCTGAATTTGTTTTCAATATCCTCGTATCCCCTGTCCAGGTGATAGATGCGGTGTACTTCCGTGGCGCCCCCTTCGGCCACCAGACCGGCCAGGATCAGGGAGGCGCTGGCCCTTAAATCCGTTGCCATGACCGGGGCAGAAAGCAGCTTCTCCCTGCCCTTTACCAGTGCCTGGTTTCCGTTGATTTCGATGTCGGCACCGAGACGCCTGAGTTCACTTACATGGATGAAACGGTTTTCAAATACCGTTTCCCTGAACATGCTCCATCCTTTGGCTACCGTCATGAGCGCCATGAACTGGGCCTGGAGATCCGTGGCAAATCCCGGGAAAGGCATGGTCTTGATATCAACGCTTTCAATGGATTCGGGACCTTTAACATGGATGGATTCGTCCATTTTTGTGACCTCAGCGCCGGTTTGCTGAAGCTTTTCCATTAGTGCCATGAGGTGATCGGGTCTGCATCCTTGTATGTCAACATCACCTCGGGTCAGTGCTGCGGCAATCATAAAGGTGCCGGCTTCAATTCTATCGGGGATGATGGTGTGTTCACATGGCGCGAGATTATCCACGCCGTGAATCACGATGGTGTCGGTACCGGCTCCCTCGATATCAGCGCCCATGGCGCAGAGCATTTGCGCCAGATCTTTGATTTCCGGCTCATTGGCGGCGTTTCGCAGGGTCGTGGTCCCTTGGGCGGTTACGGCCGCCATCATAATGTTTTCCGTGCCCGTTACCGTGGGAATGTCAAAAAAAACGTCCGCGCCTTTCAGTTTTTTGGCTTCTGCGTTGATGTAACCATGTTCCAGGTGTATGTCCGCGCCCATGGAAACCAGGGCCTTCAAGTGCAGGTTTATGGGTCGCGCACCGATGGCGCACCCGCCGGGAAGGGATATTTTGGCTTGCCCCAGGCGAGCCAGAAGCGGCCCCAGCAGGAGGATGGATGCGCGCATGGTCTTGACCAGCTCGTAGGGGGCTTCGTGAGCGGTGAGGTTGTCCGAATTGACTTCCAGTACATCACCGCTTCCCTTGAAAACCGTTCCCAGTTTTTCCATGATGCTTTTGATGGTGCGAATATCCCTGAGGAGGGGAATTCCCCTTAGGGTATGGGGTCCCCCGGTCAGAAGGCATGCCGCTATGGCGGGGAGCGCCGCGTTCTTGGCGCCACTTACTTTGACGACCCCCTTCAGCGGGTGGCCGCCTTCAATCACAATTTTGTCCATGGCATTTCCGTTTTAGAACTGTGCGGTTGGCGTTAATCGGGAAGAATAATAATAACGGTTTTTGCCATACAGTCAAGAATCATTTCTCGGGCTTGGTTCTAACTTCGCCCACAACCCCCTAAGCGGCTAATTTCAGACGGTTCCTCGGTCGCGCTGGATAATCCATTCTATCCAATAGAAATTCAAAAAGGTCGTTTGGTTTCGCCTCAAATAATCGTTCGGCAGCCGTTGTTCCGTCCCGTCTTCTGACGTAATAGTTGTGCATGACAGTAAGGGCTTGCAAATGTCGATTACTCAGTCGATGAATTCCCTGATGGCGAAGGGCCAGTTGCGCATTCCTTCCTTCAACGCAGGAACTCGATCTTTGAAAAATTTGAGCGAAATTCTTGGCGGCTTTCTCGAGTTTTTCTATTGCACAATCCGAGCTTATTTCACCGAGGTCTTCAAGTCTGTTAACAATCGATAACAACTCTTGTGCATTTTCAAAGAGATGGGCTTTGCGATCAACATCTCTCTCCTTACTTGCTGCCAGTTTTAAATAGTGCCCCGGGATCAGATAGCTGTTCATCAAGCGCTTGTCGTGATCCGATAATTGCATGTTTTCAAGGTAAATATCGACCATGTTAAAGAAAAAAGCGATTGTGGCAACCATGTCACGCATAACACGTTGGGCTTTATTGACGCGCTCCTTACACCGATGTGAAAGGTCGGTGGTCGCCTTATGGATTTCATCAAAGCAGCCGGACAAAAGTTCGGAAACGGTTTCCGAATCCTGTTTCTGGCCGGTTTTCAGGTTGTATGGATGATAAACTTTCCCTATCTCAGCGTATTTTTTATCGTTCATCGTTTAAACGGGCGAAGTTAGAACCAAGCCCATGGCGGCGATATTTCAACCCCTTATCTCTTTCAAGAGGACTCTATCTTTTCATTTGTCCCTTGTCAAAGGCAGACCCCTATCTCCGTTCTCCCTCTTTTTCCCGGTGGGGTTTGTTGAAGATCAGGCAGAAAATGCTTTATATTTTAGGGCATCGTGATAAAATGGGCCCGAATACGTTCGCAATACACTGAGGTATCGAGTGCGCGAACTCAAATGTTCGGAAAAGATATATATCCATATGGGAAATCCTAAAATGATAAGCGCCCGGACGGTTCTGCTGGAATGTTTCTGGAAAGATTATCAGATCTCCGCCGAAGAGATCCTGAGCCGCCTGGCTGAAAATGACCCGGGTTTCGATCGTTTCATATTCTCCAAGATTGTTGAAAACAGTTCTTATCCCTCCCGGCATATTCGCGCTTTGTTTGAACCTGAAAAATGGCAGCCGCTGCTTGATCGCTACATGAAAACCGGCAGAGATACAAAAAGGCTTCGTCTCGTTGCGGCCAATATGACAGGCAACCGCGACCTGGCGAAAGAATATGCATGGAGAACCTAGACTACAGCTTACTGTATCGTATTCAGGATCGGGTACTGAAAATCGTCGCGGGAACCGACACCAACTTCTATTTGACCGGCGGGACCTGCCTGAACAGGTTCTTTTTTGAAAAGCGGCACTCTGATGATTTGGATCTGTTCTCCAATGAGAACCCCTTGTTTCGAGAAGATATTCGAATCCTTCTGGATGCGTTTGACGCAGATGCCTGCCCATACGAGGTTTTGGCGGATACCAGGGACTTTGTGAGGCTTGTCGTTCAATCCATGGTCAAAGTTGATCTGGTCAACGACAGGGTTTACCGTTTCGGCAGAAGCACAAGGACCTCTGAAGGGGTTGTTCTGGACAATACCCTGAATATTGCCGCAAACAAAATATGCGCTGTTATGGGGCGGGACGAGCCCAAAGATGTATTTGACCTGTACACATTATTTCGTCATGGAGGTCTGGACTGGGGAAGTGTTTTTGTCGCTTCAGCAAAAAAATGTTTCTTTGAAAGGGAAGCCCTCGAATACCGGCTGAAATCCTTTCCGCACCATCTGGTGGATCTTCTGCCGGTCCTTTCACAAATGTTCGTGGCGGATTTCAAGAAAGGCTATGATGAGATGGTGGCGGTTTTTTGCTTCTCTTAGGCCTCAAATCACATGAACCCCTTTCCGTCTCAGAAAAAGCATAAAATCATGGATGTACAGACGCTCACGGACAAAAGAAAAAGGTAGGAAGGTGGGAAGGGCTGAGGTCAGAAGTCGGAGGTTAGTATTTTTAAGAGAAACTTGCCTCGCTTATTCCGAAGGCTTTGGCTAACTTCTGTTTGGTTGATTTACGATAAACAGCGCCTTCCCGTTCCCATTTTGCCACCGTAGACTGTTTTACCCCGATTCGATTGGCAAGTTCCTGCTGTGTCCATCCCCTTTCAAGGCGCTCCCGTTTGACAGGGTTCATAAAGATATATTGTTCCGCCTCGCTTTGATCATACAGCGGTTCAGGGCTGGCTTCACGAATGTCGCGCAAATCGGACTCATCCTCTAAACGTTCAATGAGCTCATGGAATAAGCTGAAGGGCAGCACCACATACTTTACTTCCGAAAAGTAATAATAACAGTTTTTGCCACACAATCAACAAAGAAGCAGGGGCCCATTTTTCGGGACAAACACACTTTATTTGGACGTAAAAGTGCATTTTGACACAAAACAGGGCCAAGGAACGCTGCTCAAAAAATAAAATTTCCTCTATTTGTTCATCCGGTTATGTCAGATTTGTCGGCTGCCCCCTCTCCCGGGCACCGTATTAATACTCTCCTCCTTCGCCGGGTTAGGGAAAACGGACCTCTGCAGCCCGTCCGTATATACCCATATGGAAATGGGTGCAATTATAAGCGTTAGGCCGGCTTTCTTTATTCTGGACATAAATAACTGATTTGATTGGATATGATAATTAGGTGCTGATGAACACCTAACAGAAACAATTACACCCTATGGAAATTTCTGCATTGACTTTCAGGCCTGATTCCGTGAAAATATTCTGATAATCTCCGAACAGACTCCAAAAAAAATGAAAGCGGGTCGAAATTGTCATGAATGTAATGAAAACCCCCAAATCCGTGGACCTTGAAATCACCAACCGGTGCAATCTCAGGTGCAAATACTGCAGCCATTTTAGCAGCGCGGGTGATGTGGATCAGGACCTTTCCACAGAGGAATGGCTCCGTTTTTTTGAAGAGCTGAACCGTTGCGCGGTGATGGATGTCTGCCTCCAGGGAGGTGAACCTTTTATCCGCGATGATTTCAAGGCGCTTGTGGAAGGCGTTGTTCATAACCGCATGCGGTTTTCCATCCTGAGCAACGGCACGCTCATCACCGATGAAATGGCGGAATTTCTGGCGTCCACCGGCAGGTGCGATTCGATCCAGGTATCCATCGACGGATCCGTTGACACCACCCATGACGCCTTCAGAGGAAAGGGTAATTTTCATAGGGCTTTGTCGGGTCTTAAAAGCCTCATGAAGTACAACCTTCCGGCCACGGTCCGGGTCACCATTCATCGGAAAAACGTCAGGGACCTGGGTAGTGTCGCAGAACTCCTGCTGGAAGAGATCGGGTTGCCCGGGTTTTCAACCAACGCCGCCTCCCACCTGGGTCTTTGCAGGCAGAACGCCGAACAGGTGCAGCTGACAGCGGAAGAGCGGTCCCTGGCCATGGAGACCCTGCTCCGGCTTAACGACAAATACAACGGCCGTATCAGCGCACAGGCCGGCCCCCTGGCCGAGGCCCGGGGCTGGCTGGAAATGGAAAAGGCCCGTGAAGACGGACTCGAAGGCCTTCCCAACCGTGGTTTTCTGACCGGTTGCGGTGGTTTTCTGACCAAGATGGCCGTCCGGGCCGATGGGGTCATGGTCCCCTGCGGTCTGATCCCCGGTATGGCACTGGGCCGAATCAACCGGGACGACTTAAAAGATGTGTGGCAAAACCACGCGGAACTCAACCGTTTCCGGAACCGCAGGAGCATCCCGCTCTCCGATTTTGAATTCTGCCGGGACTGCGACTATATCAATTACTGCACCGGAAGCTGCCCGGCGATTGCCGGCACACTCCTGGACGATCCCTACCACCCGAGCCCCGATGCCTGCCTGAGGCGGTTTATGGACGAGGGGGGACAATTGCCCCAGATCCCGGGGGGGAACCCTTAAACCACCCCGCGTGCAATATCCTGATATTGCCCACAGGATAAACGGCAAAGCGCTTATTTACGCAGACAGCTGGCAGAACCATTGGTTGCCATGTTGCCAATGGAGATCAAGCCGGAACCCCCCCCTCCTGCGCGGCCGGTCCGGAAGCAGGTGGTGCAGGGGGATGCGCCTCGGGGGCCGCCGCCTCCAGCAGCTGCCTGCCCGGAGCCGCAGCCGGGTCAAAGTGTGACGCGGGGACCGGTCACGGGTAGGAGATGTGTTTACACAGGAACTTGAGAACGCCCCTTTTCTCCTGTGGTTCTCAGGGAGTTGGTCAAGCGGAAGTTGATCGCAGATATTGGCGAATATACCCGATATAGATCCGGAAATCCCCCAAACGCTCTTTGAAGATTCCAAAAGTGATGGTGTCTTCCACACCGTCATAGCCATGAATGATCAAGTTGCGATAACGGGCCATGGCCTTGAACGTTTCCACCGAGGCTTCAGGAATAATATGGGCATTGCCCAGGATTTCAAAACAGGCCGCATAGGTTTCCGATATGGCGGCATGAGAACATCTCGGGAGTCCACATGGAGTTCAATGAGGCGTTTGTGGCGCATCCGGAGATTAAATATATCAATATGTGGTCGGCCCTGCGGGAGATTTACAGGCATGCTTTGAGGGTAGGCGGGACGCCCATGCATGCGGCCCTGGCAGCACATCATGGCAGGGGCGTGCTTATCGCCGCACCCGGAGAAACCGGGAAGTCCACCTGCTCCCGCCGGCTGCCCGGTTACTGGCAGGCCCTCTGTGACGACCAGGCCTTAGTTCTGAGGGACCGGGACGGAGGCTTCAGGGCGCATCCCTTTCCCACCTGGAGCGACTATCTTTGGAGGGAATCCAAAAAGAGTTGGAGCGTTGAGCGGGCAGTGCCCCTTTCAGCAATATTTTTTCTCGAGCAGGCATCCATAGACAAAGTGGTGCCGCTGGTTGATCCATCCAAGGCAGTTCTGTCGGTTTTCGGGGCTGCAAAACAGGTGTGGGAGCCGTTCTGGGAACGGGTGGCGCCGGAAGAAAAGATGAAGACATCTGCCACGCTCTTTCATAATACTTCGGAAATGGCCGCGGCGGTTCCCTGTTTCCGGCTGAGTGCAACACTCGACGGGGAGTTCTGGAAAGGGATAGAAGAGGCGTTGGATCGGAAGGTCACATCGCCTCGCAGAACGGATCCTCTCCCTTGTAGATGCGATAGCAGGATAAGTTATCCCGGGCGTTGAGCCGTTACTCCATATGTTTTACCTACGGCTTCAACCGAATAAACTGTTTCGCTTTAAACGGTCCCCCATCCACGGCTTCCGCCAGGGAATGTTTCTCCATGACCGAAGTGGTTTTGATCTCTCCCACCGTTGTCCCCAGTAGATGAATGGTTCTTCCGGTGCCGGTGGAAATGGATTCTCCCACGGAAAATACTTGGAAAACCGCCTCGCCTTCCAGGCCTATCTCTTTGCCCGCATTGATCATGATGGTTTCACCGTCCACCGCCACGATTTTGCCGGTCCAGGGTTCATCGCTGACCTTGAAGTCCATGGTCGAGCCTAAGCTTTCGATGAGGTCCGGCAACGCTTCGAGGGTAATCTTCCGAATATAATTTTCCTGGTCGATCTGCTCGGAATCCTCCAGGCTCATGCTGTACTCTTCCGTGGCGACGTCCGTGTAGATGAGGGTTTTGCTGGCCGTTTGAATCACATTGACTGCCGCTGAAACCGTGTAAATTTGTTTCCAGCTGTCAAAAGGCCAGATGCCGGTTTTGTGAACGGCGATTTCAATGGGGTTCAGGACTCCGATAATCAGGGCATTCATACCCATGTCGTCGGCGATGTCAACGAGTTTGGAACTGGTTACCACCCCGTACTGGGGGGATTCCATGGCTTGGGAGGAAAAGATGCCGTCCGGGGGATTGTAGAGGAGCAGGTTAGGGGTTTTCTTTAAACGGTCATAGAATTCATTGCTCAACTTCTTTGCCATCTCAGGACCCACCGAGGCCTGGTCCACGAACGGAAAAATCATGACGCGTTTTTTGAGATCCGCCTCGTTGGTCATGAGTTTTTTGGCCACGGAGGTGGGCAGAACTTTTTTGGTCAGATTCTTGGTGGTGCTGCATCCGGATGCCGCGAGTAACAAAAGGATCAGATAAATGAATGTGATTGCTGTGAAACGTTTTTTTGGCACTGCTTTCCTCCTAATAAAGGACATGGAAGGCGTCAAACTCCCCCCGCCATGGTTCTTCTGTTTCGTGGATTCCGGTGACGTTGGCCGCGGAGGGGCCTTTTCCGCACCAGGCTACCAGCCTCAAGACCGCATCTTCCGGGCCTTCCAGGAGCGCTTCCACGGTGCCTTCCGGCCGATTCTTCACCCAGCCCGAAACCCCCAGGGAAACTGCCTGCCTGCGGGTGGACTCCCTGAACCACACCCCCTGGACCCGACCTTCAATGATCAGGTGTTTGCGTGTGTCTCCCATCATTTCATGCTCCCAGCAGTTCCAGGAATTGTGCCTCATCCAATATGGAAGTCCCCAGTTCCCTGGCTTTTTGAAGCTTGCTTCCGGGCGCTTCTCCCGCCACAAGATAATCCGTATTGCGGCTGACGGAAGACCCCACCCTGCCGCCTTTTTGCGTAATGGTTTCTTTTGCCTCGGAACGTTTGATGGTCGGGAGGCTGCCTGTCAAAACAAATATTTTTCCCGCCGCTGGGGAGTCCGGTGGTTTTGAACTGCCGACCACGGGCCTTATGCCGGCCGCCAGGAGTCGGTCGATCAGAGCTGTATTCTGAGTATCCGTAAAAAAAGAAAAGAGGCTTTCGGCGGTTTGGGGTCCGATGCCCTCTATGGCGGAAAGGACCTCCTGATCCGCATTTTCAAGGGCTTTAATGTCTTTGAAATGGTCCGCCAGAAGGGCCGCTGTAAATTCTCCCACATGCCGGATGCCGAGGGCATAAATAAACCTTGCCAAAGTGGGTGTTTTGCTGCCTTCGATGGCGCCGAGCAGGTTGGTGGCTGCTTTTTCCTTGATGTTTTCGAGGCTCAACAGGTCCTTTCGGGTCAGCGTATAAAGGTCCGACTCGTCTTTGACCAGCCCCTTGTCCATGAGTTTAAAGATCACCTTGTCTCCCAGACCATCGATCTTCATGCCCCCTTTCGACACGAAATGCCTGAGTGATCCCCTGACCTGGGCGGGACAGTTTATGTTGGGGCATCTGGCCACCACCTCACCCGGTTTTTTCAGAGTTCCGGACCCGCATACGGGACATGCTTCCGGCATGACAAATTTTATTTCTTTCCCGGTCCGTTGTGAGAGAACGGTTTTCACCACCTCGGGAATCACATCGCCCGCCCGTTGGACAATCACCCGGTCCCCCTGGCGGACATCTTTTCGATCAATCTCTTCCTGGTTGTGAAGGGTGGCCCGGCTCACAAGGACACCTCCCAACGCCACCGGTTCCAGGTGGGCCACGGGTGTCAGAGCACCGGTTCTCCCCACCTGAACATGGATTCCCAGGACGGTGGTGGTTTCCTGGCTGGGGGCGAATTTATAGGCCATGGCCCACCGGGGGCTTCTGGATTTCAGGCCAAGACGGGATTGCAGATCCAGGCGGTTCACCTTGATGACGGCGCCGTCGATCTCGTAGGGGAAATCCTTCCTGGTTTCCTCAAGAAGGCGGCAGCTTTTCACCACATCATCGGGGGTGTCGCAGATATGTATGTGGGGCCGATTGACCCTGAGCCCCCATTGCTGCAATGAAATCATCAAGTCCCAGTGGGTTTCAAAAGGAAGGTCTTGAGCATTTCCGACCCCGTAACAGAACATGTCCAGGGGTCTCTTGGCGGTGATCCGTGAATCCAGTTGCCGGAGGGACCCGGCTGCGGCATTTCGCGGATTGGCAAAAAGCGTTTCGTTATTGGCGGCGCGCTTCCGGTTCAATGTTTCAAAGGCCGCCATATCCATGTAGACCTCGCCCCTCACTTCCAGAAGGTCGGGGACCGGCAATGACTTTTTCCGGGTGGTCAGTTGTAGCGGCACGTTCAAAATGGTTTTGATGTTCCGGGTGACATTTTCACCAACGCGGCCATCCCCCCGGGTGGATGCCACCCTCAGAGCGCCATTTTCATAGATCAATTCCACGGCGAGGCCGTCAATTTTGGGTTCAACCGTATAGCTTACCGGCATAGTATCCCCCAGAAATTTCCGGACGCGCTTATCAAAATCAAGGACTTGTTGATGATCAAAACAGTTTTCCAGACTGAGCATGGGAGAACCGTGTTCCACCGGTAAAAAACCGCCTTTGGGTCCGGCGCCCACTTTTCGGGTGGGGGAGCCGGTGGATTCCAGCTCAGGGTGCTGCTTTTCCAGCTTGAGCAGACGTTGAAACAGTTTGTCGTAGTTGGCGTCTGAAATTTCCGGATCATCCAGAGTGTAATACCGCTGGTTATGGTACTCGATCCTCTTTTTCAGTGCGTCAATTTCTTTTCTGATGTTTTCCATTGTCAAACGTCCATCTTTGCTTTAACGGCCTTCACCAAGCCGAAACAGCCGGTGAGCATCATGTCCCCGAAGGGGGCTGCCATGTGTCCGCCCAAACGCGCGAACTTTTCCCGGTTGGGGCCTGTGATCCCCACCGGGTTGAAGGTGCTCTCTTTACCGGCGCCGGGTATGATGTGGCAGCCATGCCCCATTTCATCCAGAATTTCCCGGTTCGACAGGTCTTCACGACGGAACCGTTCCAGGTGTGCCATTAGTTTTTCGGGTGTCATCAGGGACGTATGGTGTTCATAAACGCCCCATACCTTATCATTTTTTACCAGGGCCGCCAGAACATGTTCATTTCCAATATTGAGGATGGTGACCCCTTCCCGGCATTTTTCCGCCACCCAAGGGTCTTCAAGGGCGCCGATAATGGCGGATGCGCCCGTGTCCATCAGCAGGGTGCCGGGAGCCGTATTGCTCACGGCTTTCATTCGGGTCAGGTGATCGGGCGGTTTTTCGTATAGAAGCGATGTGAGGCTGTTTTCTGATTCAAGGAGCCTCTTCCATTGCTGGAACCTGAACACCCGGTTGCTCATGTCCGGTGAAAACCCGTGGTCCTGAACGGCCACGGCCACGGTTTTAGGCATGGGTTCATGGAACAGCTGCAGTGCCTGTTCAATGGCAGGCAGGTTCAGGTCACCCATTTCCAGCTGGGTTAAGGGTTCAACGGACGGTTTCCGGTCCACGATTTCAATCCCCATGGAAACGATCTTTTCGATCCTGTCGTGGAAAGTCAGGGCCGGTTCTTCCATGGCGAAAACCTTCAGCCCGGCTGAAATGTGCTCCCGAACGGCTTTTGTGGAGGCGCCTCCGCCCATGGTATGGCCTGAAAGGAAAAGGTGATGTTTCCTTTTTGTCGCTTCTTTCACCAGCCTGGAAATGATCGTGGTGGGCGAGGGAAGAATCAGTTTGGGACAATTTTCAATCCTCTGCCCCGACCGCCAAACCAGGATGTCCTGGGTTCCGCTGCCCACGTCCATGGCGAGGATACCGTCATACAGGTTCATTCAACTTCTCCGGGCAAATTTTCAGGCTGGCCCAGACGCACATGGGCCTCCAGCAGCAGTTCGGCAGCCATTCGGCTTCTTTCTTTCAGCAGGATGCTGGAAAATCCTGGAGCCCATTTCAATTGGGAAAGCTCATCGGAAACCACCAGCAGCGCCGCCAGTTGTACGGAGCGGAAAGAAGACACCGCCAAAAGCGCCGAGACTTCCATTTCCACGGCCAGGATGTTTTGCCGCTGGTAGGCTTTGACCTTTTCGGGTGTTTCCCGGTATATGGCATCCGTAGTCCAAATCGGTCCTTTTGTAAAGGGGGTCTTTATTTCTTTGAGGGCGGTTTCCAGAATCCGGTTGAGCCCGGCATCCGACGGGGGATTTTCCGGGGACGTGGGATAATGCGGTGACGTGCCCTCCTCCGGTATGGCGTGGGTCGGGATCACTATGTCGCCGATTTTAAGGGACGGCTGCAATGAACCGCACCAGCCCAGCATCAACACTCTTTTTGCGCCCAGAGCAATCAGTTTCTCCAGCCCCATAACCGCATGGGGGGCGCCGATGAAAGGGCCTGCAAGTGTGATGGGCGACTGGTTTTTTCCTTTTGCCCGGTACAAATGGTAGAGGCGCATATCGCTGAAAACCGTTTTTTTCGCACCCGTTTTCTGCGCCAGAAACCGGAGTTCCGAAGGGATCATCACCATGAGGACATCCGGCGCCAGGGGCGGGTCTTTTTTCCCTTTCATGGGACGGATAATCCCATGGCTGAACTTCTTTTCATTCATATATTTAGTCTACCCGGAAAGGCTCTCCATGGAAATCATATGACATTTCCGACGGATCCATGTATGGTACCTGTAATGATGAATTTTTCAAAACCCCGGATTTATCAGAGGTCACCAATTTTAGAGGGTATGGATTTCATTGGCAACCTCAAAATGGTTCGGTGTTCATTTGGAATACATTTCGTTTTTTGTTGACATCCATATAATAATAAAGTAATCCTGATTGTTTACAAAATCCGAGAGCCACTAAACGACATGTTTGACAGCTTATCAGAAAAACTGAACCGCGTTTTCAAAAAGTTGAAAGGGCGGGGAAGGCTCACTGAGGCCAATATCCAGGATGCCTTGAAAGAAGTGCGTTTAGCGCTCCTGGAGGCGGATGTCAACTACAAAGTCGTAAAAAAATTAATTGAAGACATTCGTGGCCGCGCCGTTGGGCAGGATGTACTTGAAAGCCTGACACCCGGGCAGCAGATCATCAAAATTGTGAACGAAGAGCTGTCACGCCTGATGGGAGAATCCCGAAAGGGACTTGAACTTGTTGGCGAAAGCCCTTACTCTTTGATGCTGGTGGGTCTTCAGGGATCCGGTAAAACCACCACTGCCGCGAAACTGGCAAGGCACTTGCGAAAGCAGGGAAAACATCCCTATCTGGTTCCGGCGGATATTTACAGGCCCGCCGCCGTTGACCAGCTGAAGAAGTTGGGACAGCAGATCGATGTCCCTGTTTATCCGACAGAAAAAGGACAGACACCCCATGGCATATGTACAGATGCCCTGGGGAAAGCAGCGGCCGAAGGGGCTGACGTTCTGATTCTCGATACGGCGGGACGTCTTCACGTGGATGAAGCCTTGATGGGTGAACTGGTGACCATTAAGGAGGAAATCAACCCCACTGAAATTCTCCTGGTGGCCGATGCCATGACCGGACAGGATGCGGTCAATGTGGCGAAAAATTTCAATGAAACCCTGGATATCACCGGCGTAATTTTATCCAAAATGGAGGGTGACGCCAGGGGCGGGGCGGCTTTATCCATCAAAGCGGTCACCGGAAAACCGATCAAATTCGTGGGGGTTGGCGAAAAGATCAGTGCGCTCGAGCCTTTTCATCCAGACAGGATGGCTTCCCAGATTCTGGGCATGGGCGATGTCCTTTCTCTCATTGAGAGAGCGGAAGAGCAATTCGATGAAAAAGAAGCCAAAAAGCTGCAGAAAAAGCTCAAAAAGAGTGAGTTTGATCTGGAAGACTTTCGGTCTCAGTTGAAACAGGTGAAAAAACTGGGTTCCCTTGAAGATATCCTGGGGATGCTTCCCGGTATGGGTAAACTGAAAAAGCTGAAGAATATGAAACCCGATGAGAAGGAACTGGTCAAAGTCGAGGCGATAATCGGTTCCATGACCCGTGAAGAGCGGCGAAGGTTCAAGATCATTAACGGCAGCAGAAGACGTCGCATTGCCATGGGTAGTGGTACCACCGTTCAGGATGTTAACCGGTTGCTGAAAAATTTTGCTCAAACAAAAAAAATGATGGAACAATTTACCAAAAAAGGTGGGCTGAACATGCCGGGCTTGTTTGGATAGGAGATATATCAATGTTGTCTGAAAACCAATCTCGCAACAGCGGGATAACCATTATATTTGAGGGGGTGGTAAAAGAAAATGGCCGTTAGAATTCGATTGACAAGGATGGGAGCGAAGAAAAAACCGTTTTATCGTTTGGTGGCAGCTGATTCAGAGGCGCCCAGAGATGGCAGGTTTCTGGAAATTCTGGGATATTATGATCCCATGAAAGAACCCGCTGTTGTGAAAATCCATGAGAACAAACTCCAGTACTGGATTGAAAAGGGAGCGAAACTTTCAGAAGCCGCCAGGGCTCTGGTGAAACGGGAAGCCGCAATTAAAGCCCATTCCGCAGCAACCTAAATGCCGCATTTCTGTGTATCCCAATGGAGGTGAACCGAGATGAAAGAGCTAGTTTCATACATTGCGAAAGCGCTGGTTGATAAGCCGGAAGATGTGGTCGTCACAGAAATCGAAGGGGAACAGACATCGGTTCTTGAACTGAAAGTCGCCAAAGAAGATCTGGGCAAGGTCATAGGAAAGCAGGGTCGCACCGCACGGGCCATGAGGACAATTCTCAGTGCAGCCTCCACTAAAATTAAAAAGCGATCCGTATTGGAGATTATCGAATAATTTTGAACTCAGGCTTGCCTGATAATGTACTCTTCTTTGGGAAGGTCCTTCGGCCACACGGGTTGGAGGGTCTTCTCCGGGTGCAGTCTTTTTCCCAGTCGGCAGCCTCGTTATTGAATGCAGAGACGGTTTTTTTTAAACTCGGGACCGGAGAAAGTCGCCATTTAAGCGTCATTTCCGCCAGGCCCCACAAAAATATCTTTCTGGTAAAACTGGCCGGGTTGACCCACATAAACCAGGCGGAGCCTTTCAGGGGCGCTGAGGTCTATATCAGCAGAGATGCCCTCGTTCGGGAAGAAGGGGAATATTTCTGGTTTGAACTTCTGGGGCTCAGGGTTTTTACTGACGATGGCGTGTTACTGGGAGTGGTTTCGCAGATTATCCCTTCGGGGAACACAGAAATCTACGTGGTAAAAAGCGGTCCAAGAGAGATCCTTCTGCCGGCTACCCGTGAGGTGGTCAAGTATATCGATTTGGAAAACGGAAAAATGACAATTTCGGTCTTGGAAGGGTTGTTGGATTTGAATGAAGTTTGACGTTCTCACCTTGTTTCCGGATATGTTCACCTCTTATCTGAAGGAGGGCATTCTGGGTCGCGCCATCGAAAGGGGTCTTGTGGATGTGGCGTTACTGAACATCCGTGATTTTGCCACAGGGCCTCACAGGACGGTTGACGACCGCCCATACGGCGGCGGTGAGGGTATGGTTATGAAAGCGGGGCCGATTTTTCGGGCCCTCGAGTCCGTCGAGCGATTGGAAGGTCACGGCCCGGTGGTGCTTTTTTCTCCGCAGGGCAAGACGTTTACCCAGGACATGGCCTGGGACATGGTCGAGTGGAAACAGCTGATTTTTGTCTGCGGCCGATATGAAGGTGTCGATGAGCGGGTAAGATCCACCTGTATTGATATGGAGTTGTCCATTGGAGACTATGTCCTGAACGGCGGTGAACTGGCTGCCATGGTGGTTATTGAGGCGGTCAGCCGGTTGATTCCGGATGTCCTGGGCGGGGAAAGATCGAACCTGGAGGACTCTTTTGAAAACGGTCTCCTGGAGTATCCCCACTATACGCGGCCGGGGGTTTTCAGGGATCAGGCGGTTCCGCCGGTGCTTTTGTCCGGCGACCATGAGAAAATTCGATTGTGGCGGAAAAAACAGTCCCTCAAGAGAACGCTGTCAAGGAGGGCGGATCTGCTTCAAAAGGCTGAATTATCCGCCGAAGATAAGGCGATTCTGGAAGAACTGAAATAAAGGGAAGGCATGCGTCTCTATGTGGGGCTGGTTCATTTCCCCGTTTACAACAAGCACCAGGAGACCATCGCTTCTGCCATAACGCCCGTTGATATTCATGATTTTGCCAGACTGGGCAAGACCTACGGCATTGAGGGTTTTTTTGTTATTACGCCCCTCGAAGACCAGCAGGCTCTGGCAGACCGAATTCTGCGGCACTGGATTTCAGGGTTCGGTGCCCGGTACAACCCGCACAGAAAAGAAGCCTTAGGCCTGGTCAGCGTTGCATCGTCATTGGACGTTGCTGTTAAGGAGGTGAAGGGCAGGGCGGGGGACACAGTTACGGTTGTTGCAACGGATGCGGGGTTGCAGGAAAACCGCGCCATGTCTTACAAAGCATTACGGCGTCTTGTTGTGTCCAACGAAGTGGTTTTGTTGCTGTTTGGAACGGCGTGGGGGCTTCATGAAGAGATTCTGGAAAGAGTCGACCATGTGTTGGACCCCATCTCGGGAAGAACAGGGTACAATCATCTTTCGGTAAGGACGGCGGCGGCCATTATTTTGGATCGGCTGGTGGGTGTTCCGGCCGGCTAAAGGATCTTCAACTGCAGTTTACGCGAAAAACGAAGCGTGAAGAACCATAAACACGGTTCTGTAAGGGTCTCGGCAAGAAATAGATGCGCAAGATTGCGCCGTATTTTGGTTCGTATACAAGGCGCATCCATCAGTGCATATTGGTGGATATGTGCCGATGGATGTAACGCAGTAGACGGGCCAAAGGACAAGCCCAGATTGTATATTTATTTTTTGCCGAGGCCCTAACATAAGGAGAAAGTGATGAATGTTGTAGAAATGCTCGAGATGGAGCAGATGCGCGGGGATATCCCCAGCTTCAAGCCTGGTGATACCGTCAAGGTCCATGCCAGGATCAAAGAGGGCGAAAAAGAGAGGGTCCAGGTGTTTCAGGGGGTTGTCATCAGGAAACGGAATGGCAACACCGGCGCCACATTTACGGTTCGAAAAGTCTCTTACGGCATCGGCGTGGAACGTATCTTCCCCCTTCACTCCCCCAATATCGATAAGGTCGAAGTGGTGACGAAAGGACGGGTCCGAAGATCAAGACTCTATTATCTCAGGAATCTGCGCGGAAAGGCCGCAAGAATCAAAGAGGAGCGATTTTAAGATCATTTTGATGGCGCAGGGATACCCGTAAATTGATGCTTGTTGAAGAGACCCCGGCCAGTGCGGCGACCTGAAAACTTGAAACTGTTTCCAGAGGCTCCACATAAGACCCCCGTGGACCCCTTTTACCATGAAACCTGGGCCCGCGATTTGGGATATAAGCTGATTGCCGGGGTTGATGAAGCGGGGCGGGGCCCTCTGGCCGGTCCTGTGGTTGCAGCGGCGGTCGTTCTTCCCGAGGGTGTTCGGCTCTCGGGGATCAAAGATTCAAAAAAAATGACGGCTCGTGCCAGGTTCGAGACGTTCCATACGATCATGGGTGCGGCTTTAACCTTCGGTATCGGTGTGGTGTCCGTCTCATATATTGAAAAATTCAATATTTTGCAGGCTTCCCTGGAAGCCATGTTGCGTGCCATCAAGGCGCTTGACCCGCAGCCTGAAATCATCCTCGTGGATGGCATCCACGCTGTTCCCATTCCCACTAGACAAAAGTGTTTGAAAAAAGGCGATCAAATCTCCCGAAGCATCTCGGCGGCCTCCGTGCTGGCCAAAGTGTATCGGGACAGGATCATGGTTTCCCACCACCGTACGTATCCTGCCTACGGTTTTGACAAAAACAAGGGGTACGGAACCCGACGGCACCTGGAGGCTTTAAGAGAGTATGGCCCAAGCCCGGTTCACCGTTTAACGTTTAAAGGGGTTGTGGTAGTTTGACCAGAGAAAGGCTCGAACTGGGAGAACGTGGCGAGGCACTGGCCTTTGAGGAAATCAAACGCCTGGGGTACACCCGTATTATCAAGAACTATCGCTGCCGGTTGGGGGAAGTGGATCTGGTGGCAAGAGATGGGGATGTTCTGGTATTCATAGAGATTAAGACCAGAAGGGGACGGCCTTTGGGTTTTGCAAAAGAAGCCGTGAACGTAAGAAAGCGCAAACAGCTTTCCAAGGTGGCGCTGAGCTACATGAAGGCCAACGATTGCTGTGATGTCAGCGCTCGGTTTGATGTGGTTGCGGTTTCCGTGGGCGGCGGGTCCCCTCAAATTGAGGTGATCAAAAACGCTTTTGATTTGGCTTATGGGTAAAGATTCGCCATTACGGAACCGGGAGGGTGGTATTTTATATGTGGTCGCAACGCCCATCGGCAATCTGGAAGACATTACCCTGAGGGCTTTGCGGGTGTTAAAAGAGGTCGATCTCATTGTGGCTGAGAACGGGAACCATACCCGGCGGCTGTGCGATCACTATGGTATCAAAACGAGAATTGCCACATACAACCAGCATTCCCGGAAAAGCAGGACCGAACGGCTGGTTGAACAACTGGAAGCCGGGGTGAGAATGGCCCTGGTGTCAGACGCCGGCACCCCGGGTATTTCGGATCCCGGTATTATGCTTATTTCGGGCGCCGTTGAAAAAGAGGTTCAGATTATTCCCATTCCGGGGCCTTCTGCCGCCGTGGCCGGCCTGTCTGTCTGTGGATTTTCAACCGACGGGTTTTGTTTTCTGGGGTTTTTGTCGAACCGTCCCGGCAGAAGAAAGAAAGAATTGGAAAGCCTGGTATCTGAAACGCGGACAATGGTTTTTTATGAATCTCCCCACCGGATTCGGGCGACCCTTTCGGATATGACTTCTGTTTTTGGCCCCAGGAAAATGGTTTTGTTTCGGGAGATGACCAAGATATTTGAGGAAATCCGGCGCGGCACCCCGGCTGAACTGCTTGCGGGATTGGCCCCTGAAAAAACCAGGGGGGAATTTACGCTGGTGGTTTCAGGTGAAGCCGCCGGAAAAAAAGGTTCAGACGGGTTGGATAAACGCGCCCTGGGTGTCATTGAGGACCTCCTTAAAGAGAACGCCTTGAGTGTCAGGGATATTGCGGGTCTTATTGCGGAGAAAGAAAATCTGGCCTACCGAAAAGTGTACAAAGAATGTCTTGCCAAAAAGAGATTGTTGAAGGATTCGTGAACAATGGAAATGGTCAGGCGTCTCAAAATTATTAACAGCTTGGGCCTCCATGCGCGTGCCGCCGCGAAAATTGTTGAACTGGCGGAGCGTTACGAATCCAATTTGCTTCTCAAAAAGGACGGTCGCCAGGTGGATGGGTCCAATATTCTTTCCATTCTTACGCTGGCCTGTCCAAAAGGCACTGAGATGGAAGTAAGAATTATCGGGGAAGACTCGGAGCGGTTCATGGCGGAACTGGATGCACTTTTTCAGGGAAAATTCGGGGAGAACAAATGATCGAAGAAGCTGTCGCCGGTGAAAAATCCTTAAAAGGCATAGCTGTTTATCCGGGCATTGTAATCGGAAAAGCCCATCTCGTGGACAGGAGCAAAGTCAAAATTCTGTATCAGTATCTGGTCAACACGGAACATCTGAACGGAGAGGTGGAGCGGTTCGAAGAAGCCCTTCGCGTGGTTGAAAAAGAGATGCAGTCCCTTAAAAACGGTATGGCGGAGAAGGTAGATGATCTTTCCTTCATACTGGACAGCCATTTGATGATCCTCAAAGACACCATGCTTCGGGATTCAACTATTCGCACGATCCAGGATGAAAAAATCAATGCTGAATGGGCACTCAAAAAATCCCTGCAGAAAATCCGTAAAGTTTTTGACCAGATTGACGACGAATACATCAGCAATCGTATCAGCGATGTGGAAAATGTGACTGAAAGGATCCTGAGGACCCTCAGCGGAAAATCCCAGCAGAGTCTTTCTGAAATCGACAGAAGGGTCATTATCGTGGCCCATGACCTCTCCCCCGCAGATACCACCGAACTGAATATCGGAAAAGTCATGGGGTTTATTACCGATGTGGGGGGGCGGACTTCCCATACGGCCATCATGGCACAGGCCCTGGAAATCCCGGCGGTTGTGGGCCTGGAAAGCGCAACGGATGCTGTTGCGGACGGTGATCTCCTGATTGTGGATGGCAGCACGGGGGTGGTTGTTGTCAACCCCGATGACCGTGCCATTATTTACTACCAGGAGAAAAAGCTGCAACTGGAAGACTACCGGTCGAGTATCGCCCGGCAGAGTCACCTCCCGGCTGTGACCCCTGATGGACAACAGATCGCCATTACGGCCAATATTGAGTTCCTGGAAGAAGTGACCGCCGTGCGGAATTACGGTGGCGAGGGCGTCGGTCTTTATCGAACGGAGTTTTTGTATTTGAGAAGCAAAGGGTTTCCCGAAGAAGAGGACCTCTTTGAAGACTACCGCGATGTGGCCGAACTCATGGCCCCCGAACCGGTGAACATCCGGACCTTAGATATCGGGGGTGATAAATTTGTCTCAGAGCTTGAAATCACCAAGGAGATGAACCCTGCGCTGGGGCTCCGGGCCATACGATTCTGCCTGAAGGAACCCGAAATATTCAAAACACAGCTGCGCGCCATTCTAAGAGCCAGCGTACACGGTAACATTCGGTTGATTTTCCCAATGATTTCGGGTCTGCAGGAGCTTCTGGACGCAAAGGAGATCCTGGCGCAGGTTATGAAGGATCTGGACCGCGACCAAATCCTGTACAATGAAGAAATAGAAGTGGGCATCATGGTGGAAATTCCATCAGCCGTTATTATGGCGGAAGTCTTGGCCGAACATGTGGATTTTTTCAGTATCGGGACCAACGACTTGATTCAGTATTCTCTGGCCATTGACAGGGTCAACGAACATGTGGCACACATGTATCAACCCTTTCATCCCGCCCTGATCAGAATGATCGCTAAAGTGGTGGAGGCTGCCAGAAATGAAGACATCCGCGTTACTCTGTGTGGTGAAATGGCGGGCGACCCCCTTTGTGTTCCCATATTGCTGGGTCTTGGCTTTGACGCCCTCAGCATGAATGCCAGGTCGATCCCACTGATCAAGAAGATTGTGCGGGCCATGCCCATTTCCCAGGCACGTGATGACCTCAAAACGATCATGCGCCTTCACACGGCTGGTGCGGTTCAACAGTACCTGTTGGAGCGCACGGGAGGAATGTTTCCGGATTTGAGAGAAAAAGGATACCTGTAGAGAGGTTTTTGGGAATGAAAATTGTTTGTCAGAACAAAAAAGCCCGCCATGAATACTTCCTTGATGAGTTTTTTGAGGCGGGACTGGTGCTTCTGGGCGCCGAGGTTAAGTCCCTGAGAGAGGGAAGGGCCAATCTGGTGGATGGTTATGCCAGGGTGAAGCGGGGAGAAGTTTTCATACATAACATGCACATCACGCCTTATCCTTTTGCGCATCATATGGAAATGGATCCCATGCGTACACGGAAACTTCTCCTGAACAAACGGGAAATTAAACGGCTCATCGGAAAAACCGAAGAGAAGGGCTATTCGTTGATTCCCACCAAAGTCTATTTTACCCGGGGCAAAGCCAAGGTGGAAATTGCGTTGGCGAAAGGCAAGAAGAAATACGACAAAAGAAGAGCCCTGAAAGAAAAGGAACTGAAGCGGGACATGGAACAGGCCCATAAGGAAGGCGGCTATTGACTTTTTTTTGACCGTGGTTACTTTTGGTGCGTTGTAAGCAGCATTTTTATCAAACAAACATTAAGGGGGCGAAACGGTTTCGACGGGGATAGTTGAAGCTTAGATTGCATACCGAGGTTCCGACTGCTCGTTAAACGGTTGGGTTGAAACACAAACGCAGACGATTACGCGTATGCTCTAGCCGCATAAATGGCTAGCGCCTTCCCGGTCTTTGCCTGCGTGACTGGATGAAGGCGTCGACTAGCGGGCTAGCCGATCCCTTGAACCTGTGAAACGGTGAGGCGAAAACGAACACAGGTTAGTCTTTGGCGGGCACGCTCAGTAGCGACCCCGAAGGCGAAATTCTGATACCGAGCTAAGTATGTAGATGTCTAAGTGGAATATTTTCGGACGCGGGTTCGACTCCCGCCGCCTCCACCAAATACCCTTCCAATAAAAACCTATAAAGACTTTAAACCCTGATTATCGCTTGATATTCAGGGTTTTTTGTTCCTATACGTTCCAGTAAAAGCTATTGACATCCCGTCTCTGATGGCGGTACAATTCCACGGTACATCGAAATACCGTGGAATTTGATACCGTCAGAGGAGATACCGCCATGCCACTCACCGATACCACCATCCGCAATTCAAAGGCAAAAGAAAAGCAGTACAAACTTTCCGATCAAAGGGGACTTTACCTTTTGGTTGGGAAGACCGGGCGGAAATATTTCCGATTTGATTATAGATTTATGGGAAAGCGGAAAACTTTGGCTTTAGGCGTTTATCCAGATGTTTCATTGGCCGATGCAAGACAAAAACGTGATGATGCAAGATATCGACAGTTCGTTAAAGGCAAAGGCAAAATAGTCGCTAAAGATGGAAATCTAAGCGTCATATTTCCCAAAAGAGCTCACAACCCCATTCTGAGAGCAGTGCCCTGGCATCGAATGCCATCCGTTCTCAGTTGGTTAGATGATGCAAATTTGGAATTGGTTTTTTCTTGAATTCGCCCTCAATTCTTATATCGCTGTGACGGTTAAACGCCACGCGAAAATCGGTGCTCAAGATAATGTTCAGGCAGAAGACTCCATTTGTTGTTCCCATAAAGTCGCGCATGTGATGCAATTTTTTTGCTTCCATAAAATATCTCCACATCATCCACATATAAAACCACACGGACTCTACAATAGCCATACGCTGTTGGGACCGAATACCGATTCTTATCCACCATGACCGTGGCGTATTTATCCACCTTACTGCCGGCGGTTTCAAGATTGCTGAATTGAACATCCGGCAGGGATAACAGATCCTCCTTTTCTTTCTCGTACAGCTCATTGACTGCGTGTTCCCTGCCGGCAATCTGATGGTCGCCATAGGAAAGGCACTCTTTAAGAAGTCTTTGGTTCAGTTCTTCCAGGGAATCGGCTTTTGGAACAGGAACCATGTAGTTGCGCCGGGCATATCCCACCAAACCCTCAACGCCGCCCTTTTCATGTCCTTGACCACGATTGCAGAAGCGCGGTTCAAAATTGTAGTAACCCCGGAACTTGTCATATGATCCATTCAGAACTCGATTCTTCCCTCGAAGTATCTTTTCAACCGCGGTTGTTAAATTGTCATAGATTAGGACCGGAAAAACGCCGCCGAAAAATGTGAACCCTTTTATATGACCGTAAAAAAATGCTTGCTGGCGCTCGCAGGGATAACAGCGAACAAAATGCTTTCCGGAAAATTTCGATCGCATGCAAAAAAACTTTAGCCGTGTTTCGATACCCTCCAAAATCGCAAGACATACTCCCCAGTCGACCTCGGCTTCAACACCAGACTGCGGATCTGACGGAATAAATACCTGACGAGCGCTAACACCCAATCTCAGTTTTGCCTCACGGACATATCGCCGAACGGTCGTCTCCGAACCTTGAAAAGCATGCTCCTGTCTCAGCCGGTTAAAAACCCGCACCGCCGTATGTCTCTGCTTCTTGGGCCGCTCTTTATCATCTTTCAACCATTGGTCGATGGTTTTAACATAGGGACCCAGAACCGGATATGGTTGTTCAATTCTGGGCTTGTAACCGCTGTATTCTCCCCGAAGCACCTTCTTAACTGTATTTTTTGAATGGCCCGTCTCCCGCGCAATCTCTTTTATCTTCTTTCCATAAACCCGATGTGCTGTCCGCATGTAACTGTATTGATCCACCGTGAGCATTCTCCTTTCGCCTCCAGCATAGGATTGACATTTAACAATCCTTCTTACCAGAGATCCACTCAAGGGGGTCAATTTTAGGCTGTCGTTTTGTCTTTTAAGGGGTCAGTTTTAGGTTAGCGAAACTAAACATTCTTTCCTCAGCAACTATCCTCCATAAAAAACCCATATACGAGCACTTTAAACGAGGTTGTCACCTCAATCCTACCCCAAGTATGCATCAGGGTTGCTCTGCATCAGAAGGCAGCCGTATAAGGGGGTTTTTCGTCACTGACGGCGGTTCTGGTGGATTTACGGGGGCGGTGCGCGGTGGAAGAAACTAACTTAGAAAAGTGGGCTCTTATTTGGGATGATTTCAAAAGAGAACATTAGGGACTACTTTGTCCTTGCGAGGCGGAAGCCTAGGTCATTGCCACTGACCCCAGGGTCACCCTTGAGGCGATTCGCCGCCCGGCAGTCCTTGGCGCCGTCAAACCAACTGCCGCCACGATAAACGCGATCACCACCTGAAGAAGATCCTGTTGGGTCGGCTACGGAACCTGATGGGAAGCCCCCATACCTATCCTGGCACCACTCCCACACGTTCCCGTGCATATCATAAAGTCCCCACTTGTTGGGAGGAAATGTGCCAACCGGGGTTGTTTTCATCCGATAATTCCCTTTCTTGCAATCCTTGCCGGGATAGTTCCCATTGTAATTCGCCTGCTCGGTGGTGAGACAGTCACCCGTATAGAAGGGTGTCTTCGCACCAGCTCTTAATGCATACTCCCATTCGGCCTCAGTAGGCAGACGGTATTTGTTGGTTCTTTCCATCTGGTTGAGTTTTAGGATAAAGGTTTGCGCATCATTCCATGACACTTTTTCTACCGGACAATCATTTCCACAGTTCTTGAAACCTGAGGGATTAATCCCCATGACCCGCTCCCATTGCCCCTGAGTCACCTCCGTAGTCTGCATATAAAATCCCCGGGTAAGGGTCACCCGATGCTGTGGGTGCTCATCTTGATAATGCTTTTGCGTACCACCATACTGATTTACAACTTTCGATGGATCGATGGCGCTCCCCATCAGAAAGCTCCCCCGCGGAATATACACGAATTCCATCCCCAGGCTGTTACGCACCTTTCGCTCAATCGGTGACTGCATCGCCGCAAGCCGGATGTTGATGTTCTTATCTTTCCCCGCTGACAAGGTCACCCAACGTTTTTCCGTTTCATATCCTTTCGCAGAAACCTCCAAATGATATCGTCCCGGTTTCAATTCCATTCCTTGGTAAAATACCGGGGCAATGTTCAAAACCCGCACCCGCGCATTTTCAGGCACCGCTTCTATATAGAGCCTTCCTTGACTCGGCATTGCTTCAATCAAATTCACATAAACGCTCATGCCACGTCCCGATTCCAGTCTAACCCGCTTTTCGTAGGTATCATACCCATCCGCCGCAACCAGTAACCGATGACTCCCCGGTGAAACCGAAATACCATTCAACGGCGTCTTTCCCATCGGTCGGCCGTCCACCAGCACTCGGGCCCCGGTCACATTGGTACTCACTGACAGGGTCGTGCGGCTTTCAGCTGGGAACTTGGCCGATACAGTGGCGCCGCTCGTTGCCAGCTGGAATACAAAATCCCCTTTGTCCAAACGGATGTCTCTTATTTTACCGTACTGGGGGTGCTGCACGGGGTTGTACTCCGGCACTTTGTTTTTGAGATAAAGACCAAGCTCTTCCCCCGTGATATAGCCATCGGGAATAGGTTCTCTGTCTCGGCCTTCCAAAAGGTCTAGGAAGGCCACTTTGAAGATACTGTGATCCGGCACCGGCTCATTGGCGCGGCCGGCGGTAATGAACTGCCGCACCGGTAGTTTGATGCTTTCAGAGATGTTCTGAGGAACCACACGGTCCCGCAGATTGAGAACAGATCCAGAGAAGCAGCTGTCAAACATAAACAAGACATGACGCGCCTTGACCTTCTTGGCCCAAGTCACCATGGTCTGCATATCAACACTTGACAGCTCAAAACCCACCGGGTCCGTCTCAGGCGAGGGTGCATCCACCATTACGAGATAACCCAGATCCTCGTTTGTGGCCATTTTCTCGGTATGGCCATGTCCGGCATAGTAAAAGAGAAGGCGGTTGTTTCTGTTCCTGCCATATTTGTGGCAAAAGCGGCCAAAGACCTCATTGAATGAACCCCGGGTCAGGTTCTTTTTGAGGGTCACCTTAAATCCGTTCCTTTTGAGGGCTGTCGCCACATCGTCCGCGTCTCTTAAGGCGCCCGGAAGGGGGTCCCAGCCATTGCTGTAATTTCCGTTCCCCAGCACCAGGGCGTAGGAGTTGTTGTAGAGATGGATCTCTTTTCCTTCCGGCGTGGTGGCAACGACGCGTACCGCCCAGGCGGTTGTTGAGGCCCACAGGAGCGCGCACAGCACAAGAACAAGAGAAGTAATGGCTCGCGATATGATCCCGAGGTGTTTCATGGGTCTCTCCCTAATCATATGCGTTCCCACGCAGGAGCGTGGGAACGAGGGATGGTTACGGGGTGGTGGTGAATTTCCAGACGGCCTCATAAAACCCGCTCCCTGAATCTAGGCCATTACCCACCGGCACCACCTTAATGGCACGCGTGTCCCGCGACAGTTGATCCCGGGTTCCACCGTACCCCCGCAGTCCCGCACCCGCCGGCAGGGTCTCCACCCGGCCCAAAGGGGTTTCGCTGGCGTAGACCACAATCCGTTCTTCGCCGTAATTATTCATGACCTTGATAGCGAAACGGTCCCCCTCTCCCGGGACCCGGTAAAGCGTCCCCCCGGTAAACCGGCTGTTGCTTCTATAATCGTTGGGGAGGAGCTGGGTAATGGTCCCTTCCGAATCCACATTCATGATCCGGGCGTAAAAATCACGGTTACCCATCATATGGACCACCACCTTCTGACCCTTGTGGTACTCTTTCTGTGGGGTCCAGACTTTCACTGTCAGAGGGCTTTGGATAAACAGGGTTTGGGGGGCCTCTTTTTGCTTTTTCGACGGCTTGAGGGCGTATTTCACCTCTGCCCTGATCCACACATGATACCGGTTGTCCTTGAGCCCGAGATCCTTTTGCGCCAGCACCGTGACAACCCCTTCCGCGCCGCTCTTGATGAAATCGTATTCCAGTTTTCCGTTTTTGATCAGCGTGTTGGATTCAAGGCGAACGCGGGCCATTTCAAGGGCCTGCCTTTTGGCAATGGAAAAAGCCTCGGCCCGGGCCTTCCGCGGGGTGGTGTTATTGTCCAGGTAGGCGTAGCCGGCCACTTCGTGTATGGAGGAGCGCTTTTCCTCATCCGGAACCACCTGAAGTTGCCGCAACGGTATTCCTGCCAGTTTCTGACCAGCGGTCGTGGCAGCACTTACACCGTGGAGCAGGGGGTATTGGTCTTTCGGCTCAAGGGCCTTTCCGTTTAATAAAACAATACCCGAGTGATCAAGGAAGAGCGCGCCGGGGCCGACTGCCTGGTAGGTTTTGCTTCCATTAAGGGTAGAAAGCAGGACTTTCACTTCAGACAGGAGCCGATATTCGTGCCCCGGTTGAAGATAGTCGTATTCTTCCAGCGGTCTACCGGCCGAATCGAGGAACTGTCCCTCAATAACGATAACCTGCAGTCCCTGGGGATTCTTTCCCGCAACCGGTGCAGCGCATAAAACAACCGAAATCAAGAACAGAACTATACAAATTGAGCGTAACGAGAGCCACATGGTTTCCCGCCTTTTCGGATGGAACCGATGATGAATGTTGGTGAGAATAAATTGACATCATACCACTGCAAAAATGTCAATCTTTTTCGACTTTCCTTTGATCGGGGTGGGCGGTAGCTGTTTGACGGGGATATCTTTACCGATTCCCGCTAATGTCCGGTCACTGATGATAATTTCGGTGTCAAATTGCTTATTGAGGCCCTGGAGGCGTGAAGCCATGTTGACGGTATCGCCTACGAGCGAATAGGTTACCCTGTCTCCACCCCCGATGTTACCCGCCAGCACAGTCCCTGTGTGAATGCCGATGCCGTGTTTGAGTGGGGCATATCCCTGTCGGGCTAATCTCCGGTTCACGATTTTGAGCCGTCGGCGCATACTGACGGCTGCCCTCACAGCCTGGCGCCTGTGATCCGGAACCGGAACGGGGGCCCCGAAAACCGCCTCAATCTCATCCCCTATATATTGCAACACAAGCCCTTTCCGTTCCCGGATCGCCGCAGACATCTCCACGAAATAACTGTTCATGATCTTGACCACCTCTTTCGGGGGGAGTGCTTCAACCATTGGCGTGAAACCCCTGAGGTCGGCGAAGAGCATGGTCACTTCCCGCATCTCCCCATTCAGGGGAATCCGGCTGGAGAGGATCTTGTCTCTCACTTCCCGGCTCACATAGCGGCCGAATGTATCCTTGACGCTCAAATAGCCCTGGAAAACCCTGGCTGAACAAACGACTGTCACGCCGATCATCGCAGCTGAGGGCCTGAGCACAAACCCTCCGGCCAGGCAGAGAATCATCAGTGCCATCGTCCCTGTTATCATCCCCACTCCCCATATGACAACCCGCAATGAAGAAGCCCTCCCTGTCAGAAGCAGCGTCAGCAATACCATCAGGACCGCCGGCGCCAGGAGGGAATAAGCTTGGGAAGGCACCGAGAGAAGCCTTCCGCTTCTCAGGGCCTCCACGACACGAGCCTGGAAAACCACGCCCGCCTCATCTTTAACCGACGTAGGCGTGGGGTGGCGGTCTTCAAAGTCAAAATCAATACCGATAACAACAACTCTGTTGGTGAATGTGGCTGGATCAGTTTTCAATGCCTGTTGGAGAGTCAATGTGGGAATACGCGCGGGGTTGCGCCAGTCAGGAATTGCCTCTGCGGGAGGCTGACCCCTTTTCCCCGACAGAAGCCAGGAAAATGAATAGAGTTTCTTGACTCCTTTTTTCGACGGGAAGCTCAAAGCCTGTTTGCGGCAAACACCGTCCGGGTCAGGCGTGATATTGAGATATCCGTACCCGCGCGGACCCAGTATCCTCTGATAAAGCACGAAGGGTCCCTTAATTCGACCGTTCCGGGCAATACCGTAACCGGAAATCAGGCGACAACGCTTTGAGATCCCATTGAGGGTTTTAAATACCTTTTTGTCATGATCCTTGTCGATTCGGTTCAAGGGGAACTGGGGAAGAATCATGTCCAACCCGATGGCCTCAGGCCGGCCCTGTCCAATCCTTTTAAGCAGCGGTACAAGGTGGGCCCCCCATAAGGCTAGAGGGGTTTGGGCGGTTAAATAATCGCTTTCTCCGATTAAAATAACCACCGGGTCGTGAACCTCCCGGGGCGTTCCGAGAAGCGGGGCTATTTTATCGAAGCACAGACCGTCCAGGTCTTTTCCAAAATCCGTGTCAGAAAAAGTAATTCCTGAGATCACAGCGAAAAAAAGGATAATGATGAACCAACATGCACTTTTGGTCTTTTCCGGTTTCAATTGCATCTCAATTCGGATGAAACCCTTTTTTACACATTACAAGTATCACAGAGCGCCCACAACATTTCAGAAACTTCCACCAAAAGTTATACCATATTTCATCAACATTGTCGGATAGGAGAAAACGGTTATTCCGATACTAATCCTCTCCCATGCTAGTGTCGTGTCATATCTCAAGCGTCTGATATGAAAGAAAATGAAGCATCACCCACGTCATTCCGGCAAAAGCCGGAATCCAGTATTTGTGGCTAATTTGGAGATTCTGGATTCCGGGTCAAGCCCGGAATGACGGCATCTTTACGACATTATAGATATGACAGAACACTAGTTCGTTTCGAAGAAATCTTAGGAATCATTCCTTTTTGACCTTTTTTCAATCACAGCCAATCTTCTTGAAAGTTCAGCAATTGTTGCCTTTTGCTCTTGGACAGTTTTCTGCTGTTCTTGAACCACCTTGGTCAAAACAGCAACAACATCCATTGAACTCATTCCTTTTCTGTCCTTTGTAGCCACGAGTGCAGGGGCATCCTCCGAAATGAATCCAACATGCTTTTCTTCTATATCAGCCTTGTAGACGAATTCGACCGGCTTGAGTTCAGTTAAGGTGGTCAGAGCTTTGTCGGCTGTGAGTTGTTTAATATCTGTTTTGTATTTTCTACTTGATGCATCGGTCCACACACCGCCTGTTGAGCAATATGCGCCGCTTCCCAGGTACAAGGGTTGAGAAGGGCTTTTGGTACCAATACCGACGTAACCGCCATTTGGGTTCAGAATAAGGTTTTTGTAACCCACATTTTCTTGCAGTGCAAAAATTTCAGCATATTCATGGGTTTCACCCACATTCCAACCAAAATAGATATTTTTCTGATTGCTAGTGGCCTTATTAGTTATAATCATCCCCCTGTTCATCGTATCTTGTCCAAGAACAAAAGGGGCTGTTCCCCATGCCGATGCCCCGTTTGAAAGCAATCTGGATGCAGAATATACATCACCATTCTCAGAGACTGTAAAGACTTCTGTCCCTTCGCTGGTTTCGATAACCAGCTTGTCAGCGGCAAAGGCTGAAAATGGTGTGACAACACAAATAGATACTGTGAACAATACACCCAACAAAATTTTTATTCCTTTTTCCATGATTTCTCCTTTCTTTTAAGTCAAACTATTTCAAAATTATATTATCAATCTTGACGGTTCCACTCATGCCGTTAAAGGCTCAGGCTACTGGGGCTCACTGCTAGGGGTGGATCTGAACCTACAACCGTAACCGCCACCGTCCCCGAGTCTCCGCCGTTGTCAGAATACGTCACCGTCGCAGAACCCGCCGATACACCCGTCACCGAAACGGTGCTACCGTTCAATCTCACCGTCACAACACCCGTGTTCCCCGAGCTTGCAGTGTACACTCCCGTCCCGCCACTCAGTGTACACGTACCCGTCTGGCCTGCAGAAAGGCTCAAGCTACTGGGGCTCACTGTCAGAGGGGCCCACTGAAGCTCATAGGTATGATCCTTTCGCTCGACCTTGACCCAGCCCACTCCCCCATTCAGAAGCTCCATTTGCAAGCAACCTTGCGGCAGACGAAATGGAGCCGTTGTCTTCTATCTTTAATGTGGTCTCGCCATCTCCATTTTTTACGATCAGCTTGTCGGTGCTCATCGCAGACAGGGGTGTCAAAAGACACATAAGCATCAGTGTTACAACCCAAATTCCTGCTTGAGATCCTAGCCCTAATTGCCTTAAAACATGGCTCTTTTTCATGGTATATCCTCCATTGTTTTGCGAATCATTATCTGTTTGAGCAGTCAGTCCCCAGTAACCCGCTCGGCGCGGAAACAAGAGAAATGCTCCATTGACCGATCACCCTCCGCCTCGCACAGCACGCACATAGTAGTTACCATGCTACAAGCCGGTAGTTTTAAATATCTTATCGCTCCCGCAACTGAGCTTTCCCAGGGTGTCGATAGCCACCAATCGATAGTGAAATGTGGTGTTTGGACTAAGTCCGGTCAACAGTGCGCTGGCCGATATGGTGCTTTCCCCCTCCCCGGCACTGGTGCCCGATGTAATTGCCCCATAGTTTGTTGTCGTCCCATACTGAAAATAGTACGTCGTACTAATCCCTTCCGGGTTGACCGTACCGTTCAGCGCAGCAGAACTATCGGTCACGGATGTGGCAGATTCAGTGGTGACAGTGGGGCCCGCACCTGCTGCAATAAATGTCAGAGTTAGAAACGTCTTATCGCTCCCGTAGCTCGTTCCCCCGCTGTTGATAGCCACCAATCGATAGTGATATGTGGTGCCTGGACTAAGTTCGGTCACCAGTGGACTGACCGATATGGTGCTTTTCCCCGACCCGGCACTAACGCTCGATGTAATTGCCCCGTAGCTTGTTGTCGTCCCATACTGAAAATAGTACGTCGTACTCGACCCGTTCGGGTTGACCGTAGCGTTCAGAAAAGCAGCCCAATCGGACACCCATGTGACAGATTCAGTGGTAACAGTGGGTTTTGTGACAGGGCAGGAACTCGTTGTAAACATCTTATCGCTCCCATAGCTCGTTCCCCCGCTGTTGGTCGCGACGAGTCGATAGTGGTAGGTCGTGTTACAGGTAAGACCGCTTACAGGTTCAATTGCCGAAACATTACTCGTTCCAGAACCTGCGCTTGTGCTCGATGTAATTGCCCCGTAGCTTGTTGTCGTCCCATACTGAAAATAGTACGTGGCACTCGACCCGCTCGGGTTGACCGTACCGTTCAGCGCAGCAGAACTATCGGTCACGGATGTGGCAGATTCAGTGGTGACAGTGGGGGGGGTATCCTGGGTAACCACCGTCACGATGACCACGTCATCTAAAATAACAGCCCCACCCTCATCGCCTGACAAGGTCATGGTCCCGTTTACGCTGCTATCTGTACTGGATCCGGGCGTTTCAGACCGGGCCGCAAACGAAGCATCCCACCCACCTTCGAGCGTCACATTTTCAGAAAGATCCAGGTCCAGGTCTTCATCATACCTCTCTTTGGCGATTCGGATAACGCCACCTGACACCGCATCATCAATCGCCTCCTGTATGGTCGAGTAGCACGGGCTATTACCACCGCACGATCCAAGAGGTTCCACATACAGGATTGTTTGGACAAAGGCAAACGTTTCGCCCAGCAGGAGGATGGCACTTATAACAACAGTCAATAGGACCAATACATGCTTGGATTTCATCTTTTCCTCCATGATTGAAGAACCCTGCAACCCCGCCTGACGGGACAGGGAACCTCCTAAATGTAAAGAACTTTGAAAATTTTTGGGGTCCGTTCACTAACCCCTCGGCAAGCCGAGGGAAAAGGTGAAATGCTGATTTGTTCGCTTTCCCATATTAACATAAACCTCCAAATGATGAGTCTATTTGACATTTCGAACCGCTTTCACATAATTGATGGCTTCCACAATCTCGTAGCGTGACACTTCATTGCGCCCGTACCCGAGAACGATCACGCCGTCAGAAAAATCCACATAGTACGCGTTCTCCACTTCATGGGCCGTACTGCTGTCTGAACTCCAACATTTCTTTTTAGAATGATCGAAAAGAGGATCAACATACATACCTGTCCTTTCATCCTCTTTCCTCATCAAAGAGCATAACTCTTCAAGGGTCGGCAAGCGCCAATTCCCATAACCGCAAAACTTATCATCATTTAGATCCAATACCCGTGAATGAATGATATTCATGCTGCTTTCTTGTATAGAATTTCCACATCCCGCATGAAATTGGTGCATTCTAATTTGTCGTTACTGCGCTTTCGTTTGAAATTAGACATTTTTACTTTCACAACTCTTGGAT
>JAERTK010000334.1 GCA_016844935.1 Desulfobacteraceae bacterium | reverse complement strand
AAGCCGCCTCATGCTGGAAAACGTCTATGAAAAAGGCCCTTCTGAAATTCTGCCGCTCATTTTAAATCTCACATCCCATGATGTGGGGTTCTGCCTTGATATCGGCCATCAGGCGGTATTCGGCAATGTTTCACCGCGCCAATGGGTACGATCCATGTCCGGCCACATTCAACAACTGCACCTGCATGACAACAATGGAAAACAGGATGACCATTGGGCGCTTGGTGCCGGGAATATCAATCTTCAACAACTCTTTAAGGATCTTAATTCCATGGAAATCCATCCCCTTGCCGTCACCCTGGAACCGCACAGGGAAGAAGACCTCGCCCCCAGTCTTGAATACCTGGCGCCCATCTGGCCCTGGTAATTTACAACGGTCGACGCTCTTTTACATTGTATCTTTAGCGACTTTGAGATATCGTCCGAAAATATTTTCAATGATAACTCGGAAGTAGGTGCGACTTTAGTCGCACTGAAAACACGGGCGCCGTGCGACTGAAGTCGCACCTACAGCCCGTGGGTGAAACACGGTTGGAGGCAAGTTTCACGTTAATCCCCGATGAGCGGAAAAACCATGGCGCATTCGGTAATGGAGCACCCCTTTTCAAAATCCACCAGCCAGACCGAGCGATGCCAGAAGCTGTTGGAGACCGTTTCTTCCGATGACTCCTTAGGAATCGTCATAAACGCCGATCCTGACGCCATGGCCAGTGCCCTGGCCCTGAAACGGCTGTTCTGGCGAAAACTCAGAAAGGTGGAGATCCTTCACGTCAATGCCATCGATCGGCCTGATAACCTGGCCATGATCCGGTTGTTGAACATCAAACAACGGCGCATCCGTTCCATGCGGGGGCGAAAGCTAACCAAATGGGCCATGGTGGATTCTCAACCGAGCCATTATCCTCCTTTTAAGAACCATCCCTTTGATATTATCATTGATCATCACCCCATCGATCCCACTTCAAAAGCGGCTTTTCTGGATATCAGGGAGAACTATGGCGCCAATGCCACCATCATGTGCGAATACCTCAAAAGCATGAAAGTGGTCCCCTCCGCAAGGCTTGCCACCGCCCTTTTTTACGGCATAAAAACCGACACCGATAATTTTGTCCGGGATTCACTCCCAAACGACGTCAACGCGTTCAAATACCTGTATCAATTTGCCAACATGAACACCATCAAGAAGATCGAATCTTCGGAGTTGAGCCGCCACGCCCTGGACGATTTCCGTGGTGCCATCGAAGGACTGGTGTTCGTCGACAATATGGCCTATGTGAACATGGGCCAGGTGGACAATCCTGATACGCTGGTCATCATTGCCGATTTTTTTATGAAACTGGCGGAGACCGAATGGAGCATCGTGGCCGGCGTATATGACAATAAGCTGATCTTTATTCTCAGAAATGCCGGTTTCAGGGGGAATGCCGGTAAAACCGCCAAAAAACTTTTCGAGCCCTGGGGGGCTTCTGCCGGCGGTCACAGATCCGCTGCAAGGGCCGAAATACCGCTTCAGCTAATGGAATCCAAAACGGGAAACGGTAGTGACCTGAGCAAAATGATTCTGGAAAAGCTTAAGAATTTCCAGCGCAAGCATTCGCCATCCGGGAGTGGGGCTTCCAAAAGGAGTAAATCTTGACAGCTTTTAAAACCAGATCTATCGAAGCCAGGCTCATCGACAAGGTCAAGGCCCTGGTTGAGCAGGAAAAGCTGGATACACTCAAGAGGCTCATTGCTGAAATGAGGCCGGCGGATGTGGCGGACCTCATCGAGCATCTGGCCGCCAAGGAAAGGATTGCCATCTTCCAACTCCTGGAACCCGAGGGCGCCGGGGACGTGCTGGTTGAAATCGAACCGCCGGTCCAGGAACGCATCCTGAAAGATCTCGACAACAAGGCCATCTCCGACATCGTGGCGGAGCTGGATTCGGATGATGCCGCGGACCTGGTGGGCGATCTGCCGGCGGACCGGGCCAAGGAAGTCATCGATTCGGTGGACGACCATGTCTCGGAAGAACTGGAGAAACTGCTTCCCTTTCCCGATGACACCGCCGGAGGCCTCATGGCACTGGAGTTTGTGGCGGTAAAAGCCGATGTCACCGTAGGGGACGCCATCAAGACCGTCCGGGAAGAAGGAAGAGAGGTCGAAAACCTATACTATATCTGGGTCACGGATGATTTTCAGAGGCTGGTGGGGGTTATTTCCTTAAAAGACCTGGTACTTGAACCTGAGAATCGAAAAATCAGCGACATCATGAACCCCGATGTCATTTCAGTGGGGGTGGACACGGACCAGGAGGAAGTGGCCAATATCGTGAGGCGATACGACCTGGTCAACATCCCGGTGATTGACGACAATTCCCGCCTGGTGGGGCGTATCACCCATGACGACATTATTGACGTCATCGAAGAGGAGATTGATGAAGACATGTCGCTCATGGCGGGTGTTATCGATCAGGAAATAACCGAGGAATCCACCATTAAAATTTCCAGGGCCAGGCTCCCCTGGCTCATTGCGGCGCTTTTTGGCGGCGTTTTTGCGGCGGTGGTGATCAATCAGTTCGAAGCGTCCATCGAAGCCATGATCTCCCTGTCATTTTTCTTCCCGGTGGTCATGGCCATGGGAGGTAACACCGGCACCCAGGCCGCCACGATTGTGGTCAGGGGGCTTGCCACCGGAGACATCGGGCTGGTCAATATGGGAAAACGGTTGTGGATGGAACTGCGGGTCGCCTTGATTAACGGCGTCATCTGCGGGGGCATCCTGGGCCTGATCGTGGGGTTCTGGGTGGGGGACT
>JAERTK010000333.1 GCA_016844935.1 Desulfobacteraceae bacterium | reverse complement strand
AATGATTTCTTCTCCGCCCGCCACGGCATCCAGCAGGCGACCGATCTGCTGCCTGGCTTCACGTACATTTACTTTTTGCATGGTTTCTCCATAAAAGTTTATTCGTATGCGATGCCATAAGTGTACACATAACATGTTGCCACGTCAAGTGTCGAGTGGGGAACCTGAAACTGGAAACTGGAAACTTGCGAACCAGCAACGAGCAACCAGTAACCAGCGCCCAGTATCAAGTATCCGCTTTCCCTGTGCCCTTTCACCTCAGTGCCTTTCCCAATGCGGCCTTCAGCCCTGCCATCTGGTACGGCTTGGGCAAAAAGACCTGGGGCTGCTCTGCATGGTCGCCCTCCATGGCCTGGGCCGCATCATACCCGCTGGCCAGGATCACCGGGATGTCCGGCCGCATCTTGCGCAGGGCCGTAAGCGTCTCCCACCCGTTCAGGCGCGGCATGGTGAGGTCCGTGAGCACCAGTCGGATCTCGTCCGCCCGATCGCGGAAGATCTCCACGGCCTCGGCCCCGTCCCTGGCCGCGATCACTTCAAAGCCGAAGTGCACCAGCATGGCCCGGGCCGCGTCCCGCACCATCTCCTGGTCCTCCGCCAGAAGGACCGTGCCGCCGCCTTTGATCTCCCGGATCTCCGCTGCCCCTTCCGCCTCGGGGCGGGAAACGGGTTCGGATGACAGGGGCCAAAAGACCCGGAACGTGCTCCCCCGGCCCGGCTCGCTTTCCACCGTGATGACGCCGCCCCGGCTCTTGACGGTCCCCAGGGCCACGGACAGCCCCAGACCCCGGTCGGTGAACTTGTCGGTGAAAAAGGGGTCGAAGATGCGGGCAATCGTTTCCTGATCCATGCCGCGACCCGTATCCCTCACCGTCAGACAGGCATACGTTTCGCGGGTCGGGGTCCAGTCCACGGGGAAGCGATGGGTCCGAGGAATGTCGTGCGCGTTCATGACATCCACCTTCACCCGCACCCGGCCTCCTCCGTCCATGGCCTCCCAGGCGTTGGTCATCAGACTTGCCAACACCTGGCCCGTCTCGGTCGGGTCGGCCTGAATCACCGGGCCGGGGGTGGGGCAGTCGGCTTCAAGGGTCACCCCTCCAGGCGCGTCGGTTTGGCGCTGGTTCACACGCTCCACGCACAGGGCCGACAGGTCCAGCGGTTTCGGGTCCTTCCTGGTCTGGCCCAGATAGGCCAGCATGAGCCGACTCATGTCGGCTGCGCGCCGGGCCGCCTTTTCGGCCTCGGCAAGGTTTTCCGATGCCTTTGCATGGGCCGGCAGGTCCCACCGGGCCAGCTCCAGGTTCCCCATGACCGCGCCCAGCATGTTGTTGAAGTGGTGGGCCACGGCCCCGGCCATGCGCGACAGGCTTTCGGCCTTTTGGATGTGATGAAGTCGCCGCTCCATGGTTTGCCGTTCCGATTCCAGCCGGGATTTTTCGGTGATGTCCTGCCCGATTGCCAACAGACCCACTGTGTGGCCGTCGTTGTCTTTGAGGGTTTTGTCGTACCACTCCACGAGGATCTCCCGGCCGTCTTTAGCAATAATGGGGGTTATATTCCCCCGGGTCTGGATGTCATCGACGGCCTTCTTGAAAAGGGATGGAACGGGATGACCTTTTTCCGGCTTTAAAAATGTCTCGAACCAGTCCTTGCCCTTGACCTCATCCAGGCGCCGGCCGGTCAGCGCCTCCATGTACGGGTTGAACCGGACGATGCGGCCCTCGATGTCCAGCACCAGGATGACGACCTGGGCGGTCTCGATGATGCTTTCGGAAAACGCATGCTCAGCACGCAGCGCTTCTTCGGCGTGCTTTTGGGCCGTGATGTCCGTGCCCGCGCACACCACATATGCCACCTTGCCGTCTGTATCGAGCCTGGGGGTCTTGGTGACGGCGACCAGGCGTTCTTCACCATCGGCATTGGGAATCCATTCTTCCGTGTACACCGGCCGTTTTGTCCGGAACACTTCTATGTTGGAGGCCTTGCAGACCTCGGCCACCTCTTGGGATACGAATTCCTCCAACCGCTTGTGGGCGATATCCTTGACATCAAGGCCCAGGAAGTCCGCATGGCTCCGGTTGAGCACTCCGTAGGTCGCCATGTCTTTTAAGTACCAGACCTGGGTGTCGATGGTGTCCAAAAGGAGGCGCTGTTCACTCGCCTTTTGATTCAGCCGGGCTTCGCTCTCCTGCAGTTCCCGGTTGCGCACCTCGAGCAGGCTTTCGGTGCGCAGGAGCGCCCGCTCCCGACAGGCCTTGGCACAGAGCTCGATGAGGAACTCCGGCTCGAAGGGCTTGCGCAGGTAGGCGGCGGCGCCCCGTTTCATCCAGTCAAGGGCCAGCTCCGGCGTGGGGTCGGTGGTCATCATCAGGCAGACGCAGTCGGGCCGGTCGGTCCGGAAGGCATCGAGCAGGGCATCGCCCGTGCCGTCGGGCAGGTGGTAGTCCAGCACGGCCACGTCATAGGCTGTCCTGGCGAAGGCATCTTCGGCCTCGCGGACCGAAAGCGCCGTGTCCGCCCGGTAGCCGTGGGCGGCAAAGGCTTTCTTGAGCAGTCCGGCCAGGGTCTTGCTGTCCTCGACGATCAGGGCCCGGGGCAGGCGGCGGGCCTGTTTCCCCGCGAGCAGCGCCCGCACCTGGGCCGTGAACGCCTCCCCGTCCACGGGGGATGACAGAAAGGCGTCGGCCCCGATGTCGGCGGCGATGCGTTCAGGGTGATCGCCGGCAAAGGTGGCCGAAACCACCAGGATGGGCACGGCATTAAAGGCTTCGTATTCGGGCGAACGCAGCAGGCGGCAGAAACGCCAGCCGTCGATGCCGGGCATGTAGAGATCGGTGACGATCAGATCCGGCGGAGCCGCCGGGGCCAGGGCCGCCAGGGCCGTCTCGGCGCTTTCAAACGCGGTTGCGGCGAACCCTTCTTTTTCCAGCAGGCCGGCCAGGACGGTAAGCTGGGTCACGTCATCGTTGACGACGACGGCAGTTGCCCGATATTTGTCGAATTTTTCCTTTTTCCGCTTCATTTCCTACCTCTTTTTCCACCTTGCCAGTTTTTTAAAGGCGTGCTCGGCGGCTTCCACCAGATCGGAAAGGCTGGCCGGCTTGGTGAAATAGTCTTCAAAACCCGCATCGCGGCAGTCCGATAGTTCGAAAAGCGAGGCGTAGCCGGTAACGGCATAAGGAATTGCCATGGGATACTGCTTCCGAATTTCCCTGCACAACTCGACACCGTTCATGCCTGGCAGATTCAAATCCAAAAACAAAACCCAGAATTGTTCCTTTTTGAATATTTCAAGGGCATCTTCCGCACTTTCCGCGGTGGTCACCTCATAGCCCGCCCTGGCAAACGCCTGAGAGTACATATCCCGAATCTGTTTCTCATCATCCACTACTAAAATGCGTTTTTCACTCATGATCAATCTCCTCATGCTTAATGTTGGGAAGCCTGTTCAATATCGACAATTTTACTTTTCAAGTAGGGTTTGGATTGATACCGGGTGATTTTCATGATTTTACGCGTCAACTCACCGATGCGGTCAATGCCTAACTTGATTTTCTTTAGGGTGTTATAGTTCGGATCTTCGGTTTTCAAATCCATCAACAACATTTCAGAGAAACCCGAGACACTCTGCAGGGGTTGGTTCAACTCGTGGCATACGGCCCCGGCCATTTCCAGCACCCCCTGGAGCCTTTCGCGCTCACGCATCTCGTTTTGCAACGATATCATGCGCCGCCCCACATCCACCCGGGCCTTGAGCTCGGTATTGTCATAGGGCTTGGCGATGTAGTCATCGGCGCCGGCTTCGAGCCCGTGGGCAATGTCCTCGGGCTCATGGCGGGAGGTGAGCAGGATCAGGTAAAGCGGATTTTTGCGGTCCTGGTCCCGCAGCCGGCGGCAGAGCTCGGCCCCGGAAAGCCCCGGCATCTCCCAGTCCAGTACTGCCAGCTGAAGGGTGTCACTTTGCTGAAAAGCAGCAAACGCCTCATCACCGTCACCCGCACTGATCACCTCGTACCCCCACTTGGTTAAAACCGCCTGGAGCATGGTGCGGGACGTAAAATCATCCTCTGCGATTAAGATTTTCATGGGTAAGATTTGTTGGTTCATGGCTGGTCACCCTGTTTTGCTTTTCAATCTATCGTCTTTGGCGTATGCGACTTGATTGCGGCCCTCGCTTTTGGCGTAATAAAGAGCGGCGTCGGCAGCCCCGACGTTCATGTCCATCGTTGTGCCGTTATCTGAACCGGCAACGCCGATCCCCCCGGTTATTCCGATGTCACCCGCTTCGGTGGCTATGTGAAGCCCGGCAATGCGGGCCCGCAGCCGTTCATAAATCCCTTCTTCAACCGATCCCGCAGAATCAGGCGCGACGATCAAAAACTCCTCGCCGCCATAACGGCCTAACAGATCATATTTTCTGAGATTGGTCTGGATTGCGGCTACGAATCGACGCAACACATCGTCTCCCACCTGGTGGCCATAGGTGTCATTAACCTTTTTAAAATGATCGATGTCGCACAACCCGATGCTCATTTTTGATTGTCTTCGCCCGGCACGATTCAGTTCCTTTTCCAGACCGTCGAGAATCGCCCGGCGGTTCAAAGCCCCGGTCAGGGAATCGTGCGTGGCTTGATGGGCCAAGGCGTCTCTGGCATCGAGCAGCTCGGTCTGCAATTCCATCATCCGCTGACCCACCCTTATCCTGGCCTGCAGCTCTTCGTTGTCGTAAGGCTTTGAAATGTAGTCATTGGCCCCTGCATCAAGGCCTTTAACAATATCGGTTTTTTCTCCCCTGGCGGTCAGAATGATGATATAGGGAGGGTTGGAGACGGGCCGCTCCCTGATTTTTCGACATACCGCTAATCCGTCCATCCCGGGCATTTCCCAGTCAAGAATCGCTAAACTCGGAGCATCCGATTTTTGCATGATTTCCCATGCGTCGGTTCCGTTGTTAACGGCAATAGGTTCGTAACCCCACTTTCCTAAAATTGCGGCCAAGATAGTACACGATGTAAGGTCATCTTCGGCAACGAGTATTTTCATCATTGCTTTATCTCCATGGCCTTTTTCAAATCTCTGAACCTGTTTTCCAACCGTGGCATCAAATCGTTAAGCTGATTCATATCCCCTGCCTTGCCGGCCTTTTCCATGGCATGAGCAACTTCCTGAAGAGCGGGACTTCCGATGTTCCCGGCGGCACCTTTTATCTTATGTCCTTGGGACCCGGCCTGGGCTGACTGCCCCTTTCCGACAAATTCCTTGAGGACAGCAATTTGTTTGGGCATATCGTCTAAAAACCCGCTGATAACGGTGTCAGCTAAATCCTCATCTCCCATCAACCGGTCGATCAAAATCTTTCGATCGAAAAGTTCGGCGTCCGAAAGGTCGGTTTTTAAATCGTCAGGATCCACTTCGTTTGCCGGGGATTTGGCGTCACCCGTATCATCCGGTGCGACAAGCCACCGCTCCAGTGTTTCCGCGATAACTTGCGGATCGACCGGTTTGGGAATGTAGTCATTCATACCGGCCTCGAAGCACTTTTCTCGATCGCCCTTCATTGCATGGGCGGTCATGGCAATCACCGGTACGCTGCAATTTATTCTATCGTCGACTCCCTGGCGGATCTTCCGGGTAGCCTCGTACCCGTCCATCTCCGGCATCTGGCAATCCATAAGCACCAGATCGTAGGGAAGGCTGCCCAGGGCCGATAGGGCTTCCTTGCCATTGGCGACCGCATCAGCCCGATACCCCAGTTTGTTGAGAATCGATAGAGCTACATCTTGGTTGGTGGTGTTATCCTCGGCCAGCAGGATACGCACGCGCCTTTTTTGGGCCTCGGACAGGGTATGGCGCGTAATGATCGCCGGACCGGTAGCGTCATTTTTCTTATTTTGCTGCAATCCCAAAGCCAGAGCCAGACAATCGTGAAGATGGGTCTGGCGAAGGGGTTTGGATAGATAAGCCGCAAACCCGATATTTTCAAGACGCCTGGCATCACCACGTTTGCCCAAAGAGGTCATCATGATCAGAATGGTTTCACAAAGCGCCGGGTCGGCTTTAATACGGCGTCCCAATTCTTCGCCGTCCATTTTCGGCATCTGCATATCGATCAGGGCGATACGAAAAGGATCACCCCGGGTGCAGCCATCCCCAAGTTTTTTAAGGGCCGATATGCCGTCAACAGCTTCCTCGCATCGGCATCCCCATGAGTGCAATAGCGTGCTTACCAGCAATCGATTGGTTTCGTTGTCATCAACCGTTAAAACCTTTACCCCTTCAAGCCCCGCAGCCGATATCACAGGGTTTGTTTGCATGTCCGATTGTTTTTCGAGCACGGCGGTAAACCAGAATGTAGTGCCTTCACCTTCCCGGCTCTCGACACCGATTCTACCCCCCATCAACTCGGCCAATTGTTTGGAGATGGAAAGCCCCAGGCCGGTGCCGCCGTACTTGCGGGTGGTCGATCCGTCCACCTGGGTAAAGGGGGAGAACAAAACCGCCCGCCGATCTGCAGGAATGCCGATACCGGTATCTTTTACGGAGAAGCGGACAAAGGCGTCGTTTTGACGCTCTTTTTCAAGATGGGCGGTGACAACCACTTCGCCGGTATGGGTAAATTTAATGGCATTACCAACCAGATTGACCATGATTTGCCGCAGGCGTCCCGGGTCGCCCCTGAGCAGTGACGGCACCTCCGGGGCAACCAAAAAAGTCAGTTCCAAGTCTTTCTCATGGGCTTTCACAGCCAGCACTTCGGATATATCCTCCAGGGTGGTTCGCAGATCGAAATCGAGAATCTCCAATTCAAGTTTACCGGCTTCGATTTTCGAAAAATCCAGGATATCATTGATCAGGTCCAATAAGGACTCGCCACTGGTGCGGACGACACCGGCATATTTTCTTTGCTCATCCGTAAGGTCGGTGTCCAGCAGCAGGCCGGTCATGCCGATGACGCCGTTCATGGGTGTTCGGATCTCGTGGCTCATGTTTGCCAGAAATTCGCTTTTGGCTGCATTGGCCACCTCCGCCTCGGCAGCCATGGCATTGGCACGGGCGATGGCCAGTTCCAGCTCCTGATTCAGTGATTTTAGGTCTTCTTCATGCTGTTTGAGCACCGTAACATCGCGCATCACGCCCTCAACCGCTACAGGTCTACCGCTTTCGTTGTTGACAATCTGGGCGTTTAAACTGACGATGACGACATTGCCGTCTTTCTTTTTCAGTTTCAGCTCGTAGTTGGTAATTTTTCCGGTATCCAGCAGGGCCGCCATCAATTCGTCGCGATCGGAACCCGCATTAAAGGTCTCCAGAACGGATTTACCGATGAGCTCATCCTCTTCGTAGCCGGCCAAAGGTTTGACCGATGGGCTGATGACCTCGAAAACACCGTTGAGATCGCATCTGAAGAAAAGATCCTGAAACGACTCGAATATGCTGCGAAATTTTTTCTCGCTGACCATCAAAGCCTTTTCGGCCTCTTTTAATTTCGAAATATCCACGAAGGCCTCTAAAAGAACATCCTCGTTTTCCAGGTTGATTTGAATGACGCTCTTCATCACCGGAACTATCCGTCCATCTTTGTCCAGGACAGTTCTTTCCGACGAGTCAACCGCCTGCCCTAGATCCAGAACCGGGCAATTGCACTCCTCCGCCGGACAGATACTGCTGTGACATACCTTGCCGATGAGATCCTGATCCGTTTTTAGGCCCATAACGTCCAGTGAGGCTTGATTGACCGAACGGATGGTTTTGTCTCTTCCGACAATAACCATTCCGAAAGGCAGGTGTTTCAATATCGTATCGGTAGTGTTTAA
>JAERTK010000332.1 GCA_016844935.1 Desulfobacteraceae bacterium | reverse complement strand
CAGTTAAACAGGGTGGTCTTGCCTGCGCCGTTGGGACCGATCAAGCCGATCAGTTCCCCCCGTTCCACTGAAAAGGAGATATCGTTGTTGGCCCGGAGACCCCCGAAATCCTTGACCAGGTTATGAACTTCCAGAAATGCCATTGCTTACTTTCGTCTCTTTCGCCTGATTTTTTCAACAATACCCCATACGCCTCTCGGTTCAAATGCGGAGATGAGCATGATAATGATGGCGTAAAGGATCAGATCAATTCCCACCAGCCCCGCCTGGGCCCCCAGCCATTCCTTGAGATAGCTTTTTAGCGGAATCAGAATGCCGGCCCCGATGATGGGACCCCAGAGGGATCCGGCCCCCCCCAGCATGGCCATGAGGGCAATGAGGATGGAGATGTCCAGGCTCATGGTGTCTTCGGGCTCGATATTTTTCACATAGCAGGCATGAAACGACCCCACCATGCTGACAAATGCCGTGGCAATGGCATAGGTCTTGATTTTTGCCCAGTGAACATTGATCCCCAGAGAACGGGCCACATCTTCGTTGTCCTTGATGGAACGGAGCTGAAACCCCAGCCTCGATCTGCGAAACCAGTTGATATAGAGGATCCCCAGGAAGAAAAACCCCAGGATCACGTAAAAATAGTAGATATCATCCCTGAAGAGGAGGCGCATAAAATCAGGCGTGGGAAATTCTATGGGCGAAATTTCTATGCCCCTGGAGGCCCCCACATAATCCCAGACCTCAAAAAGGTCCTTTAACACCAGGGAGGTGGCAATGGTGGCAATGGCAAAATAGTGTCCCTTGAGACGGAACAACGGATAACCGATGATGAAGGACCATCCCACGGAAAGACACATGCCGATGGGCATGGAGAACCAGAACGGCACGTCCCACCGAATGAGCATCACCGCCGTCGTGTAGGCACCGATTCCCACATACTGGGCCTTTCCCAGATCCACCTGACCACCGTACCCGCCGATGGTGTTCCACCCCATGCCGTAGAGGGAAAACATGAGGAACTGGATCATGGTGCTCATGGCAAACGAGGAATGGGGGAACAATGGAAAAACAAGGATGGCGATGGCCACGGCACCGGCCACAATCAGGTCAATGCGGGGGGAATCCGAAAAATCGAGGGCATTCTTTATTGCTTCCATCCAAAGAGCCCCCGCGGTCTGAACACGACGATGAGAAAATAGGCCACATAGACCCACATGTATTTAAAGGATGTCATGGGGACATCCATCATCCATTCCGCATCAAAGGTGTAGGAAAAGAAATCCCAGAACCCGGGAATTTCCGTGATGAGACCCACCACAAGCCCCGCGAAAAAGGCGCCGGGGATGCTTCCGAACCCCCCCAGGGCCACAATGGCAAAGGCTATCATGGTAAAGAGCAGCCCGATGAAGGGATTAACCGACCAGAAATTAACGAGCAGCGCACCCGCAATGGTGACCGATGCTCCGCCGATACCCCAGGCCAGCGCGTTCATCCGCTCGGTAGGGATCCCCATATAACGGGCCCCTTGCGCATCCAGGGCCGTGGCGGTCAGGGCCTTCCCGATGCGCGATCGGTTCATGAGCAGCCACACGGCAAAAAAGGCGACCACGGATAATCCGGCTGCTGCCAGCTTTGTGGCGGGCACAATGATACCCATGCCGATGTCAAAACTTTTGTCCACCAGGAGACCGGTGTGCACGGCACGATCCTCGGAACCGAAAATGAGGAGTGCCAGATTCCGCAAAAGCAGCATGAGCCCGAAAGTTCCCAGCAGCTGGGCCACCATGGGGCCCCTTATAATGAATTTGATGAACCCGAAATAGCAGATGATGCCCAGCAGAAATCCCACAAACGCCGCCGCCGGCAGGGTGAAGAGCGGATCGATCCCCAGCCCCTGGGCCGTCAATAACCCTGTGTACATGCCGATCATCAAGAATTCGCCATGGGCGAAATTGACGATATCCATCACCCCGAAGATGATGGTCAGGCCCAGGGCCACCAGGGCCAGGATCATGCCGATGAGCAAACCGGCAAAAAGGGAACCGATAAGGATATCCATTATTATATCTGCTATTAGCTGTTAGCTATTAGCCGTTAGCTTATAAATTCCGCTGTATGATACAGCTAATTGCTAACGGCTAACCGCTAATTGCATTTTTTTAAAATCCAGAAAACGGGTAAATCATATCCGCCGAGGAAACATCAAAGGGATAAACAATTTCCAAGTCTATTTTTCCCTCTTTGTTCTTCTGGTACTGGCCGATGAGGCCGCTTCCCAGGACGTTCTGGCCCATTTCATTTCCCGTGGTGGCGAACTTGATCCCCTGCCAGGGAACCACCAGTTCTTTACCGGGGATATAAATGGCATTGGCCGCCGCCTGGATAGCGGCCGGTTTTGTGGAACCCGCCTTCTCAAGCACGGCCACCCAGGTCTGAAGACCTGTAAAGGCCCGGGCTGAAGCGCCGCCCAGATCGTTGCCGGTCTTCTTTTTGTACATATCGTTCACCTGCCCGGCCAGTTTCTTGATCTCCACCACCTTGGGCAGGAATACGGTTCGCGTGAGTATCCCTGAGATGCTGTCCCCCAGCGTCTGGCGGAATTCAGGCTTTTCAAAACCCGCATCCTGACCCCAGATGATTTTGGGTTGCGCCTTCTGGGCCTTCAAAGTCTTGACCATTAAAATGGCATCGGATGTATAGGAAGCAAACAGCATCACGTCCGCACGTGATGCCTTGAGGGATCGCACCTCGCTCGAAAGGTCCGCCGACTTGGCAGCATACAGGAATGATTTTCTTAACTTAAATTTATATTCCTTACAAAATTCCTTGATCAGTTTAGAGACATGGCTTCCCCATTCAGTTTTTTCGCAAGCCGATGCCACATTGATGATGTCCTTTTTGGGTATGGCTTTCACCCCTTTCACCTTCCCTTCGGTGAGACCCACCAGCAATTCAAACAGGTCCTTGGTAAACCATTTATCATGGGGCGTGGTGCGCCAGAACCATTTAAACCCTCTCTCGGTCAGGGCCGGTGAGGTGGAGGATCCGTTGATCATGGGAATGCCGTACTGTTCGCATACGGCGCTCACCGTCTTGGTGACCGAACTGAAATAGCACCCTAAAATACCATCCACCTTGTCGTCTAAAATCAGTTTCTTGGCCTGGTCCGCACCCAGGGTGGGATTCCCCTCATGATCCTTGAAAATAAGTTTAATTTTGGCGCCCCTAAGACTCTTAACCCCGCTGTTCTGGGCCATGGTCATGGGCAGATCCATCTTGCTGTTGGCAATCTGGGCCGCCAGTTCAGCGCCCGCCCGAAGCTCACGACCGGCGGCCGCCGCACCCCCGGTGAGCGGATATATGACACCGATCTTGATCTCATCTGCGGCCCAGGCACCCGCAGGCACCAGAAAGATCACCATCAACATTACGGAAAAAACGGAAAAACAGGATTTGACCAATGCTTTCATGTGTTGATACCTCCTTAATTATTGGGTTTACAGTTTCACACCGAGAGTTTATCTCTCAAATTTTACATACCATTTAACTTCTATATTCGACATTCCTTGTTCGAAATTGGATATTCGCCTTTTTAAAGCAATGTCAGGGTTTCATCCCTGAGGTCCGAAACAAACATGTGTCCCGGTGAATGGGTGATGACCCGGGGCAGGTTAGCTGAAATGGCCGCCAGGGTGGTGGTCACCCCGCAGGCCCAGAATACGGGAATTTCATCAGGGAGAATCGTCACCGGATCCCCGAAATCGGGCTTATCAATGTTGTCGATGCCGATTTCTTCAGACGACCCCATGTGAATGGGCGCCCCGTGGGTCTGATTGAACCGCGTGGTGACCTGTATGGCGCGTATGGCCTGCTCCCGTTTCATGGGCCGCATACTCACCACCAGCGGTGAGCTGAAAGGCCCTGCGGGAATGCAGGTTCGATTGGTAATATACATGGACACGTTGCAGTCTTCCTCAAGGTTCCGGACCGGAACACCGGCACTCAAAAGCGCACTTTCAAAGGAAAAACTGCAACCGAAAAGGAAGCTGACCAGGTCGTCTTGAACAAAGTTGCCGACATCAAAGGCTTCTTCCTTGAATTCACCATTTTCGTAAATTTTGTACCGGGGAAGATCGGTCCGAAGATCGGCACCCGGAGCGATTTTCGGTTCCCATGCCCCCGGCTCCAGTACGTCCAGAATGGGGCATGGTTTCGGATTTCGAACACAGAAAAGCAGGAAGGAAAATGCTTCCGACTTGGGGAGCATGACCAGGTTGGCCTGCACGTATCCGGGGGAAAGCCCGGTGGTCGGCGTCTGCCATTGGCCCCTTCGGATTAAATTTCTTAAATCCTGCGGTAAAAGAGTCTCTTTCATCATCGCTCGCCCCCCTTCCTTGATCCTTTTACCATATTTCCTGCTTCAACATAAGCTATTTTTCCAATTCATCTTTAACAGCCAGACCCACCTTTGCCAGGGTATACGGTTTCTTAATGTACTTGCCGGCCCCCAATTCCTGGGCAATATCCACCTCTTTTGTCCTGGCATACCCGCTGGCGATGACCGCCTTCTGACCGGGACGGATCTTTATGATCTCTTCATAGGTCTCCCGCCCGTTGATTCCCTTGGGCATGACCATGTCCATGACGATCAAATCCACCGGATGTTCCTTCACATATTCGATGGCCTCCTCACCACTTGAAACAGTTTCAGCATCATAACCCAACCAGGTCAGTATCCCGCCTGCGATCTCCCTCTGCCTCTCTTCATCATCCACCACCAGGATTTTCTCTCCATGCCCGATATAATCTTCCAGGGGAGCTTCTCCCCCCTCAGCGGCTACTTTCTCCCGGGTTACCGGAAAAAAGAGTTCAAATGCCGTTCCCTTCTCACTGCTCTCCACGTGGATGTATCCCTTATGGTCCTGGACCGTATTCCACACAACTGCCAGGCCCAAGCCCGTACCGCTTCTACCCATGACCTTTTTGGTGTAGAATGGCTCAAAGATCCGCTCAAGGTCTTTGGGAGCTATACCGGAACCATCGTCCGAGACGCTCAGTACGACATATTCGCCCGTGCGAACATCTTCATACCCCTTCATTGGCTCATCAATGTACCGATTCACAGTGGATATGGTCACTGTACCCGCGCCCTCAATGGCTTCAGAGGCATTGGCTACCAGATTCATCAGGCTTTTATTGATGTGGGTGAGGGAACCACTTACGTTCAAAAGGTCGGGGGCCAGTTCGGTCTTGAAATCGATAAAGGCATGGGTTTTTTCCAACCTCCGCTGTTCAGCGGTACCCAGATATCCATTGACAATGATGTTGAGGTTCAGGGCGTCTTTTCCCGTTGCCACCCCTCTGGCGATGGTCATCAAATCCTCAACCACATCGGCGGCTCTCATTCCGGATTCCTGTATGGTCTTTATGGGTTTTCTGAGTGGGCTCTCTTCAGGCAAATCCATCAGGAGCAGCTCGGGGTAACTTACAATGCCTGAGAGGATATTGTTCAAGTCGTGGGCCACACCGCCCGCCATAAGACCCATGGCTTCCATTTTCCTGCCTTTTTGGAGTTGGTCTTCAAGTCTTTTTTGTTCAGTGATATCCCGTAAATTGATGACGCTGGCTGCCACGTTTCCTTCATGATCCCGATAGCAAGAACCACTGATACTGATATCGAGGATGGTCCTCTCTTTGGTATACCGACGGGTTTCAATACCGGAGAAGTTTTCTCCTGATACCGTTACCTTGTTGATCATTCCAAGGGTTTCCGGCATGTTTTCTTCAGGCACAAAGCCATCAATTTTCTTTCCGATCTGCTCTTCCAATGACCAGCCAAAAACATGCGTAAAAGCAGGATTAAGATAAATGACCTTTCCCTCCATATCGTAGACAACCACAGGATCAGGATTTGATTCCAGAACTGTCCGGTATTTCTCCTCGCTCTCCAGCAGATCCTCTTCCGCCCGTTTACGTTCGGTGATGTCGGCGACGATTCCCTCGAAGTAGTCTTCTTCTGAAGACAGGGTTCCAGAAAACTGAATCCAGATAATAGATCCATCGTCTCTTCTTATGGGGGCTTCAAATTTGGTGACCTTTCCATGTTCATGCATGGTTTCTAGCAATTTATCTCTCATCTCCGGGTATACATAATGTTCTCTGGCAACAAATTTCGAAACGCACTCTTCCGCGTTTTTGTACCCAAAAATCTCAGCCATCCGCTCGTTGGCCATCACCATTTTACCGTCTTTCAGCCTATTTCGATACAATCCGATCTGAGCGTTGTCATAGATGTTTCTGTATTTCCTCTCGCTTTCCCGCACCACATCCTTTGCCTGTTTGCGCTCATCGATCTCCTGTTTCAGAATTTCGTTTGTGGTTTCAAGCGCCTTATTTGCTGCAATCCATTTATCTTTCATACGCCCAATAAGATAGCCTGCAAGACCCCCCACAAAAATGGGCACAAGATACCGATAAAGATCGTGCTCGGAGCCGGTACCGTGTAAAGCAAGCCGGCCAAAGCAGGGAACGAACACTGCACCTAATATTGCGAACTTTATTTTATAGGGAGCAAATTCCATAGAAACTCCGTCTGATTACCAGAGCCATCGTTGTGGCCACAACTTCATTTTTTTTCAGCATCTCGCAAAAAGAGAATAACATACCCCGATCAGGTTTGCTGCTGGAAGATTTCACTTTGTGCACAGTGATGCGCAAAGAAAGTTTATTGATGTAAGAACGTCCCTTTTACCCCTGCGCAGGTACAATGACTGGCTCTCCAGTGGTATCAAGTACGAGAGGAGTCAAAGTAAAAACACGAGCAAGCCGACCGGCTTCGTGCAAATCCCCTCTGCGAAGAGCATCTCGCACATCATCAAGTTTCAATGCATCATCAACGGACAAGTAAGGCGACCAACCTTCATCAGTATCGACCAAATCGATTTCAACCTCGGCCACATATTGTCCTTCGTGTACCAATTTTTTATGTTGTCTATTCCCCTTCATCATAACCATGATCAGATATTTTAGCCTCTCAGGCTCCTTTTTGCAATGAACAAAAAATTCGGGATTTTATTCGTCTTGACAGCCAAATCAACGTCCGCATATAATGCGCGCATTATGACTATTTCACTATTGGATAAAAAAAATACAGGACTCGTCATTGTCGACATCCAGGAAAAGCTCGCGGGGGTCATGGGCAGGCAAGAACGCGTGGTGAACAGGGTATTGCAACTCCTTGACCTGGCCCGGGTCTTTCAGCTGCCCGTCATCCTGACTGAGCAGAACCCAAAACATCTGGGAACCACCCTGCCGGCGATCCGGGAGCGCCTGCCTGTTTACGAACCCATTGAAAAACTTCATTTCAACTGCTGTGAAGTAGATGCCTTTAACGGTGCGGTTGAAAAAACGGGGCTTCAAAATATTATACTCACGGGCATTGAAACCCACATCTGCGTGTTTCAGACATGCGTTTCCCTTCTGGAGCAAGGATACCGGGTTCATGTTCCCCATCATGCTGTCGATTCCAGAACCAAAGACAATTGGCAGATCGGCCTCTCCCTTATGCAGGAAGCCGGTGCCACCATTACCTCCACCGAAACGGTGATCTTTCAAATTCTAAAAAAAGCCGGCACTACAGAATTTAAGTCTCTCTTAAAAACCATCAAATAACAAAGTCGGCCTCTAAACATCAAAGGGGGCAGCATGCGATCAAAGTGTAGAAAAGCGTTTCAGAACAGTCTCCTGAAAACAACCCTAAGCGTCACCTTACCGATACTTTTCGCCCTCTTTTGCTGCACGCCATCCACCCCCTTTGCCGAAGGAGATTTGGCATCCCCAAAAAACCTGGACGACACCGCCGCCAGCCTGGCGGAGAGACTGGTGCAACAGGGAAACCTGGCAGGAAAACCGATCCTTATCAGCGCCAACGACCTCTACGAGTCCCGGAGCAGGCTGAGCCTTCCGCTTGCCATCCTGTTGCGGGGGAAACTCATTACGGAAATGAAGCAGAGGGGATGCCGTGTGCTGCTGCCGGGCGCTGATGCGGAAAATGCCATGATCCTCCAGGGGACCTGGCAGAAGCAGGGTGATAATCTCCGGATCGATCTCAAGGTCATGAAACTGGGCCCCAGCGGTCCCGAGGCGGCGGCATCGGCCTCTGAGAGTGTTCCCCTTAACATGATCGACCAGGAATCCCTGACCCCTGACCGGGAATCCTGGGCCCGGTATCTGGTGCGAAAGCTGGAGGCCAATGCCATTAACCCCGCACGCCGAACCCTCCACATGGGCGACTTTCAAATCAAGGGGAAGCAATGCAGTGATGATCTGGGGGCCTACCTGGCCGGATGGATCCGGCCGGCCCTGGCGGAGAGCCGCATGTTTCTCCCCCTGGACCAGCAGAAAGCCCTCAAAGGGGTTTCCGTCGCCAGTCTGCGCACCCGCGGTACCCGGGCTTTCAGACCGGTAGCCGCCAAACCGGAGGAAGCCACCAGCCTGACCGCTGATCTCCTTAAAGCCGACGGTGAAATGAAAGGGAGCGCGTGGCTTCATCAAAAGAAAGTGGAAGTGCGCATCCGGGTCAATGACCGGCAGGGGCAGCAGTTCACTGCGGCATCAGCCGATGTACCATCCAAACTGTTTCCCCAGTATCTGCTCCAAACACCCGCCAAAGACAATAACAATCAGGGCAGCACTTCACATCCATCCGCCGGCGCCATATCAAAGGATGGCCTCAAGGTTGAACTCACCACCACCCGGGGTGAAGCCAGGCCCTTCTACCGCAACGGAGAACACATCAAATTCGTCATCCGCCTCAACCGTTCCGCGTTTATCTACCTGTTTGACCTGGACCCCAAGGGAAACGCCATCCTCCTCTACCCCGTGGGCGATAACGGCCAGCTGGCCCGTGGCGGGCAATGCGGGGCCATGCCGAAACCCAATGTTCCCATCATCCTGCCCGAAGACGGATGCTCCTACGATCTTGTGGTGACCGAACCCTACGGCACGGATCGCGTCTGGGTCGTCGCTGCCGAATCCCACCTGGACTTCCCAGGGAATCTGGCGGGGGACTGGTCCAGGGCCAATGAACTGGTGAACCGCCTGAGGACCCGGGGGCTTTCCGGCCAGGGCGGTTATGCCGAAGCCCAGGTAGAAGTGGTAACCGGACCCTAGAACCCACCAACATCTCCACAAGCATAAAACGCTTTTTTTCTTGACGTGTAGTTACGATACAGCTATATTGTGATCACTTCAAATTGAACATCCTGGAAACTAATTTATATTTAAGGGTATTTTCCGGTTCAGCATTATAAGCTTACGAACCCATGAACTCATGGCATGGGTTCAGGTCATCTAAAAGGGGAAGAAAATGAGGTACGCAGAAACTGGGTTTAATTTAGAAATTGATCTATCCCGAGGAAGCATTGAGAGGGTAGCAACCGATCCCAAAGACACCGAGCTCTACCTGGGGGGTCTGGGAACGAGCGCCAAGATATTATGGGACAGGGTTCCCCCTGAAGTCGAACCTTTTTCCCCCGATAACCTGCTCATATTCAGTGCCGGCCTCCTGTGCGGCACACCGGCCACCGGTTGTAACCGCACCATTGTATCCACCATTTCTCCTCAGACGAAACTCATGGCATTTTCCATGATGGGAGGGTTTTTGGCGCCGGAATTGAAATATGCCGGATACGACAAAATCATCCTTCGCGGCAAATCCCCCGAGCTGGTTTATCTGTGGATAAAAGATGACAAAGTGGAAATTCGCGATGCCTCCCACCTGCACGGTAAGGGGTCCGTTGAAACGGCGGAGCTTCTAAAACAGGAATTGAATGAACCGAAAGCCCAGGTGGCGGCCATCGGCCTGGCCGGTGAAAACAGGATCTTTTTTGCGTCCATCGAACAGGGTAGATCCAGTGCCAGCAGGGGTGGCATCGGGGCCGTCATGGGAGACAAAGGGGTAAAGGCCATTGTGGTTCGTGGCACAAAAGACATCAACCTGGCCCAACCGCCTGAATTCCTGGAGCTGTGCAACGAAGTGATGGAATATATAAAGTTCCGGAACGAGAACCCCATCAAAGGGGTCATGCCCATTCTGGCCGGTCTCGGATCGCCCCAGGAAATGAAAGTGCACGATGAGAAGTGGCACACGGAAAATTTCATGTGGGGAAATTCCCGCACCCGCAGAAAGGATTTCTGGTCCGATGAAATCGCAAAGGACTGGATGGAGACCATGGAAACCATGCGGACACGGCTCATCAGTTGCTTCAACTGTCCCATGACCTGCGGCGCCACCATTTCCCCTCCGGGCAAACCCACCTATATGATGAAGTGTTTTACCAAACTGACCTACACCATGGCGGCCATGAGCGACCTTGAATTTGGTCTCGGCATCGCGCAAAGCGCAACGGAATACGGGCTGGACGGATTTTCGGCGCCCCAGGTTATGGCCTTCGCACTGGAACTCTATGAAGACGGTATCCTGACGGACAAGGACCTGCCGGATCTGCCGGAGGACAATGAGGGACGATTTTATTATCTGCTCGACATGATTGTGAAGCGGGAAGGCATCGGGGACGTGCTGGCCAACGGCACCTACTGGGCCGCCAGGGAGATCGGCAACGGTGCGGAAGAATACGCCCACAACACCATCAAGAAACATGAACAGCTGCCCCTCAAACTCTCCATGCTGAACCCCATCTATTTCCTCATGTATGCCACCGGTGAAAAGATCAATATCACCCAGATCGAGGGACAGTTTCCCCAGGCGCCCTTTCCCAAAAAAGAGCACCGGGAGAAATTCACGGAGGACTGGATTCAGGTTCCCGATGATAAGTTCAAGCAATATTTTATCGACTGGGAGCTCCGGGGCGACAACTCAATCCCCTATTATCCGACCCCTGAAATGTGCTGTGACATTGTGGACTGGCAGGAGAGGATGCACTATATCGATGATGCGCTCGGCATGTGTGCCGGATTATCGTCATTCCCCCTGAAACCGCCATACCATATCCACAATTATCCGAAATTTATCCAGGCAGGCTCAGGCATCGAAATGGATGAAGAGAAACTGACCCAAGCCGCCAAAAGGTACAGGACCCTGGTAAGGGCCATCAACATCAGAAGAGGGATGAGAAGGAAAGATGACGCGCCACCGGCGAACCATTGGAAGAAACGATTTCCCGAACTTGAAAAAGAACTTTTAGATACCTATTACCAATACAAGGGTTGGAATGAGCAGGGGATTCCCACAAAGGAATCTTTACATGAACTCGGTTTGGATTATGTATCCGAAGACTTCCAAAAGAGGGGGATCTATTCAGATAATGGTGATGCACCTTCTAAAGAGACCTCGGCCGAAAAAGAGAAGGAGGTGTAGCCGTGGATGAGAAGAAAAAAAAGATTGTCAAAACCATCAAAGTAAATGCCGACCTGTGTAACGGCTGCAGGGCTTGCGAAGTGATCTGCTCCGCATTTCACGCAGCGCCTAAATACAGCAGCAACAATCCCGCGCGATCCCGCATCGTGGTGAACCGCCACCCGCTCAAGGACATATACGTTCCCGTGTACGCCGGTGAATACACGGCGGCCGAATGTGCGGGCCGGGACAAATACATCATTGATGGAAAAGAATACGAGGAATGTGCCTTCTGCAGGGCCTCGTGTCCGTCCAGGGATGATTTCAAAGAGCCCGATTCCGGCCTTCCCCTCAAGTGCGATATGTGCGAAGGCGAAGACGAGCCCCTGTGTGTCAAATGGTGCCTGGTGGATGCACTCACCTACGAAGAACGGGAAGAGGACATGGCGGAAGAAGAAAGTCCCGAGGAAATGGAGACCGGTCTGGAAGCTCTGGCTGACGAATATGGACTGGACAAGATCATGGAGACCGTTGCCCGTATGTCCGCTTCCAAGAAGGGATAAAACACCGCAAGCCGAAACAAAAGGCCCAACAGCCTAAATATAAGGAACGACAGTGGAGACTGTAGCCGACTACAAAGAAATTATCGATGTCATCAAGGAGAGCGGTGGCAACGCCTTTAAAAGATGCTTTCAATGCGGACTGTGTGACACGGTTTGTCCGTGGAACCGGGTCAGAAATTTCAGCATGCGCAAGTTGGTCCGGCAGGCGACTTTTGGTTTCACCGAGATTGAAAGTGAAGAGATGTGGCTTTGCACCACCTGCGGGAGATGCCCCCAGCATTGTCCCAGGGACGTGCAACAGATCGAAAGCGGGGTCGCTTTGCGCCGTGTGGCTACCGAATATGGTGTCTTTCCCGAATCCGTTAAGCCCCTTCGAACTGCGGTGGGGAGCCTCATTGGTGAAGGCAACCCGCTGGGTGAAGACCGGAAAGACCGGGGCGCCTGGGCAAAAGGTCAATCCGTTAAAACATTCACTGAGACAATGGAAATTCTCTATTTCCCCGGTTGCTACCCCAGTTTTGACCCGCGGGCGAAAAAAATCGCCATTGCCACCGCGAAAATTCTCAACCAGGCAGGTGTGGCATTCGGGATATTGGGCAACAAGGAAAACTGCTGTGGAGAGAGCATCCGTAAAACCGGAGATGAGGAACTGTTTAAGCGCCTGGCCAGGGAAAATATCAAGACCTTTGTCGATAACGGCGTGAAAAAGGTTCTTGTTTCCTCACCCCACTGCTATCATACCTTCAAAAACGAATACCCCGAATTCATGGTGAATTTTGAAGTGGTTCATATGACCGAATACCTGTGGGAATTGATCAAAGCGGGCAGGCTTGAACTCACCGGAGAGTTAAACAAGAAAATCACCTACCACGATCCCTGCTACCTGGGCCGGCACAACGGCATATTTGACGAACCCCGTGAGGCCCTGAAGAAGGTTCCCGGTCTGGAATTGGTTGAAATGCCGGACACCCGGATCGACAGCCTTTGCTGCGGGGGTGGCGGCGGCAGGGTCTGGATGGAAACCCAGAAGGGTGAACGGTTCGGCGACCTCAGGATTGATCAGGCCATTGAGGCGGGGGCTGAACTGCTGGTGACCTCATGCCCATACTGCATTACCATGTTTGAAGACAGCAGAATTACCATGGGTGCGGATGAGAAAATAGAGATCAGGGACATCACGGAGATCATTCAGGAAGCGTTGGAACCTTAGAACTTTTTCATAAGGACATAAAGAATTGGAAAAAGAACAGATTGAACAGCTTTGCAGAAGTTTCACGGACAGTAACTTCGGTGATGTGATGGTCGTCGGTGGCGGCATCAGCGGCATTCAAGCGTCCCTTGATCTTGCCACTGCGGGGTTTAAGGTTTACCTGGTTGAGGAGGCGCCAAGCATCGGCGGTCATATGGCCCAGCTTGACAAAACGTTTCCCACCAATGACTGCTCCATGTGAATACTTTCACCCAAACTGGTCGAGGTCGGCCGGCATCCGAACATCGAGGTCCTGACGTATACTGAAGTTGACCGTGTGGAGGGAACAGCGGGAGACTTTCAGGTAACGCTCGTCAAAAAACCGAGATACATTATAGAGGACAAATGCACCGGCTGCACCACCTGTGTGGAGTACTGCCCGGTGGAATACCCGGATAAATTCAATCAGGAGATATCGCAGAACAAAGCCGTCCATGTCTACTTCTCCCAGGCCATTCCCCTGATCTCTTACATCGATGAAAGCTGCATTTACCTCAAAGAAAAAAAATGCAAGATCTGCGAAGGCGTCTGTCAGAATGATGCCATCGATTTGAATCAGACAGCGGAGAAGATTTCGGTAAATGTGGGCGCCGTCATTCTCTCTTCGGGGATAAAGCCATTTGATCCCGGGATAAAGGATGAATATCGCTACCGAGAGTTTCAGAACGTCATCACCAGCATGGACTACGAACGGCTGTTGTCTTCCACCGGGCCGCACGAAGGTCAGGTGCTGCGTGCCTCCGACCAAAAGCACCCCAAGAAACTGGCCTGGATTCAATGTGTCGGTTCCAGGCGGGTGACCGAGGGCGATAACAGTTATTGCTCAGGCGTATGCTGCACCTATACCCAGAAACAGGTGATCCTCACAAAGGATCACAACTTCGAAGCGAAATGCACCATATTCCATAATGATATCCGTTCTTTCGGCAAAGACTTTGAACGATATTATCAGCGGGCGGAGCAGCTCCCCGGGGTTGAATTCATCAGAAGCTACGCCTCAATTGTTCGGGAAGACCCGGAAACCAAGAATGTTTTTTTGAGATATGCCACCAACGACGACGGGGTCAAAGAAGAAGAATTCGACATGGTGGTTTTGTCCGTTGGATTGAATCCGCCCGTCCAAAATGAGGCGTTGTCTGAAAAGTTCGGCATCCAACTCAATTCGCACGGATTCTGTGAAACCGCGGATACCAATCCCATGGAGACCACACGGCCCGGCATCTTTGTGAGCGGCGCCTTCCAGGGTCCCACGGATATCCCCGAATCGGTCTTTACCGCCAGCGGGGCCGGCGCCCAGGTGGGTGAATTTCTCGACTACCGACGGGACAAGCTGGCTGAAGAGCGGGTCTACCCCCCGGAACGGGATGTGTCCCAGGAAGATCCGCGAATAGGCGTTTTCGTGTGTCATTGCGGGGCGAATATCTCCAGCGTGGTGGATGTCCCATCCACGGTTGAATATTGCGAAACCCTGCCAGGTGTGGTCTACGCCCAGGAGCAGCTTTTTTCATGCGCCACCAATTCCGCTCAGGAAATAACGGACCTGGCCCAGGAAAAAGGCCTCAATCGCGTGGTAATCGCGGCCTGCTCTCCCAGAACTCTGGAGCCCCTGTTCCGGGACACCTTGCGGGAAGCGGGGCTGAACCAGTATTACTGTGAAATGGCCAATATCCGGGAACACTGTTCCTGGGTCCATTCCAAGCAGAAGGAAGAGGCCACCCAGAAAGCACACGACATCGTCCGCATGTCGGTGGCTCGCGCCCAATTCCTTGAACCCCTGCAGGAGTTCGATCTACCCGTGAACAAAGCGGCCCTGGTGGTGGGCGGCGGCATCGCCGGCATGACCTGTGCGCTCTCCATCGCAAACCAGCATCATGATGTTTATCTCATCGAAAAAGATAAAGAACTTGGGGGGATGGCCAGACGAATTCATAAAACCCTTGAAGGTATGGATGTTCAGGCCCATCTGAAAGAACTGATCCATGCGGTCTACGGTAACCCGCTGATACATGTTTCCCATGGCGCCGCCATCAAGGACGTTTCCGGTTATGTGGGGAATTTTGTCACCACGGTTGAAAGTGACATGGGCACCAAAGAAATTAAACACGGTGCCTCCGTCATTGCCATCGGTGCCGATGTCTATGAACCGGACGAGTACCTGTACGGAGAAGACGACAAAGTGGTGACCCACATTGAACTGGGGGAGCTGATCGCCGGTGAAGACGAAAAGGTAGCAGGCGCCCAGAGCGTTGTCATGATCCAGTGCGTCGGTTGCCGGAACGAGGACCGGAATTACTGCAGCCGGGTCTGCTGTACCCATGCGGTAAAAAATGCTTTAAACCTTAAAAAGGTCAACCCTGAGATGGATATCTACATCCTCTTCAGGGATATGCGAACCTACGGCACCAGTGAGGATTATTACCGGGAAGCATCGGAGAAAGACATAAAGTTCATCCGCTACGACCCCGATGACAAGCCACAGGTGGAAGCCACCACGGCGGAAGGAAGACCCGTTATCCAGGTGGCCGTGACCGATCCGGTTCTGGGACAGAAAATCGCCCTTCATGCCGATGTGCTCTCCCTGGCAGCAGCGGTGATTCCCTCCGCATCGACCCGGGAAATCGCCGGACACTTCAAGGTGACGCTAAGCCCGGATGACTTCTTTAAGGAAGCCCATGTGAAATTGAAACCGGTGGAGTTTGCAGCGGATGGTGTTTATCTCTGTGGGACGGCTCACTACCCCAAGCACATCAAAGAGTCCATCAACCAGGCCTATGGCGCCGCCGGCAGGGTTTTAACGCTTCTGTCGAAGGACACGGTGGTTGCCTCAGGCTCTGTCTGCGAAGTGAATGATAACGACTGCGTGTCATGTGGGGCCTGTATTACCGCATGCACCTATGGCGCCATCGAGTTTCGCGAGACGGAGCAGGGCAGAAAAGCCTGGGTCAACCCGGTTCTCTGTAAAGGGGACGGCCTCTGTAATGCAAAATGCCCCACCAATGCCATTGTCCTGAAGCACTTTACCGATGAAGAGCTCTTGAGCCAGATTGATGCGGCGGTGACCCATGAAGAAATCAACCAACAAATGGATATGGCGGTGGGAGATGTCTAGATATAAGGAGGTGAAGTCGGATGAGTGCAGGTTTCGAATTTAAACCCAGAATACTCGGTTTTGTCTGCCATTGGTGAGCATACGGTGCTGCTGACCTGGCTGGAGTTTCCAGACTGCAATATACAGACGAATTCAGGCTTATTCGCGTCATGTGTTCCGGTAGAGTCGACCTGGAATTTATGCTCAGGGCTTTCTCAAATGGGCAGGACGGCGTGTTTGTGGGCGGTTGCAAGTTAGACGAATGTAACTATATCACACACGGCAATTACGATGCATTGGCCAATGTGCATCTGTGCCGGAAAATAATGGCACGTATGGGCTTGAACCCGGAAAGATTAAGAATCGAATTCATGTCCGGCGCCGATGGCGGCCTTATGGCCGACGTTACCAATGATTTCACAAACCAGGTGAAAGCGCTGGGGCCGCTTAAGAAAGACACGGATGATTTGGATTTCAAACTGAACGCCGCCAGGAAACTGGTCCCCTACATCAAACTGGTGGAACGGGAACGGCTCAGGATACCGACCAAGAGCAAGGAAGCATATGAGGAATTTTTCACCAGTGACAGGTTTGACAAATTGTTTGATGAACTGGTGGGCGATCAACTGGCAGTGAGCCAGATGATGTCACTCCTCAAGGAAAAGCCCCTTTCCACAGGGGAAATCGCCGAGGCTTTAGATCTGAATCCGTCTGAAATCGCAAAATACATCAACGGTTCATCAAGGCAGGGGCTCGTCAAATACGACGAGGGCGCCAAACGCTACGCCCTCGCATAGCGGATCGGGGACGTTCTTTATATCTTTACATTTCACGCTCAAAAAACATTAACGTCGCACTCAAAAGCCGAAATGTAAAGATATAAAGAACGTCCCCAAATAGAGGTCTAATGGATAACGATAGAGTCGATCAGATAGTTGATAAACATCAGGCTGAACCCAGTTCGCTGATTCAAGTGATGCTTGAGATTCAGAGCGAAAACAATTGGCTTCCAAAGGGAACACTGGACAGGATCAGCGAAAGGCTTGGCGTTCCCCTGGCCCGGATACTGCACATCGCCACCTTTTATAAAGCCTTCAGTCTGGTTCCCAAAGGGAGGCACGGTGTTCACATTTGCGTGGGGACCGCCTGTCATGTTCGGGGTGCCAGCCGCATCCTCGATACGGTACAGGAAAAGACCGGTATCAAGCCCGGCGAAACGGACCTGGATCTGAAATTCAGCCTGGAGGTTGTGAACTGTCTCGGCTGCTGTGCTTTGGGGCCTGTCATGGAAATCGATGGGAAGACCCATGGTAAAATGACGCCGGGCGAAACAGCGGAAGTGTTAAAAAACTATGAATAGGGCAAAATTATGTCGCGGATAAACTCACCAGCTGAATTGGAAGAATTCAGAAAAAAGATTCTGTCCGAAAGGGATCCGAATAAACCTTGTATCACACTTTGTGCCGGATCTGCCTGCATTGCCACCGGCAGCGGGGATGTGGGGCTGAGCCTCGAGGCGGAGATCGTGAAACAGGGTCTGCGGGACAAGGTTGACCTCAGAAGGACGGGTTGTCACGGTTATTGTGAGCGGGGACCCATGATCATAATCCACCCCGAGGAAATCAGTTATTTCCAGGTGCAGCCGAAAGATGCCGCTGAGATCATTTCCGAAACCATCAAGGAAAAGAAGATCATCAAGCGGTTGCTTTATACCGATCCCGATACAAAGGAAAAGATTGTCAAAGAATCGGAGATTCCTTTCTATAAGCACCAGGAACGGCTTGTTTTCGGATCCAACGGGAGTATTGACCCCAAAAACATCGACGACTATCTGGCCATTGGCGGCTATGCGGCCCTAAAAAAAGCACTCTTTGACATGACCCCCGAAGGGGTAGTTGAGGAAGTCAAGAAATCCAACCTCAGAGGCCGGGGGGGTGGCGGTTTTCCCGCCGGGAGAAAGTGGGAAGGGTCCCGAAACGACCCTGAACCGGAAAAATATGTGATCGTCAACGCTGACGAAGGAGATCCGGGCGCCTATATGGACCGGAGCCTTCTGGAAGGGAATCCCCACTCAATTCTGGAAGGGTTGACGCTGGGCGCCTACGCCATCGGCTCTCACGAAGGGTACATCTATGTACGCCAGGAATATCCCCTGGCCGTTGAGAACGTGCTCCTG
>JAERTK010000331.1 GCA_016844935.1 Desulfobacteraceae bacterium | reverse complement strand
CGGGTGCTTCCAAATGAATTCCCTTCCCGGAAAAGCGGACAAAAGTTCCGTTGTGGTCTGCTCCAAAAACCGTCCCGACCTCCTGAAAAGATGTCTCACCTCCCTTGAAAAACTCACCCCTTCCCCTTTGGAAGTCCTTGTGGTGGATAATGATGATCCCGGATCCTGTGAAACAAGGGGTGTGGTGGCCCGATACCCTTTCATCAGGACCATACGGGAACAAGGATCCGGGTTGAGTAAGGCGCGGAATACGGGTGTCAGAAATGCCCGGGGCCAGATGATTCTTTTTACGGATGACGATACTCAAGTACAACCACACTGGGCGGGTCAACTACAGAAAAATTTCGAAGACCCCCATGTGATGGCGGTAACAGGCCTGGTGCTGCCGACGGCATTGGACACAGAAGCCCAGGTCATTTTTGAAAATGATCTGGAAGGATTTGGCAGGGGGAATCACCCGAAGGTCTTTGGCCCATCGCTGTTTAACCGGCGAAAAAGATGGGGGTTTCCCGCCTGGGAAATGGGTGCCGGCGCCAATATGGCTTTTCGGCGGGACATATTTGAAGAAGTGGGTTATTTCGACGAACGCCTGGGGGCGGGAGCCGCCGGCTGCAGTGAGGATTCGGAATTGTGGTATCGGATCCTGGCATTTGGCGGCACATGCCGCTACGACCCCACCGCAGTGGTCTATCACCAACATCGTGAAACCATGGAGGCCCTGAAACAGCAGATGAAGGCCTACATGCGGGGGCACGTGACGTCCCTTTTAATCCAGTTTCAGCGTCACGGCCACTGGGGCAATCTGCGGCGATTGTTCATCCTGCTCCCCCGCTATTATACCAGGCTTCATATGCTGGGTCTGTTTTCAGGGTTTCAAGGTCGATATAGCCTGCTGCCCCATGAAATTCGAGGCTGTTTTTCAGGGATACTGTTCCATTTAAGAAACAGAAAAAGTGCGTGATGCCAATGGACAAGCCGGCGTATAAACCGCCCCTTGACCGATTTCTGGCCCGAAACCCCATGCCCCATCCGTGGACCACGGGGTTTTTTTACCGGGAAAAGATGCGGGCCATTTACCGTGTGGCACCGGACAAGCCCTTTTCCACCGTTCTGGAACTGGGTGGGGGTCAAAGTGGCATCACCGCCCTGCTCTACCCCAACGCCCAGGTCACAAATCTCGACATAAACGCACACTACGCCCGATCGCCCTGCAATCGGATACCACAGAACAGTTTTATTAACGGCAGTGCCGATCACCTTCCTTTTAAGGAGCAATCCTACGACGCAGTAACGCTTCTGGATGTATTGGAACATGTGCAAGAGGACCAAAAAACCATCTCAGAAACTTTCAGGGTGTTGCGGCCCGACGGTTATCTTCTCCTGAGCGCGCCCAATCAACGGTGGCGGTTCCCTTTTTATCCGCGAATGCGGAAAATCTGCCCTTCGGAACAGGCGATCATGGAAACCTGGGGGCACGTTCGAAAAGGGTATTCACTGGCTCAGCTTCAATCCATTATCCAGCGGCCCTGCCTCGCTTTCGAAAGCTATATCAACCCCCTGACCGTCATGGCCCACGACGTGGGGTTTTCCTGCCTTTCCCCAGTGTTGCGGGAATTGATCTGTGTGCTCCTTACACCCATGACAGTTGGGGGGTATACCCTCCCCTTCATGTCCCATTGGGGAACGGAAACCGTCTCTTTGTGGCAAAACGTCAATTGTTGAATCGGCCCTTGCCCATGGCCGACTTGATCCCCGCCAAGAAACCCGCTGCAGTGGCCCCTTGTGAAATGGCCATGAGCAGGACCAGATAGAGTTTTCCAGCGATTCCCGGTTGATCCAAAGGAAAACGCAAAAGTTTCATATAGAACGACAAGGATTCCATCTTTTTAAGCGAAACCCTGTTTTCCCGTCGATGATACCGAAAAGCGCCCAGGCCATAATTAAAATGCTGATGCAGATAGCCCGAAAATCCCAGATCGTGGGCATGATAAACCACCGCATCGGGAATATACATCATGGGGTATCCCCGCTGAACCCACCGTCTGCAGAAATCCCGATCTTCCCCGGCTGCTTTATTGAAACCGGTATCAAATCCCCCCATAGCCAAAAACAGATCTTTCGGCATAGCAAGGTTATTGGAAGCCAAAAAACGGGCACTCACGGGAATTTCATTCATGACCCCATAAAGGTAATCGACCACCATCTGGCTGGCAGTGGCATAGGGGTTATCCTGGAGTTGATTCAAAGTACGGCCACCCGCGGCACAAGTATCCGCCCAAGACAGTCCCATTGAAAGGATCTTCAACCATTGTTCCGATGGCGCGCAGTCATCATCCGTAAAGGCAAGGATTTCTCCCGAAGCCTTTGATGCGCCGGCATTTCGGGCGAACGCCGGCCCCCGGTTGGGTTGATTGAAAACACGGAGGGTCATGGAAGTACCTGGTGGCATCAGGTCTTTCTTTTTCATCAATGAGCCACCGTCATTGACCACAATCACTTCATAGCAGCTCCCGGGATAATCCATTGCGGCCAGGGCCTTCAGGCAATTCCGCAACGGTTCCGGACGATGAAAGGTGGGAACCACAATGGAAATATCCGGATAAGACGGTGCCATATTCAATCAATACTGGATTTGTTTAAGGAAAAGGATCACTCCAGGTACTTATCCTGTTCGATCATTCCCCAGAGATCGTGAGTCTCTCCCAGGACATTTTTCGCCGCAAGGATTCCGGAGTACATGGCCAGGTCCATGTTGTTGTAGGCGTGCATACCGTTGCGACCGATGGTCTGAAGGTTATAAATGGTTTTAAGAAAGGAACGGATCACTTGGAGGTGGTTGTCGTAGTCCATATCGTAGACCGGATACGCCTTTCGAACCCTTGCCACGGTACCACCCAACACATTCTGTTTGCTGACAAATCCCAATTGTACAAGTTCTTCCATGGCAAGGCGTTTCAGTTCCCCATCAGTCCTATTGAAAAAGTCATCCCCTGGATCGCAGAAGAACTCCATACCCACGCTGGTTTTGTCTGAATGCGGCACCATGTGCGGGCTCCATTGTTTGAAATTCTGAATCCGTCCCACACGGACACGGGGATCATGCACGTAAATCCACTGGTCGGAAAAAATGTCCTTTTTATCCAGTATCAACAACACCATGATAAAAGCCCTGAAGGAGAGTGCTTCGGCCGCTTCAAGAACCGTTTTGGGCGGTGGAGGATCCAGGATTCGGAGCAGATCGGCCAAAGGAAGGCTTGAAATAAGATGATCCGGGGCAGCATGGTGCATCTCCCTGTCCTGCTCAAACACAAGGCCGCTCACCCGATCACCCTTTCGTTCCAATCGAAGGACCCTGGATGACAGATGTAAAGTGCCTTTCTTTTGGATCAGCAGGCCTTTCAATCTTTCCCACATCATGCCCGCGCCTTTCACAGGATAGTGAAATTCACGGACCAGGCTTTTGCTTCCGCCGCTCTGGAACAGGGCATCAAAAAGCGCCTTGTAAAAAGAAAGCGTCCGGATGCGCTGGGCCGACCAGTGGGAACGGATTTCCCTGCACGATCTTCCCCATACCTTCTCGGAATAGGATTCAAAAAACTTCTGAAAGAGTCGTTTGCCGAAACGGTTGGAAATCCATCCTTCCAGGGTCTCCGGATCTCCATGGGGGAGAAGTCTGGAATGGAGATAACTGAGCAGACACAAAAAACTTTCCCCAAGGCCCAAACCGGTCAGGACATTGGTAAGACGAAGCGGGTAATCCAACAGACGGCCTTCATAAAGGATACGGGATTTTCTTGAAACCCTCAGAAAATCATCCCCCATGAGCTCCTGCCAGAGTCGTGTGATCTCCGGTATCCGTGTAAAAAACCGATGCCCGCCCAGATCAAAACGATACCCCTGATACTCCAAAGTGCGGGAAATCCCCCCCACCACCGGGGCCTGCTCCAGGACCATGGAGGGCGCTCCACGTACAACCAGGTGGTGTGCCGCAGCCAGTCCCGCCGGTCCGGCCCCCAAAACAGCCACCTGTTGCGGATTCACGGCTTCCCCCGGTGGTGAGATTCAATGGCGCGGTCATGGTTGATGGAACAGCTTTTTGCTGGATGCCGGATCAATTTTCCATACATGAATGAAAGGCCGCCGTAAAAGAGATAGAAGCAGTGAAATATCATGCTTCTGAAAGCAAAAAAACCACCCCGAAGCCGCAGAAAATAAAGATAGAGATGGCTGTTCAACATGAGAATGAGGGCAAGGAAAAACCCCGACACCACCCAGCCCGAAGCATTGAAAAAACCAGAAAGGAACGTAAAAATCAACCCGAAAACAGCCGCACAGGAGATACGGTCCCCGATTTTCAGGTTCAGATCGGATGGGATTTTCCCCTGTTGCAGGATCAATCGGGTCCATGGCAGTGCACGGTGAAATATATCTGTTTTCAGTAACCCTGTTAAATCCCAGCGTTTCAAATGTTTGACCTGAAGGTTTTTGAGGAGCCGAATAACGTGCCCGCTCTTTTTGAGGCGATACCCCAGTTCGATATCTTCAATGGAGGGAAAGGTAAACCGTTTGTCGAAGCCCCCCACAGCAAGGAATATTTCCCTTCGTATGGCGCCACAAGCCCCCCAGAAAGTAGAGGCTTCAAAACGCGCTTTCTGATGGGTGTAACGGTGAAACAGGTTTTTATATTGGGAAAGAAAGTTGGTTTCAAAAGGTGCATCGTCATAGGAGCCGATCACCGCCGCAATATTGGGATTTTCCTGAAAGTATTCCTGAACAATGCCAGTGCAGTCCGCATGAATCTCCACATCGGCATCCACAAAAAACAGGATATTGCCAGTTGCCGCTTTGGCTCCCGCGTTTCTTGCTCTGGCAGGTCCTTGGGGTTGAGGCCCCATTGAAATCACTTCGACACCCATATTCTCGGCCATTGATCCCGAATCGTCAGAACACCCATCGGCCACAACGATCACTTCTTTCGGTTTTGGGCACGCCTTCTCCAGGCTCAAAAGGCACTTTTTGAATTTTTCTCCGCCATTGTAAACAGGCACGATGATTGAAACCGACACCATGCTAAATCACCCCGAAGGTTAGGTTGTCCTTGACATGAACCGACATATGTGTTTTAATTTCAACCAGTTTATTTTTTCTATTCCCAACTATGGGACTCATGATACAATTTTCCACACCCAATCATTTATGCCGATTTGGGCGGATTGAGGGAACGGAAATGAAAGCATTGTGCGTCATTGTCACGGGACTCGGGGTGGTTTTATCCTTTTTCACCTTCCTTTTCTTTACCCTGGAAGATCAGACACCCTACGCCGATCCGGTTCCCATGTGGCCCATATTCCTGGGCGTTGCCATGATCATTCTGGGGCTCGTATGCTACACCAGGCGATCTTAGGGGTTCTCACATCTTCCTGCGCCTGAGGATGGAAATCACCAGCGAAAACCCGATGACCCCCGCCAGGATGAACCCCACCAGCCCGATCAGAGGGACATCATGCCATCTGGGGGGAATCCCCGACAGGACGACCAGTGACGATCCGATAATCAGTGACGCCAGCACAATGGCGAAAACCAACCTGTTGGTACCCCGATTGTGGGTATTGATCAGGGGTTCGAGACCGGAATGACCGAACTCAATTTTCATTTTGCCTTCCCTGGCCTGCTTCAGGATTGATCTCACCTCCCCCGGAATTTCGCGCCCCAGTTGGATCATTTCCGTACCAATTTCCAGCATATCCCCGGCAATCCGTTTGGGATTCATCCGCTCTTCCTGAATCTGTCGCACAAAAGGCTCCGCCTGTTTCAGGATATCAAAGGTGGGATCCAGCATTTTGGCAATGCCCTCGATGGTTCCCAGAGCTTTCATCATCAGGTAAAGGTCGGGTTTGATGGTGAGCCCGTGAGTGGAAACCGTCTCAATGAGGCTCTGGAACAGTTTTCCCATCTCCAGTTTGCCCTGGCGCCCGTAAACCTGGGCCTCCAGAAGATCCACGAGGTCCCGCTCCAGTCGCTCCCGGTCCGGTTCCCGGTCATAGACGGAGAGTCTCAAGACAGACTCCATTATTTTTCGTTCTTTTTTACCGGCGAGACTGGTGACGAAATCCGTAAAGTCTTCCCGCTCTTCCTGGCGGATGCGACCCATCATGCCGAAATCTAAGAAACAGATGATATTGTTCGAAAGAATAAAGATATTCCCCGGATGGGGGTCCGCATGGAAAAAACCGTGGACAAAAATCTGTTTCATAATCAGGTCGGCACCGTTCACCGCCAGGGTATGCCGGTTGCACCCATTTTTTTCCAGCGCCTCGAAATCCGTAACCTTGATGCCTTCCACATATTCCATGGTCAGAACGCGGGATGAATTGAGACCTCTGTAAAGCCTGGGGACATAGATGGTGTGCTCTCCCAGAAACTGCCGTGAAAAGCGCTCCGTTTGATACGCTTCTATGGTGTAGTCAATCTCCTTTTCCAGGCTTCGGGCAAATTCTTCCACAATACGCGTGGGGCGCTGAACCTCCATTTCCTCCACATGACGTTCCATCAGAGATGCCAGATGTAACAGGATTTCCAGATCAACTTCCACGATCTTCCGGATACCGGGCCTCTGGACCTTGACCACCACCTCATCGCCATCAGCCAACCGCGCCCGGTGCACCTGGCCGATGGACGCGGCAGCCAGTGGCTCGGTTTCAAAATGGACAAACAGTTCCTCCGGCGTCCCCCCGAGCTCCTGGGTAATGATGGCCCTGGCCTCCTCGTAAGGAAACGACGGCACATGGTCCTGGAGTTTGCTCAATTCGCTGGAATATTCCAGCGGCACCAGATCCGGCCGCGTTGAGAGGATCTGCCCCAGTTTGATAAAGGTGGGCCCCAGCTCTTCCACCGCCATTCGAACCCTTTCAGCCCGGGAGAGCTTGTCGATCCGCTCGCGCCGTTTTCTGGAAACCATCTGGAGGCCGATTTCAATATATTGTTCGATCCTGAGGGTTTCTATGATATCGCCAAATCCATATTTAAACAAAACCCTCAGGATGTCCCGGTACCGGTTCAGGTGCCGGTATGTGCGACCCACAACGCCTATTTTCCGAATGCTCAACATGTTGGACTTCCTTTCAGTGAGGGTTTCCCGCACCCGCAAAGGGGCTGCCCGTGAGTATAGGAAACGGTGCCGTACAGGTCAAGGCCAAGAATTCCAAATTTTGGAGTGCATTTTTCTTCCGTTATCTGTATGATTCCCCTTTTTTAAAACATATCAGAGGCACGGACCGCCACCGACGAAGTTTTTAAGAATCCGTCCCCCCGTGATCCAGCCTCAACTGTTAAAGCGCAAGGAGCAACCATGAAAAAAACCATTGCAATCCTGGAAGGCGACGGTATCGGCCCTGAAATCATGCGGGAAGCCGTCAAAGTCCTGAAAGCCGTTATGGATAAATACGGCCATACATTTGATCTTATTTACGCCCCTTTCGGCGCTTCGGCATATTTTTCTGACGGGTCGCCATTTCCGGAAAAAACCAAACGCATCTGCGATGAAGCCCATGCCATCGCCAAAGGCCCTGTGGGTTTGGCCGTTGAAGAAATGGACCAAATCCCGCAAGAACACCGCCCGGAACTGGGCGCCATCCTCCCCCTTCGAAAGCGCTACGACACCTTCGCCAATTTCAGGCCCGTGAGGCTGCCGGTGGGTCTCAAATCTTTCTCTCCCCTCAAAGATGAAGTTATCGGTGAAGGGATTGACATCCTGATGATTCGTGAACTGGTGGGGGGCATTTATTTTGGCGATAAAGTTGAAGGAGCCGCCACCGAAATGAAATTTGCCCGGGATGACTGTATTTACAAGGCAGGAGACGTGCGACGCGTGGCCATTGTGGCGTTCGAAGAGGCCAGAAAACGAGGCGCGAAACTGACCAACATCCATAAGGCCAATGTTCTGGCCACATCCCGTTTCTGGCGGGAGATTGTGGAAGCGGTGGCCGTGGATTATCCCGATATACCCTATCAATCGGTCCTGGTGGACAATGCCGCCTTTCAACTGGTGGTCAATCCCACCCGGTTCAACGGGGTGATGCTCCTGGAAAATATGCAGGGAGACATTCTCACCGACCAGGCCGGCGGCATTATCGGATCCCTCGGGCTCATGCCATCCGCCTGTATGGGCCCGGAAAAAGGGTATGTGGAACCGGCCCACGGCTCCGCCCCGGATATCGCCGGAAAAAATGTGGCCAATCCCTATTCCATGATCGGGAGCATCGCCATGCTCTTTGAAGAATGCCTGGCTCTTCCGGAAGAAGCGGCCGATATCTGGAACGGCATTTTCGAGGTTTTTGAAGATGGGTTCATTACAAGCGATCTTTTGGTCCCTTGGCACAGGGAGAAAAAGGTTCTAACCACTTCTGAATTTGGTGATCGGGTGGTGCAAAATATTCTGGCAACCATTGCATAAAAACAGCCGCGAACCCGTTTCATGGGTGATCTTCCAAACGATTTAAACCGATCTCGAATGTAATCCGCAGTCACCCGATGTCCCAAAGCATTCATGTGGCCATCATTGGGAAAATAGAGCTTTTTCCCCGTGTCCACGTGAACTCTTTTCAGATGAAGGGCTAGATCCATGAGGCGGATGTGCCGCCGTTTGCATTGCTCGACAATTTTTTCCCGAAGATATTCCTGGAACTGGGCGGATCGGGAGCCCGGTCTTTCCACCAGGGACCTCCCGGGCATCAGAATGACAATCAATTCCGAATGGTTGGGTTGGCACAGGGTAACCATCTGATCCAACAAGGCCCCGTACATTTTTAGCGCCGGTTGAAAACGTGCATCAAAGAGAGGGAACAGATCTTTACTATCCCAATGGAAGATGCGCTTTGCCATTTGAAAAAGCTTCATCTTTTCCAACAGGCCAATAAATCCCCTTGAACGTTGGGGGGACTCCCCCGTGACCACATGGTAAAGATCCAGGGAGGCCTGTTCTTTCGATTTGACGGCCTTGGAAACAGGAGAATTTTTAAGGAGCAGCCGGTTTCCGGAAAACTCAAAATAGGGCTTTCCATGGCTTGCCTGGAGCGGAAAAGGAAGCAGATTGTCAAAGAGATCGTTTCCCAAATAGGTGACCAGGACCACAACATCGGGTCTGAAGTTGATTACCCGCTGACGGAGCAGGAGATATTGCTGGTCGGTACTGTAACCTGGGACGGCGAAATTCAAATACTGATCTCCAGAAGCCTTTTCATTGAGCCTGTGTACAAAGGTTTCATGGTCGTTTACACCAAACCCGAAGGTAAAGCTGTCGCCTAAGAAAGCGATCCGGCGCCCAGCATGATCGCCCAGCGGCGGGAATTCTCCGCGAAAGCCGTATCGATTGGTTTGGTAGCCGGCTAGAAAGTCCTGGTGCCGATGATTGCCCTCCCAGCGGGGCGCCAGTTTCCAGCCCAGGGTTTTGTCGTATCTGATCAACCCCGGATCAAGAAGTTCGTGACCCTGCCCGGACCGTTCCCTGTAACGGAGCACGAGTTCGCACAAAGCCAGAGCCGTCAGGATGCTGCAACAGATGACAATTGCGGAAAAGATTAGGACTTTGCGTTTGGGAAGCCGTATAGAAAAACCTGTTTTCCCCGGGCCCTCCATAATTCGGCCCTTGCTCTTTTCGCCGTCCTTTACCATTGTAATTTCTCCGAAGTATCCATACGTCCCAAATAAATTTGTTCCATGAAATATGATTTTATACTAGATTACCACAATAGCAATGTTGCATTGATTTTTTTTTCATATGATTCTGCTTGAGGAGGGTATCGCTAAATTGAATATCCTGGGTATTTCCTGTTTTTACCATGACAGTGCTTCGTGTCTTCTGCGGGACGGTCTGATTGTTGGGGCGGCTCAGGAGGAGCGATTCTCCAGGAAAAAACATGACCCCAGATTCCCCACAAGGGCCATCAAATACTGCCTGAAAGAAGGGGGTATTTCTGTTCAGGATCTCGACTATGTTGTTTTCTACGACAAGCCGATCCTGACTTTTGATCGTCTTCTCATGAGCTATATTTCCGTGGCACCGAAAGGGCTCAGATCCTGGCTGGAAGCGATTCCCTTGTGGCTTGGAAAAAAACTCCACGTACCCAAAGTGATCCACAAGGAAATCGGCTACGAAAAAGATGTTCTATTCACGGAACACCACGAATCCCATGCAGCCTCCGCCTTTTATCCCTCTCCTTTTGAAGAAGCCGCCATTCTTACCGTTGATGGTGTGGGCGAATGGGCCACCGCCAGCTATGGATTCGGTCGGAATAATCAGATTTCACTCCTGAAAGAACTTCATTTCCCCAATTCAGTGGGATTGCTCTATTCTGCGTTCACCTATTTTACCGGCTTCAGGGTAAATTCAGGAGAATATAAATTAATGGGACTGGCCCCCTATGGCCGTCCCCGTTACAAAGACCTTATCCTCTCCGAGATTGTAGACCTGAAAGACGATGGCTCCATCGCTCTGAATCTGGCGTATTTTGATTTTCTGGGGGGTCTGCGTATGACCAACCGACGATTCTCAAAACTGTTCGGCGGTCCTCCCCGGAAACCCGAGGCTGACATTACCCAAAGAGAAATGGATCTGGCCGCAAGCATTCAAACCGTGTGCGAAGAGATCATTCTTAAAATGGTTAAACAGGTTCACAAAGAAACAGGGCTTAAAAATCTCTGTTTGGCGGGGGGCGTAGCCCTCAATTGTGTGGCAAACGGGCGAATATTTCGCGAAAGCGATTTCGAGGAAGTTTGGATACAACCGGCCGCTGGGGATGCCGGCGGGGCGGTGGGCGCCGCACTATCGGTCTGGCATCGCTACCTGGGAAATGGGAGGCCCCGCCCTGAAGGTGCCAGCCACCTCAGGTCTCCCTATATGGGGCCTGCCTTCTCAAACGAAAAAATCAAAGCCTACCTGGAAAAACGGGGATACCCTTTCGTTGAACTGGATCCGGAAAGCAGGGCCAGGACTATCGCCGCCCGAATTTCGGAGGGCAAGATCGTCGGATACCTGGCCGGACGTATGGAGTTCGGCCCAAGGGCTCTGGGGGCCAGAAGCATCCTTGGCGATGCCAGGAGCGAGGAAATCCAGAGGGTGATGAACCTCAAAATTAAATTTCGGGAATCATTTAGGCCTTTTGCCCCATCAGTTCTCGAAGAAAAAGCATCGGACTACTTTGAAGTAGACACCCATAGTCCTTATATGCTCTTAACCGCAGACGTCAGAAAAGACAAACAACTTCCCCAGCCATCAGGGGAAAATATCCCCATGTTGGAGCGTCTGAAAGTCAAAAGAAGCGACATCCCCGCGGTTACCCACCTGGACTACTCCGCCCGTCTTCAGACCGTGAGTGGAACGGACAAGAGGGACTATTACGAAGTGATTTCAGAATTTTACAAACTGACCGGGTGTCCGGTAATCGTTAATACCAGTTTCAATGTGAGGGGCGAGCCGATCGTCTGCACCCCGGAAGATGCCTATCGTTGCTTTATGAGAACGGAGATGGATGTGCTGGTCATGGAGAACTGCATGCTCCTCAAGGGAGATCAACCCACATGGAAAGAAGCCCCCAACTGGAGGGAAACCCTTGAGCTCGACTGACCAGAAAGAGGTTCGAAAATTCGGTGCTGTTGCATTCCTGTTTTTCGGCGGTTTGTGCGCCCTGGGACTTTTTTTGGGAAAACCCATCCTCGCGTATTTCTTCGGTGCCCTATCTTCCCTTGGATTGGGATTCATCCTGTTTCCGGCAGGTTTGCGCCCCGTTTACTCGGGATGGCTCAAAATCTCTCACCTTGTTGGGAAAATAATCACTGTGGTCATTCTCACCCTGGCCTATTACCTGGTAATTACCCCTTCAGGGATCATCAAGGCGCTTATCGGGGGGAGACCGATTTCGCTGAAGTTTGACAGGAAAACACCGACTTACTGGGCGGACCGAACGGAACCGGCACAGTCGAAAGCGAGATTTTTGAAACGATATTAAGGAGATAACTACTTGGCGAACCAATCTATCTTTAGCGAATTCTGGGAGTTTCTGCGGATCAGGAAGCGTTACTGGCTCCTTCCCATACTACTCACGTTGGCCCTTTTCGGAGCGCTGATTGTCTTTACCGAAGGAAGCGCTGTGGCGCCCTTTATCTACGCCCTTTTTTGATGCCGAAACCGTCGCCATCGGGATGACATCTTTAGGCTTATATGGACAGCGTTTGAAAGAGGAAGAGCCTCCCGTCATTTAACAATTTTCATGAGTGTACCGGCCTGCACCGTTTCATCCAGGGTTTTTCCGTTCATGACCGCCCAGGCCTGAAGTTTTCTGTTGGGTGCACCCAGCGCTTTCAGCGCCTGTTTCACAGTGCCGGTTCGGGGTACGGAGGCGACCTGGATGCGGAAGGGTTTCCGGTTCAGCATCCGTTTGTTGGTCAGTTTCCTGAACCCCCCCATGGTCTTCTGAAATACAGGCTGATAGGATCTGAAAGCATTTTCCGGGGCCAGCCCGTGAAACTCATAGACCCTGCCCCCTTTTTGGACATAACCGGACATGATCTCAAGGGTTCCCTGGTTGGTCATGATTTTCGACACCGTACGAACCGCCGACAAGCCGTTGATCATCTTTCGATCGGAAGCCATGAGCCGCGCGCGATTCTTCCGAACAAAATCCCTGGCCGCCTGCTCCGGGGTTTTTGCGGAAGACAGCATGAACATGATGGCGGCATCCTTCTTCCCGCTGGTCATCTGCACCATGGCGCGGGTGTTCTGGAGGGTCCAGTTCGGGGGAACCGGAAATTGAAACCGAAGAAGGGGATGATAAAACACATCGTCTTCCACAAACCCTTCCCGGGGGTCCTCCCCATAAACCATTCCGTTGATCTCTTTTAAATAAGCATCCCGATTGACTTTGAAATTTTTCAACCCCAGGGCCTCCCGCCACTTTTTTGCCTCCCGCTGAACGGCGCCGATACGGTCTTCCGGATCGGGATGGGTGGAGAACCATTCGGGAAGGCCGCTCTTATCCGATGTGGGTTTCATCCGTTCAAGGGTTCCAAAAAACAGCGCCATGTGGCTGGCGTCATAGCCGGCCTGGCTGGAGTAGGCAACCCCCAGGTCGTCTGCTTCACGTTCATTGTCCCGGCTGTAGCTCAAAAACAGCAACCCCACCCCCATCTGTGCCAGAGGCTCCAGAGCCCGCAGTGTCTGGGAAAACATCATGGCACCGCCCAGGGCCAATTGGGTCATCTGAGCGCGGCTGTACTGCTGGGCCGAATGGCGGGCGGTAATGTGACCTAGTTCGTGCCCCATGACGCCCGCCAGTTCCGCTTCGCTGTTCAAATTGGCCAGAATGCCACGGGTAAAATAGACGTATCCCCCGGGAACGGCAAATGCGTTTACCACGGGAGTGTCCAGAACCTTAAACGCGTAGGGGAGTCCCGGACGGTGCGAAACCTTCGCCAGTCTCTTTCCCATGTCATTCAAATAGGCCATCAGCTGAGCGTCTTTGTAAACGCCATATTCACTGACCACCTGGGAGTCCGTTTGCTGTCCGAGCCTGATCTCATCTTCTTCGGTCAGAAGCATCAGCTCGTGCTCACCGGTCACGGGATTAACCGCGCACCCCGCTGGGAAATACAGCAGGGCCAACACCAGAAGCCCCGTTACGACACCCGCCACTCTTTTTCCCGGCATCTCTTTTCTCCCGTGGGCCTGAGGTTCATATCTACTGGACGTCCGTGTCAAAACTCGAACCCGTGTCAAGCTGCGAATCCATATCATACTGCGAAAAAGACTTCGTTTTGGCCGCTGACGGTTTAGTGGAATATTGCTTCGGTTCCGTTCCCTCCACAAAGGCCTGAAACACGGTTTTTTTGGAATGCCGTCCGGCGAGATGACCGGTTTTTCCGTCGATCTTGGCAAAGACAACCCCTTTGGGTACCTGGAAATCCTTCACCGGTTTTCCCGCCAGAACCTTCTGCATAAAATCGAGCCAGATGGGACTGGCGGCCCTGGAGCCGGTCTCCCCTTTTCCCATCTCACGTGAGTCATCGTATCCCACCCAGACCCCGGTCACCAGATCCGGCGTATATCCCATGAACCAGGCATCGCGAAGATCGTTGGTAGTACCGGTCTTGCCGGCCACGGGGCGCTTCAATGCCCTGATACGCCAGCCCGTTCCTTCGCTCACCACAGCCCTCAGCAAATCCGTCATGACAAAGGCCGTTTCCTTCGAAAGGACCGGAGCCGTTTCCGGTTGGTTCTCCTCAATGACTTGCCCGCTGCGGTCCAGTATCCGCTTTATGTAGAAGGGTTTCACCAGCATCCCGCCATTGGCAAAAGCAGCGTAAGCGCGGGTCAGTTCCATGAGTGATACGCCTGATGAACCGAGGGCCAGTGACAGATCAGGGGTTAAATCAGATTCGATCCCCATATTTCTGGCATATTGAATGGCATAATTCACCCCGATTTTATTCAAAATTTTTACGGTAATGACGTTCCTGCTTTTGGCCAGGCCCGTCCTGACCAATGTGGGGCCGTAAAATTTTTTCTTGTAGTTCTTGGGTTTCCAGACCTCTCCGTCAGCATTGGGGGAAGACACGTAGGGAGAATCCATGATGATGGTCACAGGGTTCATCCCCCGGTCCAGAGCGGCGGAATAGATCAGGGGCTTAAAAGCGGATCCGGGCTGTCTCCGGGATTGGATGGCCCGGTTAAACTGGCTCTCATCAAAACTGCGCCCTCCCAGAATGGTTTTTACCTCACCCGTTTCGGCATTCATACAGACCAGGGCACCCTGCGCCTTCGGTGCCTGTTCCAACGCGACCTTCCAGGTAAATTTTTTCTGCTTTGACTTGCCTTTTCTGTTTTTAGACTTTTTCTTTTTGGGTGTGTCATCCCCGTACTTGCCTAAGATTCGCACCAGAACCACGTCACCGGGTTTCAACACGGAGGAAGGCTTTCTGACGCGCGCTTCGTAATAGGGCACTTTTTTGTTGGGTTTTCTGGCCCATCTCATCTGTTTAAGCGAAAGGGAGGCCATCTCTTTCCCCAATCGAATGGAGACCTCCTTCCCTTTGTCATTCACTTTCGTTACCAGCCCCTTGACCACCGAACCCGGTTCCGGCGGTGAAAGCCGAAAACTTTCCTCAGCCTCCTTCCCGTAATCCTGCATCTGCTTTGCCGAAAGGTGCTTTATGGGGCCGCGATACCCTTCACGTTTATCCAGATCCGTCAAACCCTTGTTCAACGCTTCCCGGCCTAAGGCCTGCATGTTGAGGTCCAATGTGGTATAAACCTTAAGCCCTCCCCGATAGAGGAGATCCTTCCCGTATTTTTTTAACAGATACCGCCGGACGTGCTCGGAGAAGTAGGGTGCCCGTTCAAAGGTGTTGATTTCCCGCCCGTGAATTTCGAGGTTCGCATGCAGTGCCTGGTCCTGGGATGCCTCGGTAATGAATCCCTCTTCAAGCATCCTTGTGAGAACGTATTTCTGTCGAGCCTTGGCCCGATCAAAGTGGGACACCGGAGAATACCTGGCTGGTGCCTGGGGCAAGCCCGCCAGCAAAGCCGCTTCGGACAAATCGAGATCTTTTGCGGATTTATGAAAATAGGTCTGGCTTGCCGCCTCCACGCCGTAGGCGCCCTGCCCCAGGTAAATCTGGTTGAGATAGAGAAACAGGATGTGTTCCTTGGAAAAAGATTTTTCCAGCTGAACGGACAGGATTGCCTCCCGGACCTTGCGCCGGTAGGTCTTTTTAACGTTCTTGAGAATCAGGGATTTGGTCACCTGCTGAGTGATGGTGCTCCCCCCCTGCTCCACCTTGCCGGCGGACAGGTTCTTAATAAACGCCCGGGCAATGCCTTTAACATCCACGCCCTGATGCTCAAAAAACCGCGCGTCTTCAGCCGCCACAAATGCATTGATCAAATGCCGGGGCAGTTCTGAAACTGGCACCACGGTCCGCTTCTCCTCCCAGAGCCTTCCGATCACCTGGCCGTCCTCACTGTAAATCCTGGTGATGACCGGGGGCCTGTAATCCTTTACGGAACCCACGTAGGGCAGATTGCTGGACCACAGGTAAGCGAAATACCCGCCGACACAGAGGCCGGACACCACAACGACGATTAAAAGACACAAAATAATCTTGAGGAACAGCTTCATCAGAGGGATTCCTTATGGCACCCCGGGGCGGGCACCCGGGGTTTCGGGTTGCAGATTGTGGGTTGCATTCATCAGACAGATGCGTTTTTTAGGGGAAATTATACTATAATCAGGTTTGAAGTCAACCAATGGGCATCACTGACAGGTTATTTACTATCGACCGGGGAAGTGGATTTTTTTTCAGGGGGCTTTAAGAAAAGATTCAACCCAACCATAAAGGCGCCCACGGTAATGGCAGCATCTGCCACATTAAAGGCGGGCCAGTGGTAAGAACCCATATAAAAATCCAGGAAATCAATCACTTCATGAAGTCTCACCCGGTCAATGAGATTCCCCAGGGCCCCCCCCAGGATGAGGGAAAGGCCCAGGGTCATCCAGTTGCTTTCATCCTCCATGCGATAGAACCAGAACAACAGCAGAATAATGGCCAGAACCGTTGCTGAAACCAGGACCCAGAAACCGAAGTTCATATCCGGCCGGTTCATGAATCCAAAGGCCATGCCCCGGTTCCGCACATGAACCATATTGAAAAAGCCATTGATAATCGGCACGCTCTCATAGATCCTGAGGCTTCCCTGTACCGCTAACTTAGAAGCCTGATCCAGACAGACGATGAGGAGCGCCGGCCAGACGATCAGTGGGTAATTATGTCCAGAACGTTTCGGCATCGTCCGCAAATAGTTGGATGTTCCTGGTCATGGCCCACGGATGAATCGTGCGTCCAGCACCGTTCACACTTGGGATCGGTGGAAGGGGCCACCAGCACCTTAAGCCCGGGGACCGTCTCGCTTTCGACACCATCCTTTAGCTCATCAATATCAACCATATTCACGGATGAAACAATAAATATGGATCTCAGCTGGTCCGCATAACGCGCCAGTTTTTCGGAAAGCTCAGATGAAACGCCCAGAGTCACCGCCGCATCCAGGGGATGCCCGATGATTTTTTCTTTACGCCCCAGTTCCAGGGTCTTGGTCACCTCTTTTCGCACAGAAAGAATATCCTCCCACCGTTCGGCCAGGTCTGGATTTACAAATTCTTTCTTCAAGGGTGAAAAGAGATCCGCATGGACGCTGGGAGACCGGTCATCGTCTTCCATGTATTGCCAGATTTCATCAGCGGTAAATGAGAGAACCGGTGCCATGAGCCGCACCAGGGTTTCCAGGATCTCATTCATGGCAAACTGCGCAGACCGCCTTTGCAGGGACGTTTCAGGGGAAGTGTAGAGCCGGTCTTTAATAATATCCAGGTAGAATGAAGAAAGATCCAGAACGCAGAAGTTATGCAGGTGGTGATAGACCAGATGAAAATCAAAATTTTCATAGGCGTTTGTGATCCGTTCGGTCAACCCCTGAAGCTGATGAAGGGCCCATTGGTCCAGCTCTTCCATCTGTTCATAGGGAATCTGATCGGTTTCGGGGTTGAAGTCCCGGAGGTTCCCAAGTAGATACCGGCAGGTATTTCGAATGCGGCGATAGGTGTCGGTCAATCGCTGAAGAATTTCCTTACTGAGCCTGATGTTGTCCCGATAATCTTCTCCCGCCACCCAGAGCCTCAAAATTTCCGCTCCATAGCTCTTGATCAAGGACTTGGGGGGGATCACATTCCCGGCAGATTTGTGCATGGCTTTTCCTTTGCCATCCACCACGAATCCATGGGTCAGCACGTTTCCATAGGGGGCCTGATTTCGGGTACCCACTGAACACAAAAGCGAACTGTGGAACCACCCACGGTGTTGGTCGCTCCCTTCCAGATAAAGATCAGCAGGGCTGTCCAGATACGGCCGGTTTTCCATGACCGCCGCATAGCTCACGCCGGAATCAAACCACACATCCAAAATGTCCGTTTCCTTTTCGAAATCATCGGCACCGCATGACGGGCACATTGTGTTTTCCGGAAGCAATTCCTTCTCAGAAGCCGTAAACCAGATATCCGCTCCTGATTTTTCCACCATTGCCGCCACATGATCGATAATCTCCTCTGAAACGACCACTTCACCACATTTTTTGCAGAAGAATACCGTGATGGGAACCCCCCAGGATCTCTGGCGGGAAATGCACCAGTCCGGCCGATTGGCGATCATGCTGTGGATTCGGTCGCGACCCCATGAGGGAAACCAATTCACCTGGTCAATGGCATCCAGGGCCGCATCCCTGAGACCCATCTTATCCATGGAAATGAACCACTGTTCCGTGGAACGGAAAATCACCGGCTTTTTACACCGCCAGCAATGGGGATATTCATGGGTAATTTTCTGTTCTTTCACCAGGGCCCCAAGCTCAGTGAGTTTGTCAATGACGGAGCGGTTGGCTTCAAACACCTCCATGCCCGAAAAATGTTCCACATCCAGGGTGAACCGACCGGCATCATCCACCGGCGAATACACCTCCAAGCCATATTTCAGACCGGTTTCGTAATCCTCCCTGCCATGCCCGGGCGCCGTATGCACACAACCCGTACCACTCTCGAGCGTCACATAGCGGGCCAGAACAATCACCGAAGGCCGGTCAACAATGGGGTGTCTGGCTTCCAGATTCTCCAGTTCAGCCGCGTGAAACACCTTCAGGACTTCATGGGACTCAATGCCAAAGGTTTCCATACACTCATCCAGAAGACCTTCGGCCAGAATCATGACCTCGTTTTCGGACGTTTCCACCGCCACGTATGGCAAATCCGGGTGAAGCGCAATGGCCAGATTGGCGGGCAGAGTCCATGGGGTGGTGGTCCAGATCACAACCGAGACCTGTTTCCCCTCAAAAACCGGATCTATTTTCCCTAGGTCGGAAATCATGGGGAATTTGACAAAGATGGAGGGGGACGTGTGCTCTTCGTATTCCACTTCGGCTTCCGCAAGGGCCGTTTTACAGGATGAGCACCAATAGATGGGTTTTTTGCTCCGGACCAGGCTGCCGTTCAGGGCAAATTTTCCAAACTCCCTGACGATGGTCGCCTCGTATGGATAGTTCATGGTGAGATAGGGTCGATCCCATTCTCCCAGAACACCCAGGCGTTTAAATTCATCACGTTGAATATTGATATATTTTTCCGCGTACCGGCGACAATACCCTCTCACCTCCGCCTGGCTCATTTCCCGCTTCTTCTTGCCCAGTTCGCTATCCACCTTGTGTTCAATGGGCAAGCCGTGGCAATCCCAGCCGGGGACGTAGGGGACATCAAAACCAGCCATCTGTTTTGACTTGATGATAATGTCTTTCAATATCTTGTTAAAGGCGGTCCCCATATGGATATTCCCGTTGGCATATGGCGGTCCATCATGCAGCATGTATCGGGGTCTGCCCTTTGAAGCCTTCCGGATGGTTCCGTAGAGATCTTCCGCCTCCCACCGTTTCAGCATTTCCGGTTCTTTATTGACCAGGTTCCCTTTCATGGGAAATTTGGTTTTGGGCAGGTTGAGTGTTTTCTTATAATCCATATTAATCAGGCCTCCAGGTTCAAGAATAAACGATTCAATTATCAGATGTGGGATTTCAAGTCAATTCCATAATTTCCGTGGAAACCGGCTTTTATCCTTAACTTCGGGAGCTCAAAGTCAAATCGGGGGAATCCGTCAGGCAGGCTGTTTTCAGGTGCCAATATTCAGTTGATCCAGCATTCGGTCCGCAAAATTGATGATGTAATCCCTTTGGGAATTCGTGCAGTAAGCGGTACAATCGCATTTCATGGTTTGTAGTGAACGTACCAGAAACTCCAGTTTAACCCAGTCCGACCCCACTTCCACCGCGAAAGCATGGGGCTGACATGCGGCGTGCTGAAACTGGAGGGAGCTTAAGACATCCTCCGGGAAATTTACCCAGAATAGCTGCTCCATGGTGGAGCGGGACGCATTATCCTTCAAAAACCGGGTGATCTTTGCGATGTTTTCAGGGTTTATTTCATCCAGAAAGTAGGCCTTCATTTCATTAAACTCCCGGTTTCAAGCTGATCCATTTTTCTGCCACCCCGATAAGCGTCCACCACCGCGTAAAGCCAGAGTACGACGAAAGCGATCCCCAGGCACCAAAGCATGGTCGAATCCTCGGCGCCGAGCCTCGCCATGAGTGCCTGGGGGTCCGAAAGGTCCGTGTGCCCCGACCTGAAAACAGAATGGATAATCTGAAGGAGCCGGACAATGCCCGCCACGAACAGGGCAAATACGGCACAAAGGATGATAATCCCTTTCTTCAGGTCCTGATTGATGATCTGCCCGAGCCCGGGAATTACCAGGCCGGAACAAATGGGGCTTAGAATGGCTTTTTGCATAACAATACTGTTCAAAATGGGTTGAGTGATATTATGGCAGGCTTATAGCTTAACGACTGCACCTTGTCAATGCAGCTGAAGGCCTTCGTGTACGATTTTATGGATATTTAAATTATAAATTGCATTTTGCATAAACATAGAGTACGATAGACACCATGAATATTCTTGATCGTACCTTGGAATCAGTCCTCATTAAAAGCGCCGGTCATTATCCGGTCGTTACACTGACCGGTCCACGCCAGAGTGGCAAGACCACCCTTTGTCGCAAGGTGTTTCCCCAAAAAAAATATGTCAGCCTGGAAAATATCGATACGAGGACATTTGCCACGGAAGATCCACGTGGTTTTCTGGCCGGACTGCCGGACGGCGCCATCCTTGACGAAATTCAAAATGTACCCCAACTCCCTTCCTACATACAGACGTTGGTGGATGAAGATCAACGCAACGGCCTTTACATTCTAACCGGCAGCCAGCAATTTGAGGTGGCTACAACGATCAATCAGTCTCTGGCCGGACGGACTGCCCTTCTTAAATTATTACCGTTTTCACTTGATGAACTCGGCACCCATCAAGAGGGAGTCAGTATCGACGGGCTGTTGCTCACCGGGTTCTATCCGCGAATCTGGCGTGAAGGATTGTCCCCGTCTCGGGCCTGGGCCGACTACATCGAAACCTATGTGGAACGGGATATTCGTCAGTTGGTCGCCATAAAAGATTTGATTCTCTTTCAGCGTTTCACCACCCTTTGTGCCGGTCGTGTGGGGCAATTGCTCAACCTCAACAGCCTGGCTTCCGATTGCGGTATTTCCCATCAGACGGCGCGTAACTGGTTAACCCTTCTGGAGGCAAGCTATATCGTCTTTCGGCTGCCGCCTTATTTTGCCAATATCTCCAAAAGGCTGGTGAAATCGCCTAAACTCTATTTCTACGATGTGGGTCTTGCCGCCCATCTTCTGGGACTGGAAAGCCAACTCCACGTCAGCCGAGATCCCCTGCGTGGCAACCTTTTTGAGAACCTGGCAGTGATGGAGGCGCTTAAATACCGATTGCACCGGGGCCGACGCAGCAACCTTCATTTTTATCGTGACAGCAACGGCAATGAGGTCGATTTGCTGCTCAATTATGGCCCTGACCTTTTTCCGGTGGAAATCAAGGCCGGGATGACACTGAACAGAGACTATTTCAAGGGATTACAAGCTGTTGCCAAGGTCTTTGATCTACCCCTGGGGGCAGGGTTGCTCTATGGGGGTGATGAACAACAGCAACGCCGGGATGTTACCGTGCTACCCGCCAGGAAAATTCACCTGATGCTGGCAGAGATGGAAAACCACTGAAATCAAGACTGTGGACAACGAAAACGGTTTTTGAATAGGATAGAAAATGAAACACACTTCAGCCGAAAAATCATTGACCGGCTATGTACAGGTCAACATCCCCTACCGGATGCTGAAGAAGGGGTACCTGGACAAGTTCCTTGAATACGGGCTCAACCCTGAAATCGGATTTGACGCGGAGGCATTGGATCATCTGACGGTTTCTGTGGCGGAAGCCATTGCAAAACAGTTGCACCGGGCCGGTCGCACCATCACCCTTCATGGACCCTTCATGGACCTCTCCCCCGGTTCACCGGACCCAAACATCCAGGAAATTTCCCGAAAACGCTTCGAACAGCTGGCTTCCCTGGTACCCGTATTCAAGCCCAGGACCGTGGTCTGCCACACCGGCTATGATCACAAACGATACTGGCCTATAAAGGAGCAATGGATCGAAAGCAGCCTTGAATTATGGGAACCCCTGGCTGCCGCAATGCAACGGGAGGGAACCTGTCTGATGCTGGAAAACGTCTATGAAAAAGGCCCTTCGGAAATACTGCCGCTCATTGAAAACCTCAAATCTTTTGGTGTAGGGTTCTGCCTGGATATCGGTCACCAGGCGGTATTCGGTACCGCTTCGTTGCGCCGATGGGTGCAATCCATGTCCCCCCACCTTCAGCAGCTGCATCTGCATGACAACAACGGCCAACGGGATGACCATTGGGCCCTGGGTCTCGGGAACATCAACATAGAACAACTATTCAGTGATCTTGATTCCCTCAAAATCCGTCCCCTTGCCGTGACCCTTGAGCCCCACAGGGAGGAAGACCTCAGCCCCAGTCTGGAGTACCTGGCGCCCATCTGGCCCTGGTAAGCGCTTCTTTTGCATTGTATCTTAAGCGACTTTGAGATATCGTCCGAAATATTTCAATCATGACTTGAGAATTGAAATGGAAAAAACCATGGCACACCCCGTAATGGAGCATCCCTTTTCAAAATCCACCAGCCAGACGGAGAGGTGTCAGAAGCTGCTGGAAACCGTTTCATCCGATGACAGCCTGGGGATCATCATAAACGCCGATCCGGATGCCATGGCCAGCGCCCTGGCCTTGAAACGGTTGTTCTGGCGGAAACTGAGGAAAATCGAGATCCTTCACGTCAATGCCATCGACCGGCCCGACAACCTGGCCATGATCCGACTGCTGAATATCAAACAACGGCGCATCCGTTCCATGCGGGGCCGAAAACTGACAAAATGGGCCATGGTGGATTCCCAGCCCAGCCATTATCCCCCTTTCAAAGATCATCCCTTTGATATCATTATTGATCATCACCCCATCGATCCCGCTTCCAGAGCAGTTTTCATGGACATTCGCGAAGACTACGGCGCCAACGCCACCATCATGTGCGAATACCTGAAAAGCATGAAAGTAGTCCCTTCCACGAGGCTTGCCACCGCCCTTTTTTACGGCATAAAGACCGATACGGACAATTTTGTCCGGGATTCACTCACAAACGATGTTAACGCCTTCAAATACCTTTATCAATTTGCCAACATGAACACCATTAAGAAGATCGAGTCCTCGGAATTGAGCCGTCACGCCCTTGCCGATTTTCGTAATGCCATAGAGGGGCTGGTGTTTATCAACAATATGGCCTACGTGAACATGGGAGAGGTGGACAATCCCGATACACTGGTCATTATTGCCGATTTTTTCATGAAACTGGCGGAGACGGAATGGAGCATGGTCGCCGGGGTTTATGACAAAAAGCTGATCTTTATTCTCAGAAATGCCGGCTTCAGGGGCAACGCAGGCAAAACCGTCAAAAAACTTTTCGAGCCCTGGGGGGGCTCGGGCGGCGGACACAGGTCCGCCGGAAGAGCGGAAATACCGCTAACAGAGATAGAATCCAAAATTGGCAACCGCAATGACCTGAACGAAATGATTCTGGAGAAACTGAAAAATTTCAAACACAAGCATTCTCCATCGCAAAATGGAACTTCCATGGGGAGCAAATCGTGACGGCTTTCAAAACAAGAGCGATTGAACCCAGGCTCATTGACGAAGTCAAAAGCTTAATTGAACTGGAAAAGCTGAACACGCTCAAAAAGCTGATTGCCGAGATGAGACCGGCTGATGTGGCGGACCTTATCGAGCACCTTGCCTCCGAAGAAAGGATTCCCATCTTCCAGCTTTTGGAACCCGAGGGCGCGGGAGACGTTCTGATTGAAATCGAACCACCGGTCCAGGAACGCATCCTGAAGGATCTTGATAGCCAGGCCATCTCCGATATCGTGGCGGAACTGGATTCGGATGATGCCGCCGACCTGGTGGGCGACCTGCCGGCTGCGCGGGCCAAGGAAGTCATTGATGCGGTTGACGATCACATCTCGGAAGAACTGGAAAAGCTTCTCCCCTTCCCGGATGACACCGCCGGAGGCCTCATGGCCCTGGAGTTTGTGGCGGTAAAGGCGGACGCCACCGTGGGAGATGCCATCAAGACTATCCGGGAAGAAGGAAGAGAGGTTGAAAATCTTTATTATATCTGGGTCACGGATGATTTTCAGAGGCTGGTTGGGGTTATTTCCCTGAAAGACCTGGTACTTGAACCTGAAGATCGAAAAGTCAGTGAAATCATGAATCCCGATGTCATCTCCGTCGGTGTAGACACGGACCAGGAAGAGGTGGCCAATATTGTGAGGCGATACGATCTCGTCAACATCCCGGTGGTTGATGACTCTTTTCGCCTGGTGGGCCGCATTACCCATGACGACATTATTGATGTTATCGAAGAAGAGATCGATGAAGACATGTCCCTCATGGCCGGTGTTATCGATCAGGAGATCACGGAGGAATCCACCATCAAAATTTCCCGGGCCAGGCTTCCCTGGCTCATTGCGGCACTTTTTGGCGGCGTTTTTGCGGCGGTGGTCATCAATCAGTTTGAAGCATCCATCGAAGCCATGATCTCCCTGTCATTTTTTTTCCCCGTGGTCATGGCCATGGGCGGAAATACCGGCACCCAGGCCGCCACGGTGGTGGTCAGGGGACTTGCAACCGGAGATATCGGACTGGTCAACATCGGAAAACGGCTGTGGATGGAATTGCGGGTGGCCCTTATCAACGGCATCATCTGCGGAGGTATCCTGGGGTTGATCGTTGGGTTCTGGGTGGGGGATTACCGCCTGGGGATCATCGTCAACACGGCACTTTTTCTCATCATCGTCCTGTCGGGCATCATCGGGGCCGCGGTCCCTCTGGCCCTGAAACGTCTCAATGTGGACCCGGCCCTGGCCGCCGGTCCGTTCGTCACCACTTCAAACGACATCCTGAGCCTTCTCATTTACCTGGGGTTAACCACGTTTTTCCTTCGCGTGACCGTCTGACAACCCCGCAATAATCTTCAATGCCAAATCCCGGTTGATGCCGGGCACGGCACACAATTCTTCAACCTTTGCATTCGAAATCCTATCGATCCCTTTAAAATATTTAATCAAAGCTTTCTTTCTCTGTCTTCCCACACCGGGAATTCCATCCAGTTGACTTCGGGTAAGGCCTTTGGTTCTCAATTTTCGATGATACGTTATCGCCCTTCGGTGGGCTTCATCGCGGATCCGCATCATCAAGAACAGCACGGGATCATTCGGTTTCAACCGAACGGGATTCTTTCTGCCGGGAACGTAGATCTTGTCGTTTTGCTCACCCAGGGCCTCATCAGGCTTGGCAAGCGAAATCACCTCCGGCAAAAAGGCACCGTCGGAGCCATCAAGTTGCCGATCCAACACCTTTTTCACTACAGCCAGATGCCCCTTCCCTCCGTCCACCAGGAAAAGGTCCGGCAGAGGCGGGCGGGCAATACGGCGTTCCATCACTTCCGCCATCATGCCGTAATCATCGATGCCTTTTACGTTCTTAATGCGAAAATTCAAATAATGTCCCCGGTCCGGCTCTCCGTCTTTGAAAGCCACCACAACCCCCACCGCATTTTCGCCCTGTAGGTTGGAGATATCAAGCCCTTCGATGCTTCGCGGCACTTTTTGAAGACTCAAAATGGCTCTGGCGGATTCCAGCAAGGCTTCGTTTCGGGTGATATGGTGACCCGCCAGAAGATTTCCCGCATTGGCCACCGCGATCTGAACCAGTTTTTTCTTCTCGCCCCGCTGGGGACAATGGATCACTACCTTTTTCCCGGCCATCTCCGATATCCAGTCGCTGAGTGAATCGCTTTCCGTGACAGGCTCCGAAAGTAAAATGGTACCGGGAATAAAGACCTGTCCGGAGTAATATTGTTGTAAGAGCGCCTCCATCACCTCAACTGGAGCGCCGTTAACATCTTCAAAGAGAAAATGGCGACTCCCCACCAGATGCCCCCGGCGCACGAACATCACCGCCAACTGACGGACATCCTCCTTCCGGGCAATACCGAGAATATCCTGATCAGCCATGCGACGGGAAACCACATGCTGTCGTTCAACCGTTTTCTGAATGGCATTAATCCGATCCCGGATGTTTGCGGCCTTTTCAAAATCCAATTGGTCGTCAGATTCCGCCATTTCCTTTTTCATGCTTCCCAGCAATTCCGTGTTGCGTCCTTCCAGGAAAAGGCGTACCTGCTCAACCATCTCTCCATAGACTTTCTCACTGACTTCCCGCGCACAGGGCGCCAGACAGCGATCCATCTGAAAATTGATACAGGGTCTGTCCCTGCGTTTAAGTTTCAAGCTCTTGCACTTTCTGAGTTTAAAGATCCTGGAAATCACCCGGGTGGTACTGCGCACCGCATTGGCTGAGGAGAAGGGACCGAAATAGAGCGCACCGTCCTTCTCGATTTTCCTGACCATGCCGAGCCGGGGATAGGGTTCCCGAATATCCAGTCTAAGACAAGGATATTGTTTGTCGTCTCGAAGGATAATATTGTACCGTGGTTTGTATTTTTTAATCAGATCGTTTTCAAGGATAAACGCTTCTTTTTCGGTCAGAGTTAGGATGAACTCCAACCCTTGAGCCATTTCCATCATTCGGGCGGTTTTGGTGGGGGTATTGTTGGTAGACCGGAAATATGAAAGCACACGCTTTTTCAGATCCTTCGCCTTACCCACATAAATGACCCTGCCCCGCTGGTCAACGAACAGGTATACACCGGGACCGTGGGGAAGGACTTTTCGCAGGGATTCCGGATCCAGCTGATACTGAATGCGGTCTGGGGCCATTGTCAAAAATCATCCCAACGGGTGTGAAGGCGCTTGCTCAGGATCACCAGGTTGTGGGGGTTTTCCTCCATATCCAGCACGTAATCCTCCAAAATGGCCCGCTCAACAAAATCGAGCTTTTTCACACCCTGAATCACGGCAATATCCCGGTCTTCGATGAGCCGCATCACCAGAATTTTCAATCCGATGGCCACGGCCAGGTTAATGAGGTCCAGAAGCATCCAGGTCCCAAGTCTCTTTTCCCGCATGGCGGGGTCCACGGCTATGCGGATTTTACCGATGTGTTTCTTGGCGCCATAACCCTTCAGCATGAGCACGGCATTGGCAATCACCTTTCCCTCCAGAAGAGCGACCATGGAAACCACCCGCCTTAAATTCAGGTTTCCAACCCACTCGTCCATCAATGCCGGATCATTTACATCATGATTCAAAAACCACAATTCGTCTTTGGGAAATCGGTGAAACATTCGGAAAAGCGCATCCTGATCACCATCCGCCAACGGCCTCAGGGTGACACCGGTACCATCTTTGAGGATCACCTCTTTGGGATAGTCCTTCAGCACATTGGCAAGGGTTCGTTGCCGCTCCATCTTGCTCCTTTTGAAATCTTTCAAAAAAGTTGCATCAAGAAGAGGTTAATGATAGAACCTCTTGGAGTCAAGGTCATTGTTCAGAGGAATTCTCCGTGAGAAACCAACTACGCCGTGTCAATCGAAAATTTGAGTCATTCCTTATTGTTCTGGTTTTTCTGATGTTGTTACAGGCTTGTAGTACTTCCAAAAAACATATGATGCCGCCCTTGGCCAAAGTGGAAGGTATAGAACGGCATTTTTCCCAGGGGAGGATCATTGACCTTAAAACAGGCCAGCCTATTGATTTCCCAAACCTCATTCTGCAACTGGGCACGGTCGATATTGTTTTTATAGGCGAGGTACACAACAACCCTGAACATCACCTGATCCAGGTGCAGCTGTTGCAAGCCCTCATGGCGCGTTGCACCCCTCCCCCGGCGGTTGCGATGGAGTTTTTCGACACCACCCGGCAACCGGTGCTGAACCGATTCATGAATGGGGATCTGGATGAGACGGCTTTCCTGGAAGAGGTTGATTGGAAAAACTGCTGGCGGTTCCCCTACCGTCTTTACCGCCCGATCCTGTGGACTTCCCGGGATAAGGGAACTGCGCTACTGGGCATCAACGCACCGAACCAGTTGGTCAAAAAAGTGGCAAGATCAGGACTTGAGAGCCTCACCGCTGAAGAACGGCATCAGGTGGCTCGTGACATGGACCTGAACAACACGGCCCATCGGGAATATCTGGAAAGCATCTTTAAACAGCACCAAACCAGTAAAAACCTGAAACACGGAATTCAGAATTTCGATCACTTCTACCAGGCACAATGCGTATGGGATGAGACAATGGCCGAAAACATCGCCGACCACATCAAAGCGCACGGAGGGAGAATGGTTGTTTTTACCGGAAACGGCCATATTGTGAACAAATTCGGCATTCCCGACCGGGTCCTTCGGCGTGTGGATGTGAAAACCGCCACCATCGTACTCTACCCCTTGACAGAGCGCGCAACAATCAATAAAAGAATGGCGGATTATGTGTGGCTCACCAGTGCCGGCAAAACCGGGATATCCATGAGACGGCCCATGAAAATGCCGCGGAAGAAAACCGAGATTAAAGGAAAAACAGAAAAATGGAAATGAACACGGAAAGAATTGGCGACCTCACCCCTGAAAAGCGAAAGGGGATTATGGAACGGTCCATGGAGGACATCTCGGTGGTTTTCGAGGATGTCCGCGGGATTGTGAACGACATCAAAGAGAACGGTGATGCGGTAACCATCGCCCATTATCGAAAACACAAGGAAGATATCGGACCATCCGATCTGGAGGCCACCCCGGAAGAAATCTCTGCCGCCTATGACATTCTGGACCCCCACGTGGTGGATTGCCTGAAAGTGGCCGCGGGGAACATTATCAAATTCCATACGGCCCAGAAAGAGCGGGAAATGTGGTCAATCGAGGTGGCTGAAGGCATTCTGGCAGGGAGGATCACACGGGCCATGGACATCGTGGGGTGCTATATCCCCGGTGGCAGCGCCGTCTATCCCAGCTCCATCCTCATGACCGTCCTCCCCGCCAAAGTTGCCGGAGTGGAAGAGGTTGTGGCCGTAACACCTCCGGGAAAAGGGATGTCCGCCAACCCCGCCACCCTGGTGGCCGCCGACATTGCCGGTTGCGACCGCATTTTCAAGGTGGGGGGGCCATGGGGTGTCGCCGGTCTCGCCTATGGCACCCAAACCATGCCCCGGGTGGATAAGATCGTGGGACCCGGGAACAAGTACGTAACCGCCGCCAAAATGCTGGTCTACGGGCAGGTAGATATTGATTCACCGGCGGGCCCCAGTGAATCACTGATCCTGGCCGACGACAGCGGCAACCCGGAATGGATCGCCCTTGATTTCTTGAGCCAGGTGGAGCACGATCCTGACTCCGCCGCCGTTTTGGTAACCCCCTCACAGAAATTGGGGGATGCTGTTTGCCGGATCATCAACCGGGAATTTGATCAAC
>JAERTK010000330.1 GCA_016844935.1 Desulfobacteraceae bacterium | reverse complement strand
ATGACACACTTCAAAATGGGACTTGCTATTTGCGCCCGAGCTTATGTCGAATATCCAGTAAAGTCTTTTTTCACTTGACCAATACTTTTACAGGTATTAATAATAGCACTATTAACATTTTTTAAAAATCTTCAATAGAGTCTATCATGAATACTATCACGGCAAACCAGCTAAAAACAAAAGGGGTTTCAGAGATTGAAAAAAATCTTGCTGAAAATCATGAATTGGTCATTACCGTTCGCGGCAAGGAAAAATTTGTCGTAATGGACATGAAAAAATATAACTATTTAAGGGAATGTGAGCTTGAGGCTGCACTTCATCAAACCGAAGCTGATTATCAGGATGGTAATTTTGTTGTTGAAAGCGTTGAAGACCATATCAAAAGAATTACGCAATGACGTTCACGTTAATATATACCAATAGTTACATTAAGCGGGCCTCCAAATTTGCTAAGAAACATCCTGATTTGTTGTCGCAATATGAAAAAACCCTTAAAATTTTAGAGCGTGACCCAAATCATCCATCTTTGAGGCTCCACCCCTTAAAAGGGAAATCTAAAGGCCTGTACTCAGTTTTTATAAATGTATCCTATAGGATCACGCTTCTATTCTTTGTTACCGAAAAAGAAATAATTTTAGTGGATGTCGGTCACCATGACGAGGTCTATTAGCGACTTAAACGCATGTTTTGGGGGCCAGAAAGGTGCTTTTAAGGGCTAAAAACACCGCATTTTATGAGCTAAGCTATTGAATTTATATCTATCTGCTTGGTCCGACCCTAAAATCTAAAATTTTATAAAATTTTATTCCATCCATAAGAAACAATGTGAGCAAAACCGGCATGCACACCGAAAAAGTCTTGACTAATCCGGAATTAAGTGCCAAAAAGCCTCCATGGAACGATGTCTGACAAAAAGCATTCTGGATGACTTAGAGAAAAAAATTGTCCTGCGGATCAGGGGACGTTCGTCAGTTTATAAGTTTCCGATCTCATGGTGATTTTCTGATGCAATTCGACGTCCCCGGCTTACCGAAAGGCTCACCGCTGCTTGGGAAATCCCCAGTTTCCTGCTGAGCCACGCCTGGCGAATTCCCAATTCACTGGTCGCCCAGTAGCAAAGAAGGCTGCGGGCCTGCACAATCTTCGGCTGTTTTCCCGAAGCCCAAACCGCTTCGGAGGTCATGCCCATAATCTCGGCTACTCTCTCTGCAATCCTGGTGATATCGACCCCCTTGGCCTTCAATCGATATTTTCTTTCAAATGACTCCTCGGCCTGAGAGAGCGCCTTTTTTACAAATTCACCATCGCCAAGGATACGCTCATCTCCCTTCTGGTTTCCACCGGTATTCCGCAATGATTTCACCGCGGACCACCCCCCAACGCTCCGAAGCAGTCCCCCACCGGTTAGATCTTGCCGCTTACCGGCAGCTACCCCTCTTTTTACAAATTCCAAGTACCGCCGCCGACTAACGGACGGCTTGTCGTCAAACAAACCGAGGATATACTTCGTGTTCTGCCAATCCGCGGTTGCCCTCCCCATAAGCACGGCGTGTCCGCTATACGGATGGTTGCTCAATTCATTTATATCGGATACCAATTTTGCCCGTAGCGGGTTTAAATGCACATAGCGCGTCAGTTCCAATAGGTATGAATCTTCCTGGCAAAGGATTGACTTATAACGGTTTTGAAACAGATGGCCATACCGCTTGTGCCGCCGGTTGTAGTACATGGCATAGCCGGTCAATAGGCGTTTCATGACCGTAGAGATAGGGACGGCGCCTGTTTTCAAAAGCAAATGGAAGTGATTGGGTATCAACGCCCAAGCAAAACATTGTGTGTCCGTATCGGAAACAATTTCTCCCAATCGTTCGATAAAAAAGTCTCGGTCGTCGTCATCATCGAACAACTTTCGGCGAGCTATTCCCCGGGCAATAATGTGGTGTAGCGCTCCCGGCGCATCTATACGGGCTTTTCTCGGCATGTGGTCTCTCTAGCAGATGAGAAATCAAAACGCAACTTATAATCTGAAGTACGTCCCCCTTTTCGCGTCCCCCTTTTCGCTTTTCGTTGTTTTTTAGGATGACGTCTATTTAACGGTCAAGGTAAAATCCGTCAGTTTGTAAACCACACGCCCATCAACTATCAGAAACCCGTCGGCACGAATCAACCGAGCCTTGTCATTCACCTCGGTAACAACCGCTTCCACCGTAACAGCCTCATCCGTGGGAACCACCTGTCCGCGATAGAGCCACTGGTGTTTTTCATTCATCCCTTCAAACACGGTTTCATATGACGCGCCCCATCGCCGGGTTGCAACAAATTTCAGCAACTGGATAAATGCTTCCAGACCCAGAGAACCGGGCGTAACCGGGTCCTGATAGAAATGCGCTTTAAAAAACCATTCATCCGGATCTACCTTTTTGCTACCGCGGATAAAGCCTAAGCCTTTCGGGCCGCCCTCGGGGATAAAGAGATCGATACGATTTATCATCCGCATTTTCTCTCCGGGATGTGGCGGTTCGGTGGGGTACTTTATGTTTTTGATCCCCAGTTCCCGTTCGGACCGGGACGGTTGATACGGTTTTGCATCCTGGATCCCTTTCTGATTCAGAAGCGCTTCCTCTGAAAAAAATCCGAAATAGGTTGTTCCCTTGTAGACGGTCCCTTCTAAATTTTTCACCTCGAAAGTGAAATGCTGAATAATCATGCCGCCGGAATCGGATACATTGGTAATTTTGACCCTTGTGGTCAATATCCCCGACCCGCGGGTCACTGGTAAAGTCTGAACCCCTTCTCCCCCGAGATTCCTGAATTTCAAATCAATATGGCTGGTCAAGGCGCTTCCCACATACGCCGCAAGCCATCCGCACGGCTGCAGGGCGATCTCCAGGAGCACGGCAAACGGGATATTTTTCTGACGATTGGCGGAAAAATACCACGCATCCTCCGGAACCTTGTATTGGGCTTCGGCAACGCCCCCCGGCACCATCTGCCAGGGTTCTCCCGCCACGTGGGTAATGCGATCCAGGAATTGATAGGGGACTCTCGGCAGGCGGGCGATGCGGCGCTTCTCGTCAAATACCTGGTACGGTTCGCCGAAGGCCACGGATGGTTTCCCTTGGGTGAAAGCGATGATCCGGCTTTCGTCATAAACCGCCGGTTTGAATTCATTGGGCGGTTGATCCCTTTTCAGCTCAGGTTCTGCTTGCCATAAGGCCGTCAATTGCTCAAACGTAATCCCCGCCATCCGGATGGACATGTTTTCCATGTCAACGATGTATTTCCCGTCCGCAACCATCCTGGCATCGGCAATGGCGTAGGGCTCCGGGTGGATGCCCAACTCTTTAATAACGATTTCATAGGTTACCACAGACGTTGTTTCAAGCACCTGCCCCCTGCATTTCAAACAGCTCGTCACCCCTTGAACCGGTTCGAGAGAAACTTCCCGGGCGTCTGCGATCCAGCCCATCCTCAACAGAAAGATTCTGAGGGTATGCATGCAGCATTCATACATGAGGGTCCCCGGCATGACCCGGTCGTCCACAAAATGACACGTCAAAAACCAATCGTCCGGGTGGATATGGGCCTCCGCCCGGATCAATCCCAGGGAGTAACGACCGCCTTTGGGATCGATTTCCACGATGCGATCCACCAGCTTCATCCTGCCGCCCGGTATGCCTAAAGGATGCTGCAACCCGAGGCGTTTAAATGAAGGGCCGAAACACGCGGCCAAGTCGCCGCCGCGAAGGGCGTCCAGCTGCCCTTCATCATAGGATTCAACCTTCATGGCCACCAGTTCCCGCCACCCCGAATCCACCTTCCCTTTTTCCAGGGCCCTGTTCAGGCGACTCTCGGTCAATCCTTTGCCTGCGGCTAAGACCTCTTGGGTAAAAAAACCGGCACAGCCGTTTCTCATGGTCAACAACGGCGTTTCATCGATGGTGCCGTCATATTCAAAATTAAAAAACCGGGTGCCGTTCAACGTAAAAAAACGCTTGATCCGGATATCATAGCGGATGGTCTCACCGGGCAGGGGCAGATGCCGGTGAAAGGTGATATCCGCGTCCAAAAGCCGGTACACAGCCAACCCCCGGGTGTAAAAATCGATCCCCGCAAAACCGGAAAGCATGAGATCCGCCTGACCGGCCTCCACGGTGATGCAGATGGGCATCCTGCCCGAATCAAGATACCATGCGCCGTCTTTTACATGATGCTCGGTGATGATTCTCGAAGGGCCCAAAACCAACGGCTCACCTTCAATGGAAACGACCCGGTCAACCAGCATCAACGGTTCGTCCGGGAGACGGACCCGGGTGGGATATCCGTCTATTTCGGCATATTTTTCACCGAACACCTTTCCAATGGATCCTACTGCATACTCCATGCACTGCTCGCGGGTAAGGGATCTCGCAGGTTTGTCTGAAACGGTTGCGGCAGGCCGCCCCCCGGATTTTTCCATAATCGCAATCTGTTGCGCCAAATTATCCGCCATTATCTCGGTTATTTCGGATGAGAACTTCAGGTACATGCCGTGGGCGTCAATCTTTGCCTGCTCGGTTTTTGCAAACTGCGCGATCAGTTCATCAGACTCCGTCGAGTTCCCCATTGGGTCCGTGGGCCCTTCTGGTTCAATGGCGCCGGCAGTCTCTTTTTGAGCGGCCCCCATCAATTTTGGCATGATAAAGGGCTTCCCGCCGGTTTTTATGCGGATAGACGGTGAGCCATCTGGGTCATCATTTTTTACTGGCGGGACCCTGTTGAAATCCCCACCGTACAATCCCTCCATATTCACGGGAATGCCCTCTGCCATGCATTGCCCCAGACCGCGCAGTATCAGGGAGTACGGATTTTGACCTTGGATACAGAACGACCTTGCAACATGGGAACGCTCCTGAAGGATATGGTTGATCATCCGGCTGCAGGATGCGCCGGGACCGATTTCCAGAAATATTCTGGCCCCGTCCTCATAGGCGGCGTTAATGGTTTTGGGGAAATCAACGCCATTGAGGGCATGGGAGAGGATTGCATCGGCGGCTGATTCCCGGGTAACATCATAGGACCGGCCCCGGGCACCGCTGTAGTATTTTATTTGGGGAGGGGCAGTGGTTTTCTGAAGATGTAATTCCCGGTAGGCTTCTTCAACTTCTTTTAAAACTTCACAGTGGGATATGCTGACGCCCTCGATGGGCACATGCCGGCAGCCGATCCCATTGATAAAGCCCTCAACCGCTCTACGTTCACCTCCGATGACGCATTCCTCGCTTGTATTTGAAATCAACGGGTATACGTGATCGTATTTTTCCAGCAAATCCCTGATAACGTCCATGGACCGATCTATGGTGAACACAACCCAATTAAGCGGTTTGTTCCGGGGCCATTTCCAGTGCCTGCGGGCCGCTCTCGATTCTCCCGCCAGATCCCGGGTAAAGAGGGTTGATTTTTGGATTTTCCCAAGCATTTCATCCCTCTTTGACCACGCTTTCAAGGCAAACAGCCCCGCGGTTTCGCCCAAGCTGTAACCCACAACCGAATTCGGTTTGATGCCAAAGGTTTGAACCAGATCGCTGATGCCTGTGCAGAGTGAAACGTGACCGAATATCATGGATCTGCGGTCATGGCGTTTTTTGAAGAGATTGTCTTCATACCGCTTGTCAATGTCCCAGAAACAATCGGGACGATATTGACACCGCAGGTAGAGATTCTCCTCATATTGCTTCCTGAGTATTTCCGGCCACTGAACAAATAGTTCCCGACCCATGCCGGGAAACGTGTTCCCGGAGCCGGGAAAGACGAAACAAATCTCGTTTTTGTTCCCGGATGCCATGGGTTGGGGATTGTAAAAAACCCTGTCCTGAAACGATGCATCGGGAATGGACGACCGCTCGTGACCCACCCGTTTATGGGGGTTTTCCCGGACGGATCTTTTAAATTGGGAGATCTGTTTCAGAAGTTCTTTTCTGTTTTGTGCAATAAACGTTACCGAAAGCGCCGGTCGTTTGCCGACTCGGTGACGCCGCCACCACGACCGGGCGAGCGCTTCCATGTTTTCGGAAGGGACCCCTGCTTGACTTTGAACAAATTCGCGGAAATGATCCAGGCCCTTAAGGATGCCTTTGTGGGTATGGGCACTCACCCCAAACAACCCTTCGTCCCTCAGCCCCAGGGGTGCGCGTTTTTCGGAATCTTCCAACCATGGGGTTTCCAGTTCAAATGCCTCCAACAGAACATGTGCGCAATTGCCGGTGATGCTGCAAGAACCCACAAGGGCCCTTCGAGGGCCGTCCGCGCGATCGTGCAACCAGTAGCGGGGCGTGGCAGGAATAAACAATGGACCCGGTTCAAACAATTCCGGCAGCGGATTTCTTGAGGCTTTCAGCGGCGGCAGGATTTCATGGTACACGCAAAGGGCGGCCTTGATAAACGATGCCAGAGACGATGCCGCGCCCGTATGGCCCATACCCGCCTTTACACTTCCAAGAGCCTGTTGCCGTCCTGAAAATTCCCGGGACCCCGGCCCGTGAAGTTCATCCGTTGCCCCAAAAATTGAAGAAAGGGCTTCAATCTCCATTTTGTCTTCAATGGGATCACCGCTCCCATGGGTTTCCACATATCCGATTCGCTCCGGTAGGCAATCCGCTTCATGGCAGGCCTTTTTCATGGAAGAGGCGTATGAAGGCGCATCCGGCAAAAGATCCCGGGGTGTTCCGCCTGTTGACGCGCCGACCCCCTTGATGACGCAATAGATCCGGTCCTTGTCCCTCACCGCGTCTTCCAAACGCTTCAGGACCACCGCGCCCGCCCCTTCCCCCATGACGGTACCGTCCGCATCCGCGTCAAAGGCGTTTATCTTTCCGGATGTGGAAAACGGCCGGAGTCCGTTCCGGCTCAAAAGGGATCGCACATCTCCCGTCATTTCAACGGCGCCCACCAAGGCCTGATCGATTGAGCCGTTTTGGAGCATTCTCACCCCGGTCTTAAGGGCGTTTATCCCTGAACTCTCTTCGCTTGAGACGGTGAATGAGGGACCGCCCATGGAGAGTTCTCTGGCAATTCTGCTGGCAATCACACTGCCCAACCCCCCCATGGTGCGGTTTGCCGTAAGCCCCGGACCGGCGGCATCGCGAAGATCCGCAACCCATTTTTTCTGATCCACCAGGGGATTATCGGGTTTCAGCTTTTTCGCCCATGCTGCGCCGTTCTGTTCAACGCACCATCTCACATGATAGTTTGTGGTGTTGGGATCGAGCCCGATCCCCATGAACGTGCCGGCACGCATATTGTTTTTGGTTTCAAGACCTGCGTCGTCCCATGCGCCAACGGCCGTCTTGAGCATGAGGAGTTGCTGGGGGAGCATCTCATGGAGCTCTTTGGGGGGAATCCGGAAAAGCCCAGCCGGAATTTCGACCTCGTTCATAAAAAAACCCGCCTGCCTCATACCGGACGATTCACTCTTTTTAAACCATTTGGTCTCATAAACGCCCCAGGAATTGTCCCGGGATCCCGGTTCCGGCGTTATCCCCTTTAAAACGCACGTCTTGAAAGATTCCAGCGAATCCCTTTTCCCGAAATGGGTATCCATGCCGATGACCGCCACATGGGCCGGGTCCCTCTTAAAATCCCGGGGATCCGTTTCCGGGAAGTCTTCCTTCAAACCGGTCCACTCTTCAAGCAGAACATGGGCATTGATCCCGCCGAATCCGAAAGCGCTCACAGCAGCCTTCCGGGTGGTGTTCTTATTCCGTCTATTCCAAGGCTTGGCCGTTTTAAGGATCGAAAAAGGCGTTTTTTCTATTTCAAAGGATTCCTGCGCCGTATTGAAATTCGCCGATGGCGGAAGGGTCTTATTCCGGAGAGCGAAAAGGGTCTTCATGCATGCGGCGGCACCCGCCGCCGTGAGCAGATGCCCGATGTTGGATTTAACGGAACCCAACACGCATGACAGTTTATTGTCAGCCCTTTCCCAGAGCCTTTTCAGGCTTTCAAATTCGACCGCATCCCCGACAGACGTTCCGGTGGCATGGCATTCAATGAGGTCCACATCATGGGGATGCCAGCCTGCTTCTTCATAGGCGGCACACATGGCCCTGAGCTGCCCTTCGGAGGTGGGCGCCAGCAATCTGCCGCCCATGTCGTTTGACAGTCCGATACCCCTTATGACCCCATGGATGTTGTGGTTCTCGGCCAGGGCGTCCGAAAGGCGCTTCAGCACAAAAATCCCGGCGCCCTCCCCCACCACCAGGCCGTCGGCATCCGCGTCAAAGGGGGCACTCCGCCCGCTTGGGGAGATGGCCCTCAGTTGGGAAAAACCCATCTGGGTATAGAGGCAGCTGGGCCGGGATACGCCGCCGCAGAGCATGGTATGGGCGCGACCGGAAGAAAGCTCGTCCACGGCCAGTTTCATGGCGTAGAGGGAAGAGGCGCACGCCGCATCCAGTGTAAAACTGTCGCCCCCGAGCCCCAGGGCCTTTGAGAGGATTCCTGCCGGCAACCCTGCCCCGTATGCATTCAGGGGATCGGTCCCGGGGGATGGGCTTTGATTTCCGGGAAGGACTTTTTCTTCAAAAGTGCGAAAAAGGGTTTCCTCGGCAATGGCGGATAATGAATCGGTGGGGAGCACCAGGTTCCCGATAATCACCCCGGTGTTGCGGTTGCGGTGGTCCTCCCCTTTTATGCATGCATCATCAAAGGCTTGTTTTCCCGCCATGAGGAGAAGATGAAAAAGCGGGTCCAGACGATCCAAAAAACCGGGCGGAAGATGAAGACCCGCCAGATCTCCGATATGGGCGTCATCGATAAAGCATCCGCGCGTGGAGTATACCCGGTCCACGACCCCCTGTTTCGGGTCATAGGCCTTTTCAGGCGGGACGGCCCAGCGTCCGGGGGGGACTTCACGGGAGGAATCCCGTCTATTTAAGATATTTTCCCACAGTTTTTTCGGATTGGTCGCATGGGGAAAAATCCCGCCCATGCCGATGATGGCAATCGGTTGATTGATTTTCATTCCAATTCATGGCGTTTGAACGCCTCTTTCAGAGATTTATCAAGGGTGCATTCGTAGTCTTCAATTCGGGCCACCAAATCACCCGATTTTCGGTCCAGAAACTCAATGTCCGCCACCGCCCGGGCCTCGCTTTTTTCCGTTACCCGCACTGCCGCCCGAACCCCGTGGGAGGGAAATTGTTGTTTGAACTGACGGTATTTTCCGATTTTATTGGCAGGGAACCCACATTGTACTGCTGAAAACTCCAGAGGATCATGGCCTGAAAACCGCCGTCGAGGGCGCCGGGATCCGCAATCCAGTCCTTCTGTATCCCGCCCGCCATCCACGCGGATGGGGCATCGGTGGGGCTCAAATCCACCATGACCATATCGTCGCCGCTCAATTTGACCGAAAGGATATTTTGCAAAAGCTTTCCATGAAAAAGCGTGTCGTTGTATATGGGTCCGTTCATGGGAGAATAGGATCTCAAGGCTCCTGATTGGATCCTCCCGGTTTCTTCTCCGAGCATCTTGTTTGAAAGGATGACATTTGCCGTGGCATGTAACGCCGGCATGTTCCCGTCGCCGTTTCCCCGGATCTCCGTTGTTATGGACAGTGTTCCGTTGTCTGCCGAAAGATGACCCGCCGTGATCCGAAGATGTTCTGAATCACCATTTTTCATGACGACGCCTTTGAACACCCTGAAGTCGTTGAACCCCACAAAATGGTATCCCGGATTATTTTGAAGGGCACCGTGAGCCAGCCATTCGATCATCATGGCCGCCGGGAGAACCGCGTTCCCGTTCATCACATGGTCTTTCAAAATGGGATAACGCTCTATGGAAAGATCCAGTTCAAAGGCGGCATCCATGGGGTCGTCGGTATCGGTTGAAAGCCGGTTCGGTGTTGAATCCTCTTTCGAAATGACATCAGAAAATCCAACGTCTTCCAACGCCCCCCCCACGACCACCACTTCAACCGCACTTTTTGACCCTGATTCCAGCTCATCAATAAAATACCCGGCCCCTGCCGCTTTTTCGATCAGGTCGATCCCTTCCGCCTCGAACAGAGGTTTGAGGGCATCGGTCACCATGCCGCCGTTCCACGGCCCCCAGTTGACGGCAACCGTTCTGCAGTCAGGCCTTTTCCTCGCCGCATCCTGGGCAATTTTATTCAGCACCTCATTTGCCGCCGCATAATCAATCTGGCCTTTTCTTCCGAACCGAGCAGTAGAAGAGGAAAAGAGGGCCATTATCTTGAGATCATCCGGTTCGGTTTCGGAAAGCAGGTTTCTTAATCCTTCCACTTTGGTGGCATAGACCCTTTCAAACTGGGAAATGGTTTTATCCCCAATCAACCGGTCTTCCAAAACGCCGGCGCCGTGAATAAGGCCTGTTATTTTACCGAATCTCTTTCTGACCGAGGCCAATACATCGGCAACCTCCGAGCGGTTCCTGATATCGACCCCATGGTATTGAACCGTTGCGCCACCCCCCCTTAACCGTTCAATGTTTCGATTCATTTCGCGGTTGGCCATCACCTTCCTGAATTGGTCTTCAAGCTCCTTGGGGCTCATGTTGCCGGACCCACCCGCCAGGATGGCGCGTTTGATTTCCGATGCGGTTTCCAAATGACGGAACCGGTCGGATTCATGTTCCGGCGCAGGGCTTCTTCCCAGTAGAACCATCACCGGGCCGTAGGCCTTGGCCACCGCCGCTGAAATTTCCGCCGTAACCCCCCTGGCGCCTCCCGAGACGATGACCACATCGTCCGGGTCGAGGATGGAAACGGTCCGTTTTTCCTGGTCTTTGAGTGGCTCAGAAATCAGTTTCAGGGTAATGGGGCGGTCTTTGTTAAGCCCCCTTTCCACGGGACCGCTCTTGAATACCTCGGAAACTATGGCCGCCGCCGTCTCCTCAATGGGGTCAAAGGCTCCCATATCAAGGGCCAGGCACCCCACTTCCGGCCATTCATGGGGAATGGTTTTTGAAAGCCCCGCGAGCCCTCCCTGAATCGGCGCAATCTCTTTTTGTAAATTGCCGAACCCGAATTCACCGTCCATGAACGTGACCGTAACAAACCGTGAGATTCCGTCATTTTTACCCCTTCGAAGGCCATTTTCAGCCATCTTCAGGAGTTCAAAAGCGTTTAGGAGAAAACCATCATCCGTATCCGCTGAGCCTAAGATCATCAAGCCGGCCAGAGCATCGGGCGGCGTCAATTGATCGAGGTCCGCAAAAGAGATGGGAACCGTTTCATAACCCAAATCATTCAGCCGCGCTTTCAAAGCCAAATAGAGCTCACGGTCATTTCCGGCAATCCAAAAAGGGCCGGTCCCGGATATTTGTACAGCGCCCGAAGCGGCGCTTTCCATGGGTTCAGGGGAAACCACCATTCTGGAGATATGGGAGGAAGTCGGCGCGCTTTTCACAGGTTCGCTGGAGACATCCTCATTTATTTGATCTACCGTACCCGCATCTTTTTTGAAGTCCGAAACCAGATGATCCACGATGTCCTGCAAAGATTCCAATGTGCCAAGATGCTTCGGTTCAATTTCAGGCGCATGGGGTAGTTTTTCACGCAGCATGGAGAATATCTCCACCCGTTTGATGGAGTCGATACCCAGGTCGTTATCAAGGGTCATTTCGGGTTCAAGCATCTCAACCGGATATCCGGTGGTTTCGGAAACAACCTCCAAAAGCATTTTCAGAATCTCATCTTTCTCCTTGTTGTTCGATTCCAAGGGGGACGCCGTCCCGCCATCGGCGGCCAGATGATCCATGATGTCCTGCAAAGATTCCAGTTCACCAAGGTGTTTCGGCTCTATTTCAGGCGCATCAGGGAGTTTTTCACGCAGTATGGAGAATATCTCCACCCGTTTGATGGAGTCGATACCCAGGTCATTATCGAGGGTCATGCTCAGTTCAAGC
>JAERTK010000329.1 GCA_016844935.1 Desulfobacteraceae bacterium | reverse complement strand
GCCCAGAATGCCCATGAGGTCCGCGTAGAGGCATAACAGGGGCATCATGATGGCCAGGCCCAGGATGCGTGGCAGCACCAGGAATTCCATGGGGGAGATGCCCATGGTCTTAAATGCGTCGATTTCTTCGTTCACCTGCATGGTGCCCAGTTGCGCGGCGAAGGCCGCCCCCGTCCGCCCTGCCATGATGATGCCGGCCATGACAGCCCCCATGACGCGTACCATGGCAATCCCCACCAGGTTGGCAACATATATCTGGGCGCCGAACATCACTAATTGGACTGCCCCCACAAAAGCGAGAATCAGCCCTACCAGCAGGCTGATCAGGGAGACAATGGGAAGGGCGTCAATGCCGCAGTCCTGTATGATGCGGGCCAGATCTGAGCGCCGAAAGCGTGCTTTTCCTGCCAGGAACCGGGTAAATGCCGTGAAGGCTTCTCCCACAAAGCCCAGTGCTTCTCCCGAGGACCGGTAAAAATCCATTGTTTCGGTGCCCACTCGAAAAAGAAATGTTTCTTTCCGGGTTTTTTTTCGAGCGCCCTCTTTTTCCGGTACTGCCGCCGCGAGATCCAGGAGTTTCCCGGCGCCATGGGGCAGGCCGGTTTTGTCTACGGTGATGCCCTTTTCTAAAGACAGATCGATAACCCGGCCCAGGAATACGAGAAGGCCGCTGTCCCAGTCCGTAACGCCGGTTGTATTAAAAACAATTCCTGTAGCAGCTCCTGCGTTTATCTCCATTTTGACGATATCGGCTGAAGGGCGTTTGCATTTGAGGGTCCAGCTTCCGACAAGGTTGATCATAAGCTTCTTTTCATCAGAGCGGTCAAAAGAAATCTCACAAGCCGGTGATTTTGTTTTGTCGTTTGCATGACCATGTGGCTTCATGAGGATACCAGTACCAAATAATCATTCATTCTTGCAACTTTTTATTGCAAAGCAATGAGAGAAACAGGTTCCTCAGGGTCTGTTGGCTTGAGTATTGGAATCATTGCGATCGACACTCAAATGTGCTCTAATACCCCATTCCTTACACATGAAACGTTACACCATGGTAAAATGATGAACAGTAATTGGTTTCCCAAACACATGAGAACCTCCGAAGCACTTCTGCGGAAAAACTTGAAAGCTGCGGATGTCATTTTCGAAATACTGGATGCAAGAATCCCCTTCTGCAGCAGGGATGAGCGCATTGATTTGATAACAAGGGAAAAACCCAGAATTGTTGTTTTGAACAAGTGCGATTTAAGTGATGACGAGAGCGACAGAAAATGGGTGGCCCATTACGAAAAAATGGGCGCAAAATCCGTGGCGGTCAGCGCGATCCGGGGGACGGGCGTTAAAAAACTCATCAAGCTGGCACACGGGGCTTTGCATGCTAAAATATCCAAACTGCACGGCATAAGCGACCGGAAAAAGGCTGTTGTGGCCATGGTGGTGGGTATCCCAAATGTGGGAAAATCCACACTCATCAACGCCATTGCTGGGAAAAAGAAAACCAAAATCGCCAACAAACCGGGCGTCACAAAGGTCAAACAACGGGTGACGACCCACAGACAATTGGAGCTGTTGGATACGCCGGGGATTCTGTGGCCCAGGGAGAGTGAAGAAATCTTTGAAAGTCTCGCCCTTATCGGCGCTGTAAAGGATGAACTCCTGGATCTGGAAACCCTTTCCATTTCATTGTTGGCCAAATTAATGAATCTTGCACCGGCGAATCTGGGGAAACAATATCAAATTGACATCCACGGCCAACCTTCCCTGGCGCTTCTTGAGCGGATTGCCATGAAACGGGGTTGTATCAGAAAAAATAAGAATATCGATTATATGCGCGTATCTCGTATCGTATTGGGTGATTTCAGAAAGGGCAAGTTCGGCAAGATCACCCTGGAGATGCCGGAAGATAATTGTTGATGGTTACCGGTGACCGGTGATTATCCTGGCAATATCCTCTTTTTCGAAACGGTAGGGGGTGGCGCAGTGATGGCATTTGATTTCCACGGGAAAGGGGCCTTTTTGAAGCATATCCTCAAGGTCCGCTTTTGGGAGGAGTTCCAGCATGTTCTCCACCCGGTCATGGTTGCAATGGCACATGAATTCAACCCTGTGATCCCCCAGGAGCTGGGGGTTCAGCACTTTGAAACTGTTTGAGATCAGCGTTTTGGGTGCTTCCCCTTGGGCGAATGCCGTGCCGATGGACGGCAGATCGGACACCATGGTTTCAAGGTTGTCCACCGCTGTTTCGTCGGCGCCGGGCATGACCTGCAACATGAGGCCACCGGCGCCTGTGACATTTCCTTCAGAGTCGAATTTAATGCTCAGATTAAAGGCGGTGGGGGTCTGTTCGGAGGTCAGGTAATAGTAGGCCAGATCCTTGGCGATGTTACCGTACATGAGTTGCACCTGGCCCGTAAAAGGCTGTTTCGCATCCCGGAATGTCTTGGTCACCGACAGGAAGCCCGCCCCGAAAAAGGGAGAAAGGTCGAAATCTTCAAGGGGTTTTTCAATGGGGATGGGAACGTTCTTCAAATAGCCCCGGACTTCACCAAAGGCGTTGGCTTCCACGAAAAGACCTTTGATGGGCCCTGAACAGTCTATTTTTAGGCCGATTCGTTCATCTCCCTTCAGGTTGGCGCACATGAGCGAACCCGCCATATAGGCGTGCCCCAGTACCAGGGTTTCCAGAATCCCCAACCCGTGATTGGCACGCATTTCGTTTACCATACGGGTCCCGTGTAGAACGGCCCCACGTATCATGCCCCCTGAAAGGGTGAAATGATATAGCCTGTCCCTGGCGCTGGCCCTCAGTTGCCCTTTCAGATCGTTTCCGTAAAGCTTTTTCTTGAGCATTTATTATTCCTTATGATCGGGCCCTTCCGAACGGAATTGACGGCGTTGCCGCTCGTTTACGGTGCATCGTCTTTGGAATGATCATTAATGTCGGAATCGCCCCTGGTATTTTCAGGCGGACCTGAAGGCCCGGAAAAGATATTCTTTTTCCACGATTGAAACGCGCGCTTCACGTTTTCAAACACCTGAGTGGCGGGTCCCGGTTCGGTCTGGGAGGTTGCCGCTGGTTCTGCCGGTTTCGGTTGGGAGGTCGAAGGGGATGGTTTTGCAACTTGGGGTGTCGGTTTCAAGGTGGCAGGAGGCGTTTCCACCGCTTTTTGAAGTGGTGGCAAATTGATATTAACGGTTCTTTCTTCACCGGTTCTGAGCTTGATCCATTGGTCCCGACTTAGATAACCGGGCGCGGACACATCAAGATGGTAGCTCCCGGGATCAAGGGTTATCCCCTGGTGAAACTTCGGTACTATATTGAGAATCCTTACTCTTGCACCTTTCGGTTCGACATTCACAAACAGCCTGGATTTTAAAACAACAGGTGCTGTTGCGACGGCCTGCTTTTTCTGTTTAAGGGCCGCAAGCTTTCTTTCGGCAATAAGGGCAAAAATTCCATTTGGAAATGCCTTCAAATAGGCTTCAAAGAGTGCCGGATCATTACTGTCTTTAATGGACTGCCAAAAGAGCATATCCTTGTTGAGGGTGCTCTGATGAACTTTGGGAACGGGTGGCGGCTGTTCTTTATTCACGGATGCCACAAACACAAATTCCCCGCCTTGATCTCCGGTGTTCAGTATGGGGCGACAAATCGGTGTTTGCTCCGAGTTATTGGCAATAACAGGGGCTATCCGGGCGCAGAGCTCACGGGTGCTGATGAAAGGCTTATCCCCTTTCCCCAGCTCCTTGATCAACTGGTAGGCGAACACACTGTGCCCATCAGTGCCCTGGTCGGACACCGGTGTTTTGTTGCCCGAAGTCATGCCCCACCTGCTTTTTTCGTTGTACAGCCCCAAGTAGTATTTATCGTCGATTACGGCGGGCAGGGTCCGGGCCTTACCAAAAAGCGTACCCGAATAGCAGGCGTCAGACACCAGCAGGACATGTCGGGCTTTCATGCTCCGCATGGCTTTTTGAACCTGAACGTTGTCGAGATACGTCACCGGATTTCCGCCCACAGCGTCCGCCGGGATCCACCAGCCGCCGTCATAGGTTCGGTCAAGATCTCCATGCCCCGCAAAATAGATCAACACGCTGTCATTTGGCTTTGTCGATCCCGTCAGGCTCCTTAGTTCCTTGTATATGACGTCCTTGGTTGCGTCACGGCCCAAAAGCAGTTTCACATGGAATCCGTATCTGTTCTTAAGAACCCCGGCGATCTCTGTCGCATCATTTGTGGCTGTTTCAAGGTCGGGAATCATCGGATCCTTATAATCGTTAATCCCGATAATCAGCGCCTTGTATTTTCCCAGTTTTCCACTTTCGTGGGTGAGTTCATTGATCCTCTTTAACTTGACCGGTTTTTCAGGGCTGACCCTGGCTTTTTTCAGGGGCTTTTCATCCACTTCTGATTTCAGTAAACTTGCTATCCGGTCAGTGAGAATTTTCACTTTGTCAGCTGCCACAATCTCTCCGTCGGCAACATTGATGGCCCGGACGCTGATCTTAAGGGTTCCCTGTCCCCACAGAACGTATCGGCCCGTCACAACAAAGTCCGCTCCCACAAGCTTTCCGAATTGGGCCACCCGGGCCTGGTCAAACCAGAGATCCGTGGATTTTTTAATTTCCTTCTGGATCACATCCTGGATTCTTCTCCTCTCAATGACCCTGTATCCATCCTCTACGAGAGCGTCCACGATTCCGTCTTCAATATGCGAAGAGACTTCCCACCTTTTCCCCGACTTGCTTTCAATTATTCCGAAAACAGCTATCTTCTTTTTTTTCAAGATCCCCCTGTTTTCTGAAACAAGCCCCTTTGTAAGCGTCTCAAGCCCTTCATCAAAGTCATAGGTCTGGGCTGAAACTCTTGTTGGACCAGATAGCCAGCAGAGTCCCACCAACCCCAAAAGAAGAAAGTTGGTCAAAACCTGGCCCCATCTGTTATTGGCACTCATTTTTCCGCCTCGCATTTATTCCATATGCTGTCATGAACCTCAAACAGGCTCTTAGGATTCTGTCTCATATCGGCCACGCCTTGTCAAGGTTAACGCATTATCCATCGCCCCGGAACCGCACGGCAAAGGCTCGGAGGTTGTCGGAGGTTCTGCGGTCGAGCCAGTACCCGTAGCCGCCGGAGAAATAGAAGATCCAGGCGTCAGAAGAACCTTTGGTCTCTTTTGACCACACCCACCAAGCAGTGGTCTTGAAAAGAGGGGTCATATTGCAGGTGCCGGCCCCTGCCCTGTAAAGACTCTTGAGTTCGCCCTTGGTGGGCAACCGCCACCCGCCACCGTCAAAGTTGAGGCGCCGCACCCAGGATCTCGCTTTTTCCCAGCTTGTGTTTTTGTCAGGACCCGCTTTCCACTCAAGACCTGTGTTTGTGTTCCTTACGATCCCGTTGGTATAAGCCACATAAATTCCGTCCCGGCCTGAAATCTTTCTGGGGGGCGAAGGCGTAACCGACGTCGAATGTTTCAGGGGTTGTTTCATTAATGCCTCTGCCCGTGGTACGGATTTCTGCTCAAGACTGAAATGCAGGGTCGCATCCTTGCCCGGTCCTAGTTTTGCCCACATCTTCTCTGTCTTATAGCCGCTCCTTGAGACTTCCGTGTGGTAAAGCCCTGGGTTAAGGGCCATCCCCTGGTGAAATTTCGGTCCTATATTGAGAATTCTTACCGTTGCATCTCTCGGTTGGACTTCCACAAACAACCTGGATTTTAAAGTCACAGGCGCCGTAGCGGCGGCCACCTTTTTTTGTTCAAAGGCCGCAATTTTCCGTTTGGCAATAACGGCAAAAATTCCGTTCGGAAATGTTTTTAGATACGCATCCAACAGCACCGGATCATTGCTGTTTCTCACGGACTCCCAGTAGAGCATGTCCTTGTTAAGGATGCTCTGGTGAACTTTGAGGACCACCGCCGGCGGTTCATTTTTCACGGATGCCACAAACACAAATTCCCCGCCCTGATCTCCGGTGTTCAGTATGGGACGGCAAATGGGAGTCTGGGCCGAATTATTGGCAATAACTGGGGCTATCCGAGCGAAGAGCTCATGGGTACTGATAAAAGGTTTTTCGCTGTTCCCCAGTTCCTTGATCAGTTGGTGGGCAAACACACTGTGCCCATCGGTGCCGTGGTCCGACACCGGTGTTTTGTTGCCCGAAGTCATGCCCCACCTGCTTTTTTCGTTATAGAGGCTCAGGTAGTATTTATCGTCAATCACAGGCGGCAGGCTCCGGGCTTTTCCAAAAAGCGTACCTGAATAACAGGCATCAGACACCAGCAGGACATGTCGGGCCCTCATGCTCCGCATGGCTTTTTGAACCTGAACATTGTCGAGATAGGTCACAGGATTTCCGCCCACAGCGTCTGCAGGGATCCACCAACCGCCGTCGTAGGTTCGGTCAAGATCTCCATGCCCCGCAAAATAGATCAACACGCTGTCATCTGGTTTTGTGGTTTTCGTCAGGTTCCGCAATTCCCTGTATATGGCCTCCTTGGTGGCTTCACGGTCCAGCAGAAGCTTCACCTCGAACCCGTATTTCTCTTTGAGGATACCGGCCACGGCCGTCGCATCGTTGGTAGCTGTTTCAAGGTCAGGAATTTCAGGTGCCATATAGTCGTTAATCCCCATGATCAGGGCCTTGTATTTCCCCAGTTTTCCACTTTCGTGGGTGAGCTCATTGATTCTCTTTACCTCAACCGGCTTCTCAGGGTTGATCCCGGCCCTTTTCTGGTGCTTTTTATTCTCTTGCGATTTCAGTAAACTTGCTATCCGGTCTGTGAGAATCTTCACTTTGTCAGCCGCCACAATTTCTCCGTCAGCAACATTGATGGCCCGGACACTGATCTTGAGCGTTCCCTGTCCCCACAGAACGTACCGGCCCGTCACAACAAAGTCCGCCCCCACAAGTTTTCCGAATTGGGCTACCCGGGCCTGGTCAAACCACAGATCCGTAGATTTCTTAATCTCCTTCTGGATCACATCCTGAATTCTTCTTCTTTCAATAACCCTGTATCCATGATTGACGAGCGCGTCCACAATCCCGTCTTCAATGTGCGAAGAGACCTCCCACTCTTTCCCCGATTTGCTTTCAATTATTCCGAAAACGGCTATCTTTTTGTTTTTCAGGATTTCCCTGTTTTCTGAAATAAGCCCCGCTGTAACTGCCTCAAGTCCTTCATCAAAGTCATATATTTTGGCCGAAACCCCTTGCGCAAAAGATAACCACCAGAGTACCATTAACCCCCAAAGAAAGAAGATTATCGAAACCTTTCCCCATCTGCCGCCTGCACTCATTGTCTTGCCCTCGCATTTACCCGGGATAATGGTTGTATGTCTCAAATATGCACTGCTAGCGGAGTGTTTCTCCGAAAGAAAAACGTGAAAAGTATCGCCCAACGTGCCTGGATAAAGAAATCTTTTCTTAGGATTCTGTCTCATATGGGCCCCTATTGTCAAGTTTAAGGTGCCTGAACTGCGTGTGTGGCGTTTGTGATACGGGTATGACAAATATATCGTGAAGAAGTGACAGGGGACCTTTTCTATGGTAGAAAAAATGGAGAATCGGCGAATGATGTTGGGGTCATGGTGGACGACGGGGGTATGCCGGCATTACGCATTTACAGGTGGTATTGCACCTGTTCAGGCTGGACACGTTTTAGGAGACTACCAGGTTCCCCGAAAGGTGACGGAAGGCCTGATCCACGGTGCATCACGGGAAGATCGATTGAAGATCACCGTTACCAGTATGGACTTTGAACGATAGACCGAAATAAAGAGTGCGCCGACCCGTGTCAAAATCATTGTCAAAAAGAACAAAATCACGTCCCGGATGGCTGCCCTATGCCATGTTGCTGATGCCGCCCCTCTGCTGGGGAGGGAACGCCGTGGTGGCGCGCGGGGTGGTGGATGTGGTGCCCCCCGTCAGTCTGGCTTTCTGGCGCTGGGTTCTGGCCTTTGCCATCCTCCTTCCTTTCACCCTGAGGCATGTGAAAAGGGACTGGAGCGCGGCCATGAAGTCCTGGAAATGGCTGGTGCTTCTTTCATTCTTAGGGGTTTCCTGCTTCAATTCAATGTTGTATACGGCGGCTCACACCACCACCGCCATCAATGTTTCGCTCATGCAGACGGCTATGCCGGCCATGATCATCCTCATATCCTGGGTGGTTTTCAGGGAGAGAATTTCAACGGTTCAGTTTGCGGGCGTGGTAATTTCCATGGTGGGCGCCTGTATTGTTGTGGTTCATGGTCGGTGGGAAGTATTGGTGAGCATGAACCTGGTTGAAGGGGATGTTCTGATGCTCGCAGCCGTTTTTATTTATGCGCTTTATTCGGCGCTTTTAAGAAAACGCCCGCCCATTCATCCCCTGAGTCTGCTTATTTTCACCTTTGCATGGGGTGTTCTGATGTTGTTGCCCCTCTACATCTGGGAACTGGTAGTGGTGGGGCCTTTTTCCGTGACCCTCGCCGCCCTCATGAGCATTCTATACGTGGCGGTTTTTCCGTCCATTGTTGCTTATTTCTGTTGGAACCGGGGCATTGACTTGATTGGGGCCAATCGGGCCGGGCTGTTTACCTATCTGGTGCCGGTTTTTGCTTCGATGCTGGCTATTTTCTTCCTGGGGGAGACGCTGCACGGATACCACCTCATGGGGATGGCATTGATTCTTGTGGGAATGGTCATATTCAACCGCAGGGGCTGAGGCGATTTTTCCGGACCAGCCTGCATCAGCCCCGAGAGGTTGTTTGTCCACCCGGTCAGGGTCGGTTCTATTCAATCACATGGATATTCTTTTTGGCGCACATGGTTTTGAGAATCTTGGGCCAAACCGTGGCGCTGACTTCCCCCAGGTGTGCCTTTTTGAGCAAGGACATGAAGGTCCGGGATTGACCGATGCCACCACCGATGCTCAGCGGAATTTCATTGTTCAGCACGGCCTGGTGGTAGGGCATTTCCAGGAAATCCATCTGGTTGGTGATTTCAAGCTGCTGCTTCAGCGTTTCAGCGTTGACACGTACCCCCATGGAGGTCAGTTCGTGACGTCGCTTCGTGACAGGGTTCCAGAGCAGGATGTCGCCGTTCAAACCGTGCATGGGACGTCCGTCTTCGGAGACGGTTTCTGTGACCCAATCGTCATAATCCGCAGCCCGCATTTCATGGGGATATCCGTCCGCAAGGGTCCACCCGATGCCGTAAATAAAGATGGCTTTGTATTCTTTGACGATTTCCGTTTCCCGTTGTTTTCGGGGCATGTCCGGGTATCGGGCGAGAATGTCTTCGGCGTGCATGAAGGTGAGTTTTTCTGGCATATCCTCGTATTTGTCGGTTTTGAGCTGGGGGAAAATGCCTTGTAAATGGGTTTCAGCTCCCTTCAGAACTTTCCATATCTTTTCCACCACCTGCTTTAAGAGTTGCAGGTTGCGCTGATCTTCGGTGATGGCCAGTTCCCAGTCCCATTGGTCCACATAGGCGCTGTGATCGTGATCCAGGAAATAATCTTTACGGATGGCCCGCATATCCGTAATGAGTCCTTCCCCTATCTTCATGCCGAACTGTTTTAAGGCCACCCGTTTCCATTTGGTAGCGGCCTGAACAATCTGAGCATCAATGGGGTTTTTGTCATGATCATTGGTTATGTGAAACCCGATGGGGGTTCTTGAACCGTCTCGATCCAGGTAATCATTCACCCCGCTGTCCACATCCACGATGAGGGGAACGGTGACCCGTATGAGATTCAGTTCCTTACACATGTTTTCCTCGATGTAGTCTTTGGCAGCATAAGTGGCAAGCTGAGTTTCCCTGGGGTTCAGCAGGGAGGTATAATCGTCAGGCAAAATGCTTTCGAGTTCCGTATAATTTCCAATGCCGGGGCCTGCCAGGTCCGCTTTCTTGTCTTCCATCTATTTTCTCCTGTCTCGGGTTTGGAATGATGTTTTGAAGGGCCATATCACTAAATGACACATACGTCAATCCGTTAAAAAACCGCCTGCGCGGGAAACGTCATGAGATGAGGCTGAAACAGCCGTTTTCGGAATTGACCATTTCTTTTCTTTCAAGCCATTCCAGGTGTTTTTTCATCATGGCACTTTCGGAGACCGAGAGGTCCCAGCCGGACAGACTTCTCGGCGGACCATAAATGATGCCCTGTGCCGTGACCGTTTCCAGGGTCTTGGGACCATCGGCCAGAAACTCCAGGAGTTTTTCTTCACGCTCGTGGACCACTGCTGCATATCGGTGAATATGCTCGGGGTTGCCCTCATGAATCCCTCGCCCGTGACACGTCAGGTATACATCCACATCAATGCTGGCCAGGCGCTCAAGGGAATTGAGGGTATCTTCAATACTCGAATCAACGTCACCGTAATAGGGACCGGCTTTTACGAGATCCAGATCGGCCGTAAACAGAACCCGCTCTTCGGGAAAATGAAATGCGCAGTGGCCCGGGGTGTGGCCCGGGGTATGAATAACGCGGCAGCGGGTGGTTCCGAAGATCAGTTCGTTCCCGTCTTTTAGGAGACGATCCGGGTTACGGGCCTCATAGTAGCACGATTCAGCGATAAATTTCCGCCAATGGTTTCGTTCCGAAGGTGTAGGGTCATAGCAGTCAATGAGTTTGTCAATGTCTCTGAACATGGGGGCATCGGATTCATGCACCCAGAATTGCGCTTTGGAGAAGAGGTAATTGTAGATGAAATGGTCCTCATGACCATGGCTGTTGATGAGGATGTGAATGGGGTTTTCGCGGTCTAAGGCCTTGAGGATATCTTTCTCGCTGGCAGCGTCGACGAAGGCCCTTCGGGCATCGTCAATGAAGAGGCTGTGGCAATGGGGGTACTTACCGCCACGGATGAATTTGAGAGGGCCTCTTTCGAAATCAAACATCGAAGTCTTCCCGGGATTCCGGCTGGTGCTTCACCTGGCGTTCGGGGCCGGGGTCTGAACCGCCCCAGCCCTGAAAGACGTTATTTTTTATCGAGGATATCGATAGCCTTGGGTTGTTTGTCGCCGACCTGGCAACTGTTACTCATTCATGTGGAAATGCCCATCTTGGGCAGAATATAGGCTTGCAGCAAAACCCACACGGCGATGACCCCTAAAATGATCCAGATGCTCATGTCTTTCCCTTTTTTTTGAGTGGTTGTGGTTTCCATAAATTTGTATTTCCTTTGGTGAGCAGTCGCGGCACACGGCCGCATGGATTATCCGGCTCACGAAAAACCGCCGCCCGGTGCGCCACATGAACCTGAAGCCGAAGCGCCCGCCAGATCCAGCCCTGAACCGGATCCGGCCGATGAAAAGATGGACAATTGTTTTTTGCTTTCATTACCCCCGCAGGCAGGGCAGGGGCCCTTGTCCTCGCCGTTCGAACGAAAACAGAGGGATTCATAAAGGTTTCCGCATTTTTCACATTTGAACTCATATATGGGCATGATTTTCCTCCCTGAATCTGTCAATTGCGTGTGGCTATAGAGCCCCAAGTAAGAAAAAGGTTACGGCTTATTTTTTGCCGAGGCTCTAAGATAATTCATATTCCGCAATCCGCAATCCGAATTTTCCAATTAAACAATGGCGACCGGTCGCACCCATCCAGCACTGGCGTTTTTGGCCCTGGTTATGCTATAAAGCGGAAGTTTTTTGTTCTGTGTGAATGAAAACCAATCGACAATACTCAAAAAGAGTATATAATGCGCAGTTTCAAGTCAAGACTGGACAGGAGGATAACTCACCCATGAGTGGACATAAAAAATACATCACAGGGCTTTTGATGAACGGCGCAAAAATCGCAGTTTTTGCTTTTTCCATTCTGGGGATAACCGGGCCCCTCGTGTCCTGTGCGGATCTTCGGGAAGAGTTTAATCCGTCCCAGTGGCATTACCGGCCGTATCCCGACGCAGCGCCCTCCTGGGAAGAGGATTTCGGCCGACCACCGGATATGAGTGGCGGAGAAACCCCTTTTCAATAGTGGGTTTAATTTTTAATGCCCTTCTCGTTGAACAGACATTATCCGAGGATGCTGGGTACCCTGTTCCTGTTTGCCTTCATGGTCATGGGACAGGGATGTGCAAAGGCTTCCAGACAACCGGTTCTTACAGCCACCCCGGACGAAACGATTCCCGCTTTGACCGGTTACACCGTTCAGCTGGGTGCTTTTCGGGTCCTGGACAATGCTGTTGCCCTCACCCAATCTCTGGCAAAGCATGGCATAGAGGCATACTATTTTCGTACAAAGCGGGGTTTGTTCAAGGTCCGTTTCGGCGATTTTTCTTCCTGGGTCGAGGCCCACAGACTAGCCAACTATCTGATTCGTGCCAGCGTCATAGATGATTATTATGTGGTGCCTCCCACCGCCCATGCGGTTTTTCGCAAGAAAGAAGAACCCGCAAAAAATGGGCTCAGAAACGAGATCGTGGCAACGGCCCGGAGATTTGTCGGTCTTCCCTATCAATGGGGAGGGGCTTCCGCGAAAAGCGGATTTGACTGCAGTGGGCTGGTCATGGCCGTCTATCATCTGAACGGCATTACCCTGCCGCGCACCTCAAAAGAGCAGTTTCGGGTTGGCAAATTACTTCCGCAAAATGACCTGGCAGAAGGGGACCTGGTTTTTTTTGATATTACCGGCAGAAATCGGGTTTCCCATGTGGGCATTTACGTGGGAGAGGGAAAATTCATCCATGCGCCGGGAAGAGGCAAGACCATTCGAACGGATTCCCTTTCCAATACCTATTACGCGCCCCGTTACAAGGGAGGGCGCAGTTGCCTCTGATCAACACGCCCTATTGACCGGCCGTTGAAATCATTTTCGGCGTTCCAGAGCATATGATTCCAGTTAAACAAAATGCCATGTACCGGTTCCTGATGGTACTGACCATCAGCTCCACCGTGGGTCTGCAAGCCTGGATGACCCTGTTCAACAATTTCGCGGTGGAACAGGTGAATTTGACAGGCGAACAGGTGGGAATGATTCAATCGGTGCGGGAGATCCCCGGTTTTCTGACCTTCCTCGCTGTTTTTGTCATGATGGTCATAAAGGAACACCGGTTGTCCGCCATTTCCATCCTTTTGTTGGGAACAGGTCTTGCACTCACCGGACTTTTCCCTTCCTATGCCGGCTTGATGGTCACCACGGTGGTGATGAGTTTCGGATTTCATTATTACGAGACCACCAACCAGTCCCTGACGCTCCAGTATTTTGATAAGAACACCAGCCCCATGGTATTTGGAAAACTGCGCAGCATCGCTGCCGCATCCAATATCGGCATTGGCATCCTCATATTTATAATTTCCAGCTTTCTGGATTTTAAGTCCATCTATCTTACCATCGGCGGACTGGTCATGGTCGCCGGTATGTGGGCCTTCACCCGGAATCCCGTGAACAAGAACATCGTTCCCCAGCACAAGAAAATGATCTTTCGCAAAAAGTACTGGCTCTACTATTTTCTCACCTTCATGGCCGGCGCCAGGCGGCAGATTTTCATGGCTTTTGCGGTGTTGCTGCTGGTCAGGAAGTTCGGGTTTACGGTTCAGGAAGTAACTGCCCTGTTTGTGGTCAACAATCTCATCAATTACTTCCTGAGTCCCATGGTGGGAAGATGCATCATCCGGTTTGGTGAGCGGAAAGTTTTATCGCTTGAGTACTTCAGCCTGATTCTTATTTTTCTGGCCTATGCGGCAGTGAATTCCAAAATATTGGTTTCACTCCTTTACATTCTGGACCACATTTTCTTCAATTTCGCCATCGCCATTCGAACTTTTTTTCAAAAGATAGGGGACCCTAAGGACATTGCTCCCAGCATGGCAGTGGGCTTTACCATCAACCATATCGCGGCTGTGTTCCTGCCCGCTCTGGGGGGGGTTCTGTGGATGGTGGACTACAGGATCCCCTTTGTGGCGGGCGCGGGGTTGAGTTTGATCAGCCTGATGGCGGTTCAGAAAATCCGTATTCCCGCTGCAACCTGAATATTTTTTGTGTGCGGAGCGTTTTCACTGTGGGATTTATTGAAGCGGAGGGTTTGGGTATGAAAAAGATCGTGATGATAGTTTTGGTTATTTTCGCCTTTTTATTTTCCTATACCATTTCATTTTCCAACGATGGAAAGATTGATGAAACGAACAAATCTTATTTGCTGAAAGATATTTTCTTGCTTAACAAGCAAATCAGCAAAATAAAGTATATCAATAAAAAGAGCCGGAATATTCTCAAAAAAACCAGAAATAAATATTCTTATGAAATATATTTGTCATTTGTTAATATTTATAAAACATTTTTGTGGTGTAGCGATGTATCGCATTGGTTGTCTCAAACATACAATGATCAAGATAATAT
>JAERTK010000328.1 GCA_016844935.1 Desulfobacteraceae bacterium | reverse complement strand
GTTTACAGGCTGACCGATTTCACTATCAGATTTTGTCAAGGGTCTCCTCATGCCGCCATTCATGGGTTCCAACCTTCCCGACGGTGACATCCTGCCATCCCAATCTGAATCCAGGCATTATCAGCCTGCGTTTTGATCGGTAATTCCGGTCTCTTCCTACTGCTCTTCCAGGCTTGACTTACAGTGTAACTTACAGTATTGATTTCTGGGTAATCTCTCCAAAAGAGACCGGAGATGCCCAACATATCCCCCGTTTACCAGCCCCGAAAGCCCCAGAAATCACAATACTACCAGTGTATCGAGGACAATTTTGAAAAACTGGAACAGGTCTATGACGATCAGTTCACAAAGAAATACGGTTTCTTCCGGCCGTACATCAAACAGGTCATCTACCGCTACCTGGACTGCGGCATCCTGCATAACGGATTTGCAAGGGTCAAATGTGGGGACTGCGGCCATGAATATTTGCTCGCATTTTCTTGCAAACGAAGACATTTCTGTCCATCCTGTCATCAGAAGCGCGTCGTAGAATTTGGTGAATGGCTTTGCGAGGAAGTCCTCAAGGAGGTTCCACATCGTCATTTTGTCTTCAGTATACCCAAAATCCTGCGCCGGTATTTTCTCTATGACCGAAAGCTGCTTTCAGAACTCAGCCGTTGCGCCTGGGAGACCTTGAAGGAGGTCTTTCAGGAAGTCGTGCCGGAAGAAGACGCAGTTCCGGGGGCTGTTATCGCCATACATTCTTTCGGGGATTTCCTGGGATGGCATCCCCACCTCCATGTTCTGTGCACGGATGGTTGTTTTTATGGAAACGGCATGTTCCGCGTGGCGCCCTTGTTTGAACTGAAACACCTGGAGGAGATATTCCGGCGCAAGGTTTTCAAGATACTCCTGAAAAAAGAGAAAATCACCGGGGATCTGGTGGAAATGGTTTTCGGATGGCGGCACTCGGGTTTCAATGTTTTCTGTGGTTCCAGAATTCAGCCGGGGAGTGAAGACGCCATGGAAAACCTCGCTCGTTACATTATTCGGGCTTCGTTTTCTCAGGAAAGAATGACATACATTCCAGAAGAATCAAAGGTGATTTATCAGTCCAAGGACGGGAAAGAGGAGAAAGTTTTTGATGCCTTGGAGTGGCTGGCGGCAATGTGTTCTCATGTCCCGAATAAAGGACAACAGATGGTTCGGTATGTGGGCTTCTACAGCAATGTGGCCAGGGGCAAACGCAAAAAGAACGATCAGGACGAACTCATCCCTTCCATTCTGCAATCCGACGGTTCAGCCAAGGAATACAAACGGAACTGGGCGCGCCTTATTCAGAAAATCTACGAAGTAGATCCTTTAACTTGCCCCGGATGTTCTGGAAAAATGAAAGTCATCAGCATCATTGAGCGTCCCGAAATCATAAAAAAGATACTCCGGCATCTTGGGCTGTGGGAGAAAAAGGCCAGGCCGCCGCCTAAAACCGGGGCCTTAAAATCCGGCATAGACATATCTGATTCTCAGTTGCCTTCCTGTGAGGATCATCTTTATTATGATCCTGAATACCCAATCGAGGCATATGTTTCATGATTTAAAAACTCCTGAGGATTTGATGTACAGCTATGTCCGACTTAGACCAAAATAGCCTTGATTTCCAAGCTGTCGCGACATGTCAGGCCTCATCTATGGGGCTATCCCGACCTCTTTGAAAATACGTTTGATTCCTTCCAGACCAACACCACACATGTTGTAGTCCTTTTTCCTTGACCTACAATCCGGTTTTCTCTATAGTCGTACTTCAGAAAAGCAACGTCTTATCACCTTCTCGGCACTTATTCATCACTACAAAAGAGTTCCTGAAAACCAATTATCCTTGACATGAGACGTTTTTTGTTGTCCCATCAGTCTCAGATATTCCTGCCAACCCTAATTTATAGAAAATCAGGAGATTGAAATTATGAAAATTTTATGCTTTTTACTAGCTGCTTTATTGTTTTCAGGTTGTAGCGCTGTTCAGGTTCGTCCTGGAGCAGAACGCGTCAGAATTACAAATACAGAACCAGGGAATGAATGTAAGTTTTTGGGTGAAGTGACTGGAAATCAGGGGAACTTTTTAACGGGGGTTGTGACTTCAAACAAGAATTTAGAAACAGGCGCTCGCAACGATCTGAAAAACAAAGCAGCCGCTATGGGAGGAAACCTTGTCGTTATACTAACTCAACGTGCTGGTAATACGAGAGGTTCTGACGGCGCTGGTGGGCAAACAAACGTTACTCTTTCTGGTAACGTATATAGTTGTCCTGAATGATCATGGTGAGATTGCTGTATCTTATCGTTTTTTTGGATGACATAAAACTTGTGGTTCTCTCCAACTTTTTTCACCCACGGGCGAAATCCCCATACGTACCACATAGAGGGCCACCCACCCGAAGGCCATGACAAACCAGATTGTGTGATATTTCCGCCAGGGCACCCAAAGACCTCCTTGTTTCAGCTTATTTCAGGGATGCTATTGCAAAAATTTGGATTCAGCAATAGAATTAAAGCCATATTCTGATGCGGGGGCTTTTATTTTTGCCCCATGAAACCTTCTTTTTATGAATGGCACTACACGCGCTTAGAAAGATTGCGAGCCAATGCTTGTTCTTCGGAAAAAATCAATCATCCTGATTCCGCTTCTGGGGGTCATTATTTTCATCTGCTTTTATTCTCAAATTGAAAACTTTTTTGTGTTCCATCCCCAAACCGGTTTTGACATGACCCCAGATCGGATGGATCTGCCATATGAGTCCATAACCTTTAAAGCATCCGACCAAACGAAACTCCATGGATGGTTTTTCCCCCTGCCCGGGAAATCCCCGGTCATCCTTTTCTGTCACGGCAATGCCGGCAATATCAGTCACCGCCTCCATAATATCCAGAAGCTTCTGTCCCTTGGATTTCAGGTGTTTATCTATGACTACCGGGGATACGGAAAAAGCAAAGGGCGCCCTTCCAGGGAAGGGGTGTATCTGGACGGGTTGGCGGCTTACGACTATCTCAAAAACAAATTGGGGATTCCCCCGGATCGCATTATCTTGTTCGGTCGATCCCTGGGGGCGGCTGTGGCCACGGAGATTGCCGTAAAAAGACAGGCAAACCGCCTGATTCTGGAGAGCGCATTCACTTCCACAAAAGCCATGGCCCGAACCATGCCGCTCTTCGCCCTTCTATCCCCTTTTCTGCCGTCCCACTACAACAACCTGAAAAAAATTGAGCACATCACCATCCCGAAGCTGATCATCCACGGCAACCGGGACGAAATCATCCCCTTCGCCATGGGAGAAACGCTCTTTGGGGCCGCGCCTGAGCCTAAGGCATTTTATGCCATTGAGGGTGCGGGCCACAATGACACATGGGTCGTTGGGGGAAAACGGTATTTTGAGGCCCTCAGGCGGTTCATGCAACCCTGAATCCCCCTCCCAGGAAGGAGCGCTTTTGGCTGCAAAAAAAGACGCCACGAATTCAAAAGCCCCCGATATCAACTGTGTCATCTTTGACCTGGACGGCACCCTCATCGATTCGGTCCCGGTTTACTTTGAATTGATGGAAACCATCCTTGAAACCATCGGACTGCCCCCGGCACCCAGGAGCGTGGTGGCTGAATTCATGACCGGCGGGGGAATGGCGGTCATTGAACGGCTGATCCCCGAGAACCTGCGACATCGAAAAGAAGAAATTATTAAAGAATTCTTGGTGGTTGGTAGAAATACATCACGAAGTACTTTTGAGACCCGGGTCAAACTGTTTCACGGGGTTCCCCGGCTCTTTAACAGGCTTGTGGGCTTAAGAATCCCCATTGGCATCGTCACATCAACGGAACGGCTGTACATTGACAGAAAACTTCTGCCCCTCCAAAAAAACCGCATCAAAGAACACCTGGACGTGGTGATCACCATTGAAGACGCCCCCAGGAAAAAACCCTTCCCCGATCCTTTGATCGTCTGCAGCGAACGATTGGGGGTGAGCGCCGGGAAATGTGTTTATGTGGGGGACTCCCATGTGGATATCCGGGCCGCCAATGCCGCGGGAATGATGGCTATCGGGGTTTTAAGCGGCCTGGATGATCGCGAAACGCTCATGGCTGAAAATCCGCACATGATCCTTGAAAACATCAATGAATTGATCAGGCTATTTTCATAAAGCCTTGTTTTGATGAATATTTCAGGATGCTTCAATGGCAGACTTGAGATCTTTCATGATGGGGCCGTCTTCCCCCCACAGAGCGCAGCTGTTCACCAGCTGGGGGAGGGCTTCGAATTCCTCAAGAGATTTGGGAACCGGCCGGCGCTTTCGGGTATGGTGGGTCCAGTAGCCGTGAAGGGCTGCCGTGCCCATGACCATCATCAGGTGGGTGAGGTGGTTGCACCCGCGAACCCCCCCGAATGTTTTTCGGATCTGTTCGCTGTACCCCGCAACGATCTTGATGCCCACCGCCCGTTTGATCCCCTCAAGGGTCGTGGGGCATTGATCGTGGGGGATATTGGGCATTTCCCCTTCCGCGTCCAGAATGGTCAGGGGCCAGTCCCCCACCAGAAACCGGATGCACATCCAATGCACCACGCCGGGTTCCCGGGGAAGGCCGTTCCAGTGGAACCCGTCAACCAGACGCTCATCCCGGAGCCACCCCTCAATAATCAACCGCCCATCTTCCAGTGGATAGGAACGCAATTCCAATTTCCGCTCATGGACGGGGGCATCCTGGATCAGCTCTTTCAATGTGGGCATGGTCTATTATCCCTTGTGAACACCATCATTTGGCGAACACCATCATTTGGCGGAAACAATTTCCGGATGCCGCGTCTTTCGGTAATAGGATTCGGACAGATAAATGGCTGCCAGGGGGTTGTGTCCGGTGACCCGGTCTTTGACCGCCAATACGGTGGTGAGTGCATCGGCATATTTAAAAAAGAGTGCGTCATGTCCCACACACAAGCCGAGCAAAATGTTGAACTCTGATTTTTCATGGTTTAACAGTTTGGCCTGATAGACCGGATTGCACATGGCTTCATCCGTGCCCTGAAAAATCATTTCCGATTCCTCAAGGCCGATCAGGTCCTTGGTCGTTCGTCCCGCTTTGCACAACACCGAAACCACATCAAAGCCATGGCTTTCAAGGATCTCCGTTACCAGCCGCGCCTCTTTCGCCAGACCGACGCAGAACGCGAGACCCAGCCGTTGATATCCCATTTTTTTTGCAAACTCACAGATCTCCACGATGCGGGTCTTGGTGGGCTGCATGATATAGGGCCGTTGATCACGGTTGGCATAGCATTCCGCCTCCTGGATGGAGGCATTCCGGGCAAAACTCCGGATATCCGGGAGATCGTATTCCCGATTGGCTTCCTCGAGAACCTGCTTTTCAACCAATGTGGGACATCCCTTCCCCCCTTTCCCTTCCGCTGATACGCAGACCTTTTCGGGCATGTCAAATTTACAGAGGGCGCAGTTCGGCGCAGGCGTATTCTTCCCTTCCTTTCCCATTTTTCTCTCCTAGCCGCCGCCGATGTGGGGCAGTAAAGAAACTTTATCACTCTCTTTCAATTGATGGTCCGCCGTGGAAACCCGGTCATTGACCGTAATGAGAAGATCCTCTTTTTGAAGGGGCAATTTTGGAAATCGCTCCTGAACGGCCTCCAGAACGTGATCCACACGGGTACCTTGTGAAAGAGAGACCTTCATTTCACCCGTCTGGGTCACCATTCGCTGCAGGCCATGAAAATTGACAGATATAACCACAAATTCCTCCTAATGGAAATCAATTGGACAAGCGCCTGTCTCCCCATCCCAGGCCATGTTCGGAAAGCAGCGCCGCTGCACGCTCATCCAGAAGTCCGAACCGCTCCAGGGTCTCGGGCAGCGGCACCCCGTCTGGGGTATACCCTTTTTCCTGGTAAACTGAATCACAGAGTCTCTGGTAAGCTTTCTTCCGCAGTTCAATGAGCATCTCCAACCGCTCTTCCATGCTGGCAGGCAATAGGGTCTTGCCGGTCTGTTCTTTCAGCCACTCGTCATAATATTCCGAACGTTCTTCATATTCATTGATGAATACAGGCCCCATGGCACGAAGGGGAATCTGATCGCTCATGCGTGTCCCTTTTCCCTGGCGCAGGTTAATCATCTTCTGGAGGTGGTAAAGCCTCTCCGAATCATCGAGAACATCCTGAAGTGTTTTCTTAGACCCCGTGGTGGCATTGAGATAGTCCACATAGTACTCGAGCGTCGGCGTATTCTGGGCCGGGTTCTCCGTTTTAGCCGCATCCGGATGCCGCACGTCGATCCAGGGAAGCTTGCAAAGACCCACCGCATTGAACCACGTCCGAATCAGCGGAAACCATTTCAGCGCGTCGGCCTTCATCTCAAAGGTGGGGAGTTCTTTGTGAACCTGATCGATAAAAATCAACCATGCCTCGTCGTGCTGCGGACCTTTCAGGGCAAACCCGTATCCCCCCTGCTGGGCCAGAGACTCCTTGGTGATGTACATGCTGAATTCCAGGCCCTTCACTTCCATGGAAAACGCTTTCAACTTATTCAGAACATCCTCCGGGTTCTCACCCGTCCGGGATGCATACTGTTTTGCCACCCACTCCCGGGTGCGTACGACCCCTTCCCCGCAAATGGCTCCCAACCCCGTTCCTTCAGCTATTTCATGTAAAAGCCGGTCGACGGAATCAACATTTCCCCAGGTCAGGTCGTATCCTGTATCATCCCGGGTGAGGTACCCACGCTGTACACACTCCATCAAAAAAGCCATGGTGACACCGGTAGAAATGGTATCCAGGCCGTATTCGTCACAATACCAGTTGTATTCCATCACAAATTGCGGGTCGAATATCCCCATGGCCGTCGCAGCACCGATGGTTTCGTATTCCGGACCGTCGATACCGACCTTTTCTCCTGCTCTGGGTCCCCGCAAAAGCGTGACATCCTCCGCGCCTTTTGCACAGGCCAGGTTACATCCGGAAAAACAACCGTCTGGAATCTTCCGGCTGAAATAGTCTTTCAGAAAAATTTCGGCGAAGAGCTTTTCCGCTTCCGGATCCTGACCGCTCTGGTAATTCCTGACGGGGAGGATATGAAACTTGTTCATGAACTCCACCAGAACAGTGGTTCCCCAACTGGCCAGGTGAAGCTGCGTGGGGTCCATTTTGCTCAACACCTTCTTGAGTTTGGCCCCGACCTCCTTCACCCCTTTTGCATCCACCGGCTGGTTTGCCCGGGTGGCGGCCTGCATGGTCTGGACCACAACGGCTTTCAACCCTTTCTTGCGCATGACGGTGCCGGTGCCGCCGCGACCTGCCTGTTTGGCGCGAAGCCGCTTCCGCCTTCGATCATAAAAAAGACTGTTCACGATACCGAATCGTGCGTTCTGAGCCCCCTTGCCCGTGGTAACCACTGCCGAATGTTCATCCAGTTCATCGCCATAGAGTTTCTGGAGGAGCGATTCCGCATAAGTAAGGGCTCCGTCGTCCGCCGCTTCCCCAAAAGAAGGGGCGTCAATAATCCGGATAGTCCCCTGGTCCCCGTCAATGTGAAGGACTTTCTCCCCGTCGGGGGATAATCCTGACACCGCAAGCGCGTCAAAACCGCAGCGTTTCAACAGCGGGCCAAAATGCCCGCCGATATTGGAGTCAATAAACGTACCCGTCAAGGGGGAAATGGACCCGACGATGAACTTCCCGGTCCCCGGGAATCTCGGATCGCCGCAAAGGGGTCCGCTGGCCATCACCAGAAGGTTTTCCGGGCTGTCATAGCGGGTTTGTGCATGGGTTTTTTCCCATATCATGGCCAGAGCATATCCCCGCCCCCCCACGTACTTGTCTTTATGGTCCGGGGGCATCTCCCATATGTCGATCTCGGAATTGGATAGGTCCACGTGGAGAACGCGATCTGTGTATCCTCCACGGGTTAGAGCGGGTTTGTAGGTAATGGAATTGTGCATGTGCATTTTAATCATATCCTTTTGTCAAAGTGTGGTCCAACGCTGATCAGCCGATCTCTTCGGCGTTCCGTCCATACAGGAAAGCACACTTCATTGTCAAGGCAAATCCGGAACGTTATCCCGTTCGGGGCTATTTTCAGAACCCTGCCCATCCTCATTTTCTCCGATGAAAATTCACTATAAATCCTATGGGGCGCTTGACAATCAGAAGCCGTTTGGTTAAGCACTAAGTTCGTCACCATAGATATGACTGTTCGGCCAACGTTCAGTTTTTTACCCCCTATCGTCCGAGGCCCATGTTATGACCGTCACAAAAGCCCGTCTCGCAAGCGCCATTCAGAAACGGCTTGGCTTTTCCAGAAAAAAATCTTCTTTCCTCCTTGACTCCCTTCTGGAAATCATAAAGGAAAACCTTGAATCCGGCCATGACATCCTCATCAGCCGCTTCGGCAAATTTACCGTGAAAGCGGTCAACCGAAATAGAAACCGGGATTGTGTGGATTCAGATGTTTTTAATCGCATGGTCACCTTCAGGTGTTCCCCGGTCCTGCGAGAAAAATTAAACGGAAATAAAAAGAATTGATGACCTAAGACTCGGGAGCTCCGACCATGCCTCGGATTATGATTGCTGATGATGACGTAACCATCCAAATGGAGTTGGAAGAGTACCTCTCCCACCTGGGGCATACGGTTGTGGGAACCGTTGACACGGGTGAAGAGGCCATTGAACTGGCCCGGGAAATGAAATCCGATCTCATCCTGATGGATGTACACTTGCCGGTGGAAATTGACGGCATTGCAGCCGCTCAGAAAATCAAGGAAGAGATGGACGTGGCCGTTGTGTTTGTGACGGGATTCGGTGATCCGGAATATATTGAGAGGGCCAAGCGGGTGGAGCCCTTCGGCTATGTGATAAAGCCCTTTGATGAAAGGGAGATCAATGGGGTGATTGAAATTGCCCTTCACAAAAAGGCTTTAGAATCGGAATTGGCCCGTGTTCACAAACAGTTAAAAGAAAGCGAAGAACGTTTCAGAACCATCTACGAGCAATCCCCCATCGGGATTGAAATTTACAACCCTGAAGGAAAACTGCAGCATGTAAACAACGCCTGCCTGGAGATGTTCGGGATTTCCAATGTTTCTGACGTCATGGGGTTTGGGCTTTTTGAGGATCCCAATATCCCCGATGATAAGAGAGAGCGGCTGAGGAAAGGCGAAAATGTACGGTTTGAAGTGGCGTTTGATTTTGAAAAAGTCAAAGCTCAAAAACTGTACGAAACAAAGAGATCAGGGACTGTTTGCCTCGATGTCCAAATCACCCCGCTGGGTCTTTCGGAAGAGGATTCCATGACCGGTTATCTGGTACAGGTCATGGATATCACTGGCCACAAACAGGTGACCTCTGGAAATCCTTGACAATATGGAACCCTCATGTTACTGGTTTGGCAAGAACTGCTCCCGGAAAATCCATTGATGGGGGGACCCAGATGAGCAACGAACAAGATCTATCTCAAGAAGGCAAAAAAATCCCGGCGTTCGACTTGAATTCGGAACCGGATTCCCATGGGACCGGTTCAGATGAAATCATAGATTTGACGGATGTGGTGCGCGAAGGGAAAGACCCCATGCAGCCGGATACGGATGCACCGTTGCTCCTGGACGAGGAAAAACCCGATCTCCCCCGGGATGAACCTGCCGAAAGCGTCAGTGCCGGGGGTACGGATTTCCTTTCATCCTGGCCGGAAAAGTCAGAAGAAATCAAAGGCGCGCCCCCCGAAAATGATTTTTCAGCGCTGGAATCTTCGGATTTTAAATTTGAAAACACCTCTGCCTTTGAAACAACTCCTGCGGAACCGTTCCCCGAACAATCCGAAGAACGTCTGGATGACGTACTGGCCGACCTTGAAGAGGAAGCATCTTCTTTCGAAAAGCCGGAAGATATCCTGGCAAGCCTTGAAAAAGACGAACCGGAAGATCCGGGAACACCCTTTGAGCGAACGGATGAATTCCTGCCCGCCTATGAAGAACCGGATGAAGACGAAGAAGCGGGTGAAGACGAAAAGCCCGATGCCATTTCCCAAACCCAGGATATTCCCGGAATTTCTGAAGATAAAATGAAAGAATTACTGACCGAAGTCATTCAGGAAACCGTTGATAAGGCAGTCCGTGAAACCGTTTCCGAGATATCTGAAAAAGTCATCCGGGAAGCGATAGATACCTTGAAACAAAGCATCGCGTCATCCGAACCGTGAGCATCTGAACCACAGAAGTCATAAAATATATCGGCAGCATCAAGGGGGTTGTAAGACCGTTACAACCCCCTTCCCTGTTTATTGAGACCCGTTAAGCGCTTGATGGATTTATCCTATCCTGCTATAAAAAATGTTTGTTATCATTCTTAGGAGTCTTTTTATCGATGGAAATAGAACCCATAGCCAAAAGTTACGAACCGAGAGAAGTTGAACCAAAATGGTATCAGTACTGGGAGGAAAACGGCCTCTTCAAACCGACCGTACCTTCCGAAAAATCCCCATACTGTATTGTTATCCCCCCCCCGAACGTGACCGGAACCCTGCACATGGGCCATGCCCTCAACAATACCCTTCAGGATATTCTGTGCCGTTACAAGAAAATGGCGGGGTACAATGTGCTGTGGCAGCCCGGAACCGATCATGCGGGCATCGCCACCCAGAACGTGGTGGAACGGGATCTGGCGGCCCAGGGGACCGACCGGCATGCCGTGGGCAGGGAACAGTTCATCGAACGGGTATGGGAATGGCGAAAAAAATACGGCGGACTGATCATTAATCAGTTGAGAAGACTGGGGTGTTCCTGTGACTGGAGCCGGGAACGGTTCACCATGGATGAAGGACTTTCTAAAGCCGTCAAGGAAGTTTTCGTGCGCCTTTACGGGGAGGGTCTCATCTACCGCGGGGACTACATCATCAACTGGTGCCCCCGGTGCCACACGGCCCTGGCGGATCTGGAAGTGGAACATCTGGACCAGGAAAGCCACCTTTATCATATCCGGTATCTTCTTGAAGACGGAACGGGTCACCTCATCGTCGCCACCACACGACCGGAAACCCTGCTGGGCGATACGGCCGTGGCGGTGAACCCCAAAGACGAACGGTACAGCCATCTGAAAGACGCCCGTGTGCTGCTCCCGGTCCTCAAAAAACCCATCCCCGTTATCTTCGACCGGTACGTGGACATGGCATTCGGTACCGGCGCGCTCAAAATCACGCCCGCCCACGATCCCAACGACTTTGAAATCGGGAACCAGCACGGCCTGGAACGTATCAAGGTCATTGACGACAACGGCATCATGAACGAACTGGCCGGCCCCTACAAGGGCATGGACCGGTTTGCCTGCCGTGAACAGATCATCAAAGACCTGGAAACCGAAGGGCTCCTTGAAAAAGTTGAGCCGTACCAGAATGCCGTGGGACACTGCTACCGCTGCAAAACCATGATCGAGCCCATTTTGAGCAAACAGTGGTTCGTGAAAACCGCACCCCTGGGCAAAAAGGCTGCCGACGCGGTCAGGAAAGGAAAAACCCGGATCTACCCCTCAAACTGGGAGGGGGTCTATTTCGACTGGATGGACAACATCAGGGACTGGTGCATCTCCAGGCAGATCTGGTGGGGGCATCGGATTCCTGCCTGGTATTGCAATGCATGCGGCGAGATCACCGTGGCCAAAACAACACCTTCCAGGTGCAACCATTGTGAAAGTCAGGATCTACGCCAGGAGACCGATGTTCTGGACACCTGGTTCAGTTCGGCCCTCTGGCCCTTCTCCACCCTGGGATGGCCGGACAAAACACCCGAACTGGAAACCTTTTACCCCACTTCCGCACTGGTCACGGGATTCGACATTCTCTTTTTCTGGGTGGCACGGATGATGATGATGGGCATCCATTTCATGGGGGACATCCCATTCAAGGATGTATATATCCATGCCCTCGTCCGGGATGCGGAAGGCAAGAAGATGAGCAAGAGCAAGGGGAATGTAATCGATCCCCTGGTGGTCATGGACGAACACGGAACCGATGCCTTTCGATTCACCCTGGCCGCCCTGGCCGCCCAGGGACGGGACATCAAGCTTTCAGAGGAAAGAATTCAGGGGTACCGCCATTTTGTGAACAAGATATGGAACGCGGCCCGCTTCACTTTCATGAACCTGGATGATGATGGGACCACACCGGCAAAAACAACGCCCGCCACCCTGGCGGACAGGTGGATACTGACCCGTATCGGTCAGGTGAGCCGAAAAGTGGCCCAGGCCATTGACGAATACCAGTTCAACGACGCGGCCGGCCTGTGCTACCAGTTTGTATGGCATGAATTCTGCGACTGGTACCTTGAAATGGCCAAGCAGGGGCTGTACGGAGAAGATCTGGAACAAAAAAATGCCACACGCCACACCGTACTGGAGGCGCTTGCCGCTTCATTGAAACTCCTGCATCCCTTCATGCCATTTGTGACGGAAGAAATCTGGCAGAGGCTCCCGGGGAAAGACGGCAGCATCATGAGTGCCGCATTTCCCGATTCGGGCGATTTTCCAGAGGATGAAGACGCCCTGGCGGATATGGCGCTCCTCATGGGGGTCATCACCGGTATACGGAACATACGGGGAGAAATGAATCTTCCGCCATCTAAAAGCGTCAAAGTGGTCATCGATGCTGCTGATACCGAAGAAGCCACGCGTCTTGACACAAACGCTGAGAGCCTGAAAACCCTGGCGAAAGTAGAAGCCCTGGATGTGGGGACCGGGCTTCTAAAACCCGAAGCTTCAGCCACCACTGTTTTCGGTGAAACGACCATTCACGTTATCCTGAAGGGCCTGATGGATTTTGAGGAAGAGAAAAAGCGCATCCGCAAATCCATGGCCAAAATTGAGAAAGACTTGAAAACATCGGAAAAGAAACTTTCAAACAAGGGATTCCTGGACAAGGCACCGGAAAATATTGTGGCGGAGGTCAAGGCCAAAGCCGACACGCTTTCCGCCAAACGGGATAAACTTGCGCAAAACCTGTCCGTACTGGAGAAAATCGATGGATAGTGACCGTTTTTCCCCGGTCCGACGTATCATACGGTTTGCCCTTGAAGAAGACCTGGGGCCGGGAGACGCAACCACCCGCGCCACGGTAGATCCCCATACCCCGGGTGAGGCCATCCTCATGGCGCGGGAAAAAATGACCCTGGCCGGTCTGGCGGTTTTTAAACTGACATTTCTTGAAATAGATGCCACGCTGACATTTGAAGCACCCTACAAAGACGGGGATGCTGTCCCCCGGGGGGCCACCGTATGCCGGATCAAAGGCCGGCTCGCATCCATTCTGTCCGGAGAAAGAACCGCTCTCAATTTTCTCCAGCGCATGAGCGGTATTGCAACCCTCACCCGACGGTATGTGGAAGAAGCCAAAGGAACCAAAGTTAAAATTCTCGACACCCGGAAGACCGCACCGGGGCTCAGGTGGTGTGACAAATATGCCGTCAGGACCGGCGGCGGGCAAAATCACCGATTCGGCCTGTTTGATGGTATCCTGATCAAAGACAACCATATTGCAGCGGCGGGATCCATTGCAAAAGCCGTTTCAAAGGCACGGGAAGGATCGGCCCACACGCTCCGGGTGGAGGTGGAAGTGGAAGATTATGCCGGGGTGAAGGAAGCCTGCGGGGCCGGTGCCGACATCATCCTTTTGGACAACATGACACCTTCCGAAATGAAAAAATCAGTCGATATTATCAACGGCGCGGCCCTGGTGGAAGCATCCGGGGGTATCACCCTTGATACCCTTAAGGAAATTGCATCCACGGGTGTCGATTTCATCTCTGTGGGGGCGCTGACCCATTCACCGGCGGCGGCAGATTTCAGTCTGGAGATCAGCAGTGTTTCAAACAACACCCGCCATTGAAATGAAGGGCGTATGGTTTTCCTATGACAGTTCCGTCATACTGGAGGACATCAGCTTTACCCTGAAGCAGGGGGACTTCCTGGGGATGATCGGCCCCAACGGCGGGGGGAAAACGACCCTCATCAAATTGCTTCTGGGCATCCTGAAACCCCACAGGGGCACCATACGGGTACTGGGCGATGCACCGCGCCGGGCGCGCCGTCGGGTGGGTTACGTACCCCAGAATACGGACTTCAACAATTCTTTTCCCATTTCCGTCATGGACGTGGCATTCATGGGGCGTCTCGCCCGATCCCGCCTGGGAAGAAGGGCTTCATCCCAGGACCGCCCCGTGGTGGAAGAAGCCTTGAGGAAAGTGGGCATGTGGGACAGAAAAAACACGCCCATCGGTAAATTGTCAGGGGGACAGCGGCAACGGGTCATGATCGCCCGGGCTCTTTCGACGGAACCGGAAATCCTGTTTCTGGATGAGCCCACCGCCAAGGTTGATCCCGAGTTCGAAACGAATATTTACGACTTCCTCAAAGAACTGAACCAGCATGCCACCATCGTAACCATCACCCACGACGTGGGCGTCATATCCAGGTATATAAAGTCCGTGGCCTGTGTCAACCAAACGTTAATTTACCACGAAGAACCTGAAATCACCCATGAAATGCTTGATATGGCCTATGAGTGCCCGGTGGACCTGATTGCCCATGGTATTCCGCACCGGGTTCTTCCACATCATCATGGAGAGGGATAGGCGACGTTAAGATGTTGGAAGCCCTTCAATACGACTTTATGAGAAACGCCGTGCTGGCCGGTCTCCTGGTCAGCATATCCTGCGGCATTATCGGCAGTCTGGTGGTGGTCAACCGTATCGTATTTATCTCTGGCGGCATCGCCCATGCGGCTTTCGGGGGTGTGGGGCTTGGTTTTTTCTGCGGGTTTTCACCGTTTCTGGGGGCCGCCATCTTCGCTTCCGGCGCATCGCTCATCATGGGCGCCGTCAGCCTGAAAGCCCGGCACCGGGCCGACACCATCATCGGAGTCCTGTGGGCCATCGGCATGGCGTTAGGCATCATATTGATTGATCTGACCCCCGGCTATCATGTGGATCTCATGAGCTACCTCTTCGGCAGCATCCTGGCGGTACCTTCAGCGGATCTGTGGCTCATGCTCCCGCTGGATGGTTTCATATTGCTGGTGGTTCTGCTTTTCTATAAAGAATTCGTTGCCCTCTCCTATGATGAACAGTTTGCCTTTGTGGTGGGCATCCCGGTCAAAACACTCTACCTGCTTCTCTTGGGAATGACGGCGCTGTCCATCGTCATGATCATTCGGGTGGTGGGTTTGATCCTGGTAATCGCCCTGTTGACCATTCCCCCCTTCATCGCTGAAAAATACACCCGGTCCCTGGGTCAGATGATGGTGCTGGCTTCCATACTGGGCATTTTTTTCACCTTTTCGGGTCTTTGGCTTTCCTACACGTTTGACCTCACAAGTGGCGCCACCATTATTCTCGCGGCGGGGGTCGGTTTTTTCATTTCCCAGATTTTGGATTTCATAAAGCGTAAAAGGGCAGTTTCGGGAGTAATGATATAGATGAACTGGAATATTTTCTCACCCGTTAAAAGCGTCCCCAGAAGGGGAAAGCCAAAAGACAGATTTGATGAGCATATCCAAGTCATTGAGACATTTGCGCCGAGAGAACACCTCTCCGAAAGGGAAGTATTTTACTACAACTACAAAATGATGGCATCGGCTGGGAAATCACTATTGGCGCTCCTTGAGACCCTGTCCCAAAAAAAGCGTCTCGGCACAAACCCAGGCGAACATGCCCGGGCACTCTTCATTCATCTGAAGGATTTCTACGATCCCAAACAAACCCTTTCCCTGGCCGAAGCCCTTGGGGATCGGAATCTCATGAGAAGGTTTCGGGATCTGTTTACCCTTTTTTATGGCAGAAAGAAAATTTCCCGTGAAGAGATCGAGGAGTGGCTGAAACCACTTTAGGAGACGGAGGGGGACGCCCTTTACATCTTTACATTTCATGAAAATCAATTAGCGCTACAAACTCAAGATGCGAAATGTAAAGATATAAAGGGCGTCCCCCTCTCCGTACCATGAGAATCGTCGAAATCAACAGTTCGAGCAATACCACATTCAGGGGCTTTCTACGCCTTGAAAGTTCCCGTGAGATCCGGAAGAGCCAAAGGGCGCTTTTGTCGGGTCCGAAACAAATTCGGGAAGTTCTGCGGGAATTTCCGGACCGATGTGCCGGCATCATTATCTCCAGCCGGCATGAGGCCCCTGATTTTCCCGGAACGCACATGATCCCCCGATACCGCCTCGACCCTGATCTTTTTGACCAGGTGGACATTTTCGGGACAAAACATCCCGTGTTGATCGTGAAGGCGGAACCCCTTCCCCACTTTGACGGCACGTTGGAAAATTCGGGCTGCAACCTGTTGGTTCCATTTCAGGATCCCAGCAATGTGGGGGCCGTGATCCGTGCATCCGCAGCCTTCGGTGTGACGCGAATGGTGTTCTTGAAGGAAGCAGCGCATCCCTTTCATCCCAAATCGGTCAGGGCTGCCGGAAGTAACATCTTCAGAGTCCCGCTCTGTCAGGGTCCCGCACTCAACCGGCTGAAGGGGTATGAAATCCCTTTGATCACCATGTCCACAGAAGGGGAAGATGTGTCCCGATTCAAGTTCCCTCAAAACTTCTGTCTGGTCCCCGGCCTGGAAGGCCCCGGTATCCCCGAGGTCCTTTTAGGGGCCCGAAAGATTTCCATACCCATGGCCAACGGCGTTGAATCTTTGAATGCCGCCATGGCAACGGGCATTGTGCTTTACCTCTGGAAGAATAAGACCCTCAATTAGGAGGAGGAAATCATGGTAGAATTTATCAGTTCGGTCAAATTCTGTGCACCCTTTTACCAGATCGCCCTGCTGCTGGGACTCAGTACCCTGGCACTCATTTTCGGCAATCCGAAAATTGCCCTCTTGATCAACTATCTTTTCACCCTTTACTGGGCCTATATATTTGACAGGGCATATATTCTGGAAGCCGGGACAAAACACTCGCCCATCTTTCCATGGCTTTACTTTGGATTTGGTTTTGCGGTTTTCCTGCTGGCCATTGTGGGCTTTCTTTCGAAAAAGGATTGAGACTTTCAAAAAATCGGCATCCCATAATACCCGGATTCACCATTTTGGAGATTATCATGAACCTAGATACAAAAAGAAAAATGTTGCTGCTCGAAAACGAGCCCGCCGTACGAGAGAAAATTCAGCGGGCATTGGAGAACAACCCCTTGGAAATAATCTGCTTTTCCAGCATTAATGACGCCCTCAAAGCATCCAAAACCTCCTTTTTCGACCTGGTCATCACCGGTCATAACGATGAAATTGAAGACCCCGTAGACGTGGTGAAAAAGTTTGTCATGGCATCCCCCATGACATCCATCATCATGGTCACCGATCTCTCCCCTTCGGAGGTGGACGAAAAGGCCGAAGGGTACGGAATATTGGGAAATATCTCAAGAAAAGCACCCGCTGGGGATCTCCTTTCACTTTTGGGTGCCTATGAAGAAATCCAACAATCCATCAAGCAGAAATAGGAACCGGCATCAATATATTTTTACCGCTTGACCCGTTTGTTGCTTTTGCCTATAGTTATCCGAATTCACAGAAAGAGTGGCGTTTTTGTGATATGGGAGTGTCTTTTTTCCGGAGCCTCAACCTATGAACATGATCAAGAAGCTTTGCCATGGTATCGACTGGCTCAATGAGTGGGTGGGACGCGGAGTCGCCTGGGTAACCACTCTCCTCGTGGCAGTGGTCTTCGTGGACGTGGTCATGCGATATCTGTTCAACACCAGTTACGTATTTACCCAGGAACTGGAATGGTGGCTCTTTGGATTTATTTTTCTCATGGGCGCCGGATACACCCTGCTCCATAATGGCCATGTGCGCGTGGACATCATCTATCAACGCCTGGGACCCAAGGGTCAGGCCTGGACCAACCTGATAGGCGTCTTTCTCTTCATGCTTCCCGGTTGCCTCATGGTCATCCTCACCTCATGGAAATTCACCTATAATTCCTGGTCAATTATGGAAGGTTCCCCTGACCCGGGCGGCATCCCCTATGTATTTCTGATTAAGGGGACCATCACCGTGGGATTTGTTCTGTTGTCTCTGCAAGGGCTCTCCCTGGGCCTGCACAGTCTTCTTCAGCTGGTCGGTCTGGAAGCATTCGAGGAGGAAACATCCTGATGGAATACCTGGCTGCCTGGATGTTCCTGGCCCTGACCATCCTGCTGATGGCCGGGTTTCCCGTAGCCTTCACACTCCTGGGCACAGCCCTTTTCTTCGGGCTCATCGGTTTCGGCTGGTCTTTCTTTGACCTGCTTCCCCTTCGCATCTTTGGCCGCATGACCAATGTAACCCTCATCGCTGTCCCCCTTTTCGTGTTCATGGGGGTCATGCTGGAACGTTCGGGTCTGGCGGAAAAGCTACTGGACACCATGGCCATCCTGTTCGGGCGTCTTAAAGGGGGGCTGGCCATCTCCGTGGTGGTGGTTGGGGCACTTTTGGGCGCTTCCACCGGTATTGTGGGTGCCACCGTGGTCACCATGGGTCTTCTGGCAGTTCCCACCATGCTGAGACGCAACTACCAGAAAGAACTCGCCTGCGGCACGGTTTCCGCTTCCGGAACCCTGGGCCAAATCATTCCCCCCAGCATCGTGCTGGTATTGATCGGCGACATTGTGGGAGTCTCTGTGGGGGATCTGTTCATGGGTGCGGTGTTTCCGGGCCTTCTCCTGGTTACCCTCTATGTCATTTACATCCTCCTGGCGGCAAACCTTCGGCCTGGCATAGCCCCGCCCATCCCCAAGGCGGAACTGGACGCCATTTCAGGGCGCGAACTGATCGCCCAGGTGGGAAAGGCACTGTTTCCCCCGCTTTTTCTCATGATCGCGGTTCTGGGCTCCATCTTTGCCGGCATCGCCTCCCCCACCGAAGCCGCCGCCGTAGGCGCGGTGGGGGCAACACTCCTGGCCATTGCCAACAAAAAGTTCAACATGGAAATGCTCAATCAGGTCATGCGACAAACCACCAACCTCACCTGCATGGTCTTCATCATCCTTTGCGGCGCCGCCGCTTTCGGCCTGGTATTCAGGGGCCTCGGTGGAGACGAATTGGTTCGGGAATTCCTCGGTTCCCTGGCTTCAGCCCACGGCAAATTCGTTGTTCTGGCCATCGTCATGGGCGTCATCTTCATCATCGGTTTTTTCCTTGATTTCATTGAAATCACTTTCATCCATGTGCCGGTTCTGGCCCCTATCATGCTGGAATTCGGGTTTGATCCCGTGTGGTTCTGCATCCTCCTGGCGGTCAATCTGCAGACATCCTTCATGACGCCGCCCTTTGGGTTCTCCCTCTTTTATCTCAAAGCTGTAACACCTCCCGAGGTCACTACCGGGCATATTTACCGGGGCATTATTCCCTTTGTGTTCTTTCAGCTGATCGGGTTGGCCATTGTTGCCTTTTTTCCCATACTGGCCACCTGGCTTCCCAACGTGGTTTTTTCGAGATAGGGTTGGAAATGGAGCTTGAGTTTCCGACTGCAACTGTAAACCCATCATAAGAAGGAGGTTTTTCATGGAAAGACGCGATTTTTTGAAGAAAGCAGGCATCGGAGCTGCAGCAGCCGTAGCTGCTACCGCTGTGAAGGCGCCGGCCGTGTTGGCTCAGAAGAAATACCGGTGGAAAATGGTCACCACATGGCCGCCCAAACTCCCTGTCCTTCAGACCGGCTGTGAGCGCCTGGCCAAACTGGTGGGCGAACTATCCGGCGGACGTCTTAAGATACAGGTCTACGCCGCAGGCGAACTGGTTCCACCCATGGGTATTTTTGATGCGGTTTCAAATGGAACGGTTGAAGTGGGCAGTGGCGCTTCCTACTACTGGGCTGGCAAGACCGCTGCCGCGCAATGGTTTGCTGCCGTGCCTTTCGGCATGAATGCCCAAGGGATGTCCGCATGGTTTCATGGCGGCGACGGCCTCAAGTTGTGGGAGGAAACCTATGCGCCCTTTAACCTGATCCCCAGGCCCGGTGGCTCCACCGGTGTTCAGATGGGTGGATGGTTCAACAAAAAAATCAACAGTATTGAAGACTTCAAGGGCCTGAAAATGCGTATCCCCGGGCTGGGCGGCAAGGTCCTGGCCAAGGCGGGCGCCACCGTGGTGCTCTCGCCCGGCGGGGAAATCTTTACCAATCTGGAACGGGGCGTCATCGATGCCACCGAATGGGTCGGACCCCTTCATGACAACCGGATGGGCTTCTACCAGGCGGCCAAGTACTATTATTACCCGGGATGGCATGAACCGGGGACCTATCTGGAATATTTCTTTAACAAGAAAGCGTACGAGTCCCTGCCAAAGGATCTTCAGGTCATTCTCGACACCGCCTGCATGGCCAATGAGCTCTGGTGTCTCGCCCAGTTTGATGCCAGAAACGGCGCAGCCCTGGTGGAGTTGCTATCTAAGCACAAGGTACAACTGATAAAGTACCCTGACAGTGTCATGAAAGCCCTTCGCAAACTTTCAAAGGAAGTGGTTGCGGAGCAAGCGGCCAAGGATGCCATGAGTAAAAAGGTGGCCGCAGGCTTCGAGGCGTTCCAGAAACAGGTGGGTCCCTGGTATACGGTTTCCGAGAAGGCGTATTATGACGATATCTTCGGTGATTACTCCTTGAAAGGATAACGTCCCGCATAAATGATGATAATAATTCTAAGCCGCCGGCCTTGCCTATTGGCAGGACCGGCGGCTCTGCTTTTAATCTTCCCTGAACCAAAAAAGAAAGGTCAATTTTAAAAACAATGATTTTTCCCCCCCGAACTTCCATATGGGTCATGGCCCTGACTTTCTTATGGACTGCATTTTCATCTCCGATCCCGGTTTCCGCTGAAAAATCGGTGAATGTAGCGGTGAGCATCCTGCCACAGAAATATTTTGTCAAAAAGATCGGCGGTGACAGGGTTAACGTTTCCGTCATGGTGCTTCCAGGTGCCAATCCGGCAACCTATGAACCCAAACCCCGTCAGATGGTCAATCTTGCGCAAGCCAAAATCTATTTCGCCATCGGTGTGCCCTTTGAGGCTAACTGGCTCCCGAAATTTGCAAAAACCAACCCGGATATGACGATTGTCGCAACCCAGTCCGGGATCACAAGAATACCCATGAAAGCAGGTGGGCACCGCCATCATGAAACAGAGCATGGTCATGAAACCATCTCCGCCGGCGCAAAAGACCCCCACATCTGGCTTTCCCCCCCCTTGGTCAGGGTACAGGCCAAAAACATTCTGGATGCTCTTTTCGAAGCTGATCCGGAAGGCCGTATGGCCTACCAGGCCAATTACAAGGCATTTTCTGAGGAACTGAAGTCCTTGGACATGGAGATCAGAAGGGTTTTACAAACAACGGGCCAAAACGCAAGGTTTATGGTCTACCACCCCTCCTGGGGCTATTTCGCCCAAAACTATGGGCTGGAGCAGATCCCCATCGAACTGGAAGGAAAAAAGCCATCTCCCCGTAAACTTCTGGCATTAATTCAGGAAGCCCATAAAGACGGCATCAAGGTGATTTTTGTGCAACCCCAGTTTTCAGAAAAAAGCGCCGAAACCATCGCCAGCGCCATTGGCGGGAAAGTGGTGTTTGCAGACCCCCTGGCGGAGGACTGGAAAAACAACCTGCTTGCGGTTGCGAACAAATTCAAATCCGCATTTACGGCCGGTCCATAAAGCCATATTTTCCAAAGGTCCCGGTGGTCCCCGTCTACCCTGTGTGACGGCCTTCTTTCAGTTTCTTGTAGACCTTGTTTCTGGAAATTCCCAGATCCCTCGACACGGCGGATATGTTTCCCTGGTGCCGTTCGTAGGCCGCTAGAATAATCTCACGTTCGTGATCAGCCAGGTTTTTCGACTGCTCAGAGACCCGTTGGGTATCTTGGGCGGAAAGAAGCTTCTGAATATCTTCGGTAAGGACCTTCCGGTCCGGGCAGGAGATGAGCAGGCGCGTCAGGAGGCCTTTCAATTCCCGGATGTTTCCCGGCCAGCTGTAGGCCTCCAGAAGCGCCATGGCACCGGGTTCCAGGATCAGTTCTTTACCAAAACCCTTTACAACGGAATCAACGATGGTTTGGAGATCGCTCCGCTCTCTCAGCGGAGGAATACGGACTTCCATGGTATTGAGGCGGTAGAGAAGATCCTTTCTGAAACCGTCGCTCTCGTCGCCGGTAAGTTCTGCGTTGGTAGCCGAAATCAGCTGGATATCCACCTTGATTTCCTGCGTTCCCCCCACCGGCCGGATCTCCATCCTATCCAGAAACCGCAGCAATTTCACCTGCACCTGGAGCGGCATAGCGCCGATTTCGTCCAGAAAAAGCGTGCCGCCCCGTGCCTGCGTAACCAGGCCGGAGGAACCCCCTTTGCTGGACCCGCTGAACGCCCCATCCCGGTACCCAAACAACTCCGATTCGAAAAGATTTTCCGGAAGGGCCGCGCAATTAACCGGTACGAAGTTACCGTTACGGCCACTGATGGAGTGGGCGTATCTGGCCATCAGTTCCTTCCCGGTCCCTGTCTCCCCCCGTATCAAGACCGGCACTTTCAGCTCCACGGCCCCCTTGACCAGATGCATGGCAGACCTGACGGCCGGATCCTCCCACACCATCTTCACTTCTTCCCTCAAATGGTCGGAGACGCGCTCCGGAACCCTTCTCACGGCCTCCTTCCTGGCAAAATGGTTGCATGGCCTTGCAGCGAAGGAACTCCCTTCCCGGTCGGTAATGTTGATGGTCCGGCCACCCTGGAGCTGCCCGAGGAACTCTTTCAGTGACGTTTTGAATATTTCATCAAAATGGATTCTCGCTGTCAGGGAAATCCCCTGTAGAAAAAAGCGTGCCTGGCGACTGGCTTCCACCAGAAAACCGTTCCCGTCCAAGGCGATCATGGCCGACTGCAGGGTCCCTAAGAATTCCCGGCGATTGTGAATCTCAAAGACAAAATGGTTCTTGTGCCTTGCCCTGAAAAGCCCCTTTTCGATGGTGACACAAGACATCTCCACCAGAGCGAGGGTATGCCGCTGCCTGGAGCGGCAATCCGAAGTGGCATCGATAATCCCGACGGTTTCGCCATCGAGGCCATAAATGGGAGCTGCTGCACAGGTGAGCCCCGCGTGCGCCATGAAATAATGTTCGTCCCCGTGCACAATGATCGGTTTTCGGATGGCGGCGACCAACCCAAGGGCGTTGGTGCCGTTGTTTTCTTCACTCCAGATGTATCCTGGAGAGATCCTCCTCTCATCCTGTCTCGTGGTGGAAAAATCGACGATGCTGTCAAGAATGATGCCTTCATCGTTCGCGAAAATGATGGTGAAATTGGACCCGGCAATCTGCCTGTGGAGGTTTTCCATCTCGATCCTCGCCAGACGTTTGACAAGATCGTTTTTCTCCTTCAGCGTTTTCAGTTCCAAATCTCCGATCCTGGCTGGATTGGGGCTTCCAAACGGATCAAGACCGATGTGGAAACACCGTTCCCAGGACGTACGGATTTCTCCATTGAAATATTCCCGGGGCACCGACCCGTTGCGGGCCAGCAGGGCACGAGGGTTTTCTTTCATTGATTCCTACCTTGTAATTCAATTCCCAGCGGACAACATCTGTTCATTTTCGGAACAATCGAGAACATCAACCTGTTCATTTTTCCAACAACCAGATCTTATCATATTGGTACATCACCCTGTATCTTGTCAATAACCTTTTGTTTTTATAGGGGCATCGGCCCGTCACCTAGACACTGGCATGTTATTTGCTCATTACACTGGGGTTATCTTCCCAAAAAACAGTTTCGTTTTTTTGAATCAAAACAAAGGACTCTCAGTTAAGAGAACATGAAGGCCGCATTGTTGCACCAATTCGATGAATCTTTGAACGGCCCGGACTGGCTGTCGTACGAGGACGTGTCTGACCCCATTATGGAAGAACCGACCGATGTGATCGTCAGGATCGGGGGGGCCGGGGTGTGCGGAACGGACCTGAAGTTGATCGAAGGTCTGTGGTGTGATCACATGCGAATCGAGCTGCCGATCATTCTCGGGCACGAAAATGCCGGCTGGGTGGAAGAAATCGGTGTGGCGGTGGAATCGGTGCAGGTGGGAGACCCGGTCATTCTGCACCCCACGGTCTCCGGAGATCTCCAGGGCTCAGGGGCCACAGGAAGCCATCATTTCAGAAAACGCGGGTTTTATCCCGGCTTCAACCGTAACGGGGGATTTGCGGAATACATGCTCGCTGAAGAAAGCATGCTCCTGAAACTTCCGTCTCATCTCTCCCCAATGGACACGGCCCCCCTTGCGGACGCGGGCCTGACGGCCTACAACGTGGCACGCAGGGCTTCAAAGCACCTGATCCCGGGACACTATACCCTCGTGATCGGCGCAGGAGGCCTGGGTCATCTCTGCATTCAGATCCTCAGAGCCCTCAGCTCCACCGAAATCATCGTGGTGGACAAATCCGAGACCGCTCTGGACTTGGCGCGATCCGTGGGCGCCCACTACACCTTTATCGCCGACGAACACTACACCGAAAAAATCCTTGCACTGACCGGCGGAAAGGGAGTGGAAACCGTCATCGACTTCGTGGGAAAAGACAGCTCCGTCAACAAAGGTCTGTTCGTTACCAGAAGGGGTGGGCATTATTACCTGGTCGGGTATGGGGGCAGGTTGACCATATCGACCCTCGAGCTGATCCGGTCCGAAAAAACCATCGTAGGCGTTCTGGGAGGGACCTTTTCCGACTTAAAAGAACTGCTCACCATGGTCGATCGTGGGCTTGTCACGCTAACTACCCGGGAATACTCGTTAAGCAACGCCAATAAGGCCCTTCGGGACCTTAAGGATAGGAGGAATAAAGGCCGCACGGTCTTAATTCCATAAATCAAAACTTTTTTTTAAAACAGGAGGAGACATGAAACGGTATTTTGCAGCTTTGATCTTGACCATTTTTCTGGTCGCAGGCGGATTCTCGGCCCAGGCAGCCGACTATTCAAAGTACGGCATTGAAAAAGATGTCCCGGGAATCGGTTCCTACGAGTCCATCGATGCCAAGGATTATTCCGGCAGAACCCTCAACATTATCACCCATGCGGTTCCGGTCATGGGTGAACCCACGGCGCTTCACGCCAAGCAGTTTGAAGAACTGACCGGCGCAAAGGTGAACGTGGTTCATGTTCCTTTCGGTGATCTGTTCCAGCGAATTATGATCCCCTTCCAGACGAAACAGGACGCTTATGATGTTCTTTTTTACGGGTCTCTCTGGATCGGTGATATGAACACTTACCTGGCCCCGGTTCCACAGAAGTACCTGGACAACGGCGCCATGAAAGAAGTGACCCTCAACTACCAGGACGTTGCCAAATGGGGCGACACCATGATCCAGTTCCCCGTGGACGGTGACCGTCATTACCTGAAGTATCGTTCTGACATTTTTAACAGCCCCAAAATGCAGGCCCGTTACAAGAAGGACACGGGAAAAGATCTTCGCGTTCCCCAAACCTGGGAAGAGTACAATGCAGTTGCCAAGTATTTCTCCGGGTGGGACTGGAGCGGCGATGGAGAGAAAAACTACGGAACCGCCGAAGTGGCCAAACGTGACGACCTCATGTTCTCGGCCTTCATCAGCAGAGCAGCCCCGTATGCCAAGAACCCGAACGTGAAGGGCGGCTTCTTTTTCGATCTGAAGACCATGAAACCCTTGATCAACACGCCGGGATGGGTCAAAGGACTCGAGCTCTTCGTGGATGCGCAGAAAGCCTTTCCTCCGGGCGGAAACAACTTCGGTCTGGGTGACGAAATTTTTTCCTTCGGGGGCGGCCAGGTCCTCATGAGCTACAGCTGGGATGACGCTTTCATCCAGGCCATGCAGAAAGACAGCCCCATCCGCAACAAGGTGGCCGCGGCACCCCTGCCGGGCGCCAGCGAAGTATGGAACCGCGACACCGGCAAGTGGGACAAGTTTTCCCCGCCCAACCGCGCACCCTACATTTGCTGGGGATGGACATCAGCGGTTTCCAAGATGTCCAAGAACAAGGACATGGCTTTTGACTTCCTCGCGTTTTTCAGCAACCAGGCCAACACCCTTCACGATCTCCAAATCGGCCGTTTCGGTGTGAACCCCTACCGGTCAACGCACTTTGATCCCAATTTCTGGGTGGAAAAGCTGGGATGGGACAAGAACACCGCCGAAACCTATGTGGAAACCCTGGCCGGCATGGATTTGAGCAAGAACCGCGTCTTCGATCTCAGGGTTCCCGGGGTCGGTCAGTTCATGAGCTCTCTGGCTGCCGGCGTTTCCAAGGCCATGGCGGGTCAGGAAACCCCCCAGAAGGCACTTGATGGTGTTGCCAAAGAATGGACGCAGATCGTTGATCGTATCGGCAAGGATCGGGTTCGCGACGCTTACAAAAACGTGGTTGCCCTGGAGGACAATCTGCGCTGATTTCCGTAGACCGGGACAGGATCGCGGATCCACCGCAGTCCTGTCCTAAATTTGATACGGAGGGCTTTCCCAAAAAGGGAAAGTCCTCTTGACGTTCTCAGAGGCGCCATGCTGCGACTGAAACACAAACATATTTTTCTCCTTCCCGGGCTCATCGTCCTGGTGGCAATCATCATCTTTCCGCTCCTGTTCACCATCCGGGTCAGTTTTTCCAGCTGGGATGTGGTCAAACCCGGACTCGACTGGATCGGAGGCCAGAACTATTCACGACTCTTTTCGGACGGCAGGTTCTGGGAAGCGCTCAGAAGGCTCAGTTTCATGGCCGTCGGTTCGGTCCTGCTCCAGTACACGCTCGGTTTCGGATTGGCGCTCCTGGTGTGGCGTGACGTCCTCATGAAACGATTTGTCCGTGTCCTTTTCCTGGTGCCCATGATGACGACACCGGTCATCATGAGCGTCATCTGGCGGACCATCCTGCACGAATCCCTAGGACCCGCCAACGACATCGTCCAGCTCCTCGGGTTCGAGCCGGTCACCTGGCTTTCCACCGGCGGCATGGCCATGGTCAGCGTTATCCTCGTGGAAACGTGGCAATGGACCCCGTTCATGTTCCTGCTGCTTCTGGCCGGTCTGCTCTCCCTTCCGAGAGACCCATATATGGCCGCGGCCATTGACGGTGCGGGACCTTTCAGGACATTTTTCAGCGTCACCTTCCCCTTGATGGCGCCCATCTCCATCGGCGCCATCATGATCAGGCTCATCGAGGCCAGCAAAATCATGGAAACCGTCTATGTCCTGACATCCGGGGGACCCGGAACGGCAACTGAAACCAGCAGTTATTACATTTACATTCGGGGGATGCGCGACTACCAGATCGGATACTCGGCAACGCTCTCCATCACCTACCTTGTCATCATGATCATCAGCCTCACGATTATCGCAAAAATCTTGACGCGCAACATAGCACGGGACTAATTCATGAGAACCCTCTATCTCATATTCAAATACGGAGCGATCCTTCTCTGGTCTTCTTTTGTGGCACTCCCTTTTCTCTGGGCGCTCACCACTTCATTTAAAACCGCAAACGGCGTCACCGGGGGCGCGACCTACATCCCCTGGCTCCAATACAAACCGTCCCTCGAAGGGTGGAAAGTGTTGGTCAGATCGGGCGGGCAGGGCATCGATATCGTGCAGCCGTACATTTCGAGCATCATCGTCACGTTGAGTGCCAGCATGATCAGTCTGGTGCTCGGAACCCTCGCAGCCTACGGTCTGGCGCGGTTCAGCTACAAATTAGGGTTCATCAAGAACAGCGACATCACGTTCTTTTTCATCTCCCAGAGAATCATGCCTCCCATCGTACTGTCGATCCCCTTTTTCCTCATGTTGCAATTATTAGGACTTCTCGACTCAATCCCCGGTCTGATTCTCGTTTACGTGGCCCTGCTGCTACCCATCGCCACGTGGGTCATGGTCGATTTTTTCAGCAACATACCGAGAGAGATGGATGAAATGGCCATGATTGACGGATGCACCCCGGTCGGCGCCTTCATGAGGGTGGTCCTGCCCAATTCCATACCGGGAATCGTGGTGGGGGGACTTTTCTGCATCATATTCGGATGGAACGATTTTTTCTTTGCCTTCACCCTCACCTTCACCAAAACACAGCTGCTTCCGGTGGCTGTGGTGGCCCTCAATTCTTCGGTGACACCCTGGTGGAGTCTCTCGGCTTCGGCCCTGGTTTCCGTGGCACCACTGGTGATTATCGCTTTCGTTGTCGAACGCTTTCTTTCCAGCGGCAACCTGGCGGGCGCTATCCGCTAAGGAGGATGTATCAATGTCGTTGTTAATGAAAAATTTTGACATCCGGGTCGATGGCGTTCCGCACCTGGACGACGTGAATCTTGAGTTCAAGCGTGGAAAGCTTTACACGATTCTCGGCCGAACCCTGTCGGGCAAAACCACCCTGCTCAGAACCATCGCCGGTCTCCAGACCCCCGACAAGGGGGGATTGACCCTGCACGGAAAAGAGTTTCTGAGCCTTCCGGTCTGGAAACGGAGCGTGGCCATGGTCTACCAGCAGTTCATCAATTATCCCCATCTGACGGTACTGGCCAACGTGACCTTTCCGCTCAACCGCGCCCACATCCCGAAAAGCGAAGCGAGAGAAAGGGCCCGGGAAGTCCTCGCCAAGGTGGGTCTCTCCCAGTTTGAGAAGCGAAAACCACGCTCCCTTTCAGGCGGCCAACAACAGCGGGTCGCCCTGGCACGGGCCTTGGTCAAACGCTCGGACATCCTGTTGCTCGACGAACCTCTGGTCAATTTGGACTACAAGCTAAGAGAGCAGCTCAGAGAAGAGTTCTTGAACATTTTTCAGGGCCAGAACGACGCCATCGTGATCTACACCACCACGGAGCCCGGAGAGGCCATCCAGTTGGGCCACGAACTGATCGTCATGGACGAGGGGGCCGTCATCCAGCAGGGCGATCCCCTGACGGTTTTCAACTCTCCTTCCACCATACGTTGTGCCGAAATCATCAACGACCCGCCCATGAACATTCTTGAGGGGTCCATCAGCGGAGGAGATCTAAATCTACGCGGGAAGGTAAAATTTCCGGTGCCGGACCATTTGAAGGGGCTTTCCGACGGCGCCTACCTCTTCGGCCTACAGGCCGCTGACCTTTACATTGGAAGGGGCATTACCGGAAAGGTCAAGCTCAGCGAAATCAGCGGTTCCCAGACGATCCTCCACATGCAGGGGGGCATCGGTTCCTTTATCGTTTACGAGGCCGGCGTTCACCACCACCCCATCGGGAGCACAGTCGAATTCGGAATCGACAAAAACCGCATATACGCTTTTTCCGTCGACGGGGAACTCATGTGTCCTCCCACCGAAACGTCCGGACAAGGGAGGTAGACCAGGATGGCCAAAATCGAACTTTCAAACATCGCTCACACCTACGAACCGACGGTTGAAAATCCCATGTACGCGCTGAAGAAACTGAACATGGTGTGGGAAGAAGGGGGGACCTACGCGCTTCTGGGCCCTTCCGGATGCGGCAAAACCACCATGCTCAACATCATCTCCGGACTGGTGCGACCGAGCCAGGGCCAGGTACTTTTTGACGGGGTCAACTTCACGGAGTACTCCACACCGGCCCGAAATATCGCCCAGGTTTTCCAGTTTCCCGTGATCTACACCCTCATGACCGTGGAAGAAAATCTCGATTTCCCCCTCAAGTGCAGGAGGGTACCGGAAAAGGAGCGCAAAAAACGGGTCCGTGAAGTGGCCGAACTGCTCAACCTCTCGGACAAACTGAAGAGACCCGCCCGCAAGCTGGCGGCCGACGAAAAGCAGCTGATTTCCCTGGGCCGGGGCCTCGTTCGCAGTGATGTTTCCGCCCTGCTACTGGACGAGCCCTTGACCGTCATCGACCCTCAGCTCAAATTCGAGATCAGGAGAAAGCTCAAAACCATTAATGAGCGTTACGGTCTCACCATGGTTTACGTAACCCATGACCAGAACGAGGCCATGAGCTTTGCCGATACCATCGTCGTCATGAACAACGGCGAGGTGGTCCAGGCCGGAACGCCCCAGGAACTCTACGAGAAACCCGAAACCACCTATGTGGGTTATTTTATCGGTTCACCGTCCATGAATTTCATCAAATGCCACTTGGACAGCGGCAGGCTCAGTACGGCGGGGGGCTCGATCCCGCTCCCTTCTTCGGTCTCCGTTCCGGAAGACAGGAAGAATCTGAAACTCGGGGTCCGGCCACGGTTCGTTTCATTCGCGGATCCCGGCGCCCAAAGGGCTCTAAAAGGCAGGACCGAGATGGTCCAGGAATTCGGAAATTACCGGATCGCGACCGTGAGAATCGAAGAAGATATTGTCCGGCTCAAGCTGTCCCCCGGCGCCGAGATCCCGGCAGACGACGCATGGATAAGTTTTCCCGAAAGCAAAATCTGTTTGTACGCAAACGACGTTTTAGTCAACGGCAACCGGTAACGGGTAGTCGTTTAAACCTTTATTCGATGGAGGTTAACATGAGCAAGACAAAAGTAGCGATTGTAAAAACAGGACCCCTGAAAGGAAACCCGGAATTTTTGGGCGGAAAATTCGTCCGCTATGACGAAGACGTGGCACTGCTCAAAGAGAAAATAGGCGAGACCATCGCCCTTTCGGTGGGCAGTATCGATAACATCATCCAGGAAGGAGAAATCGTCCTGATCAAACCGAATCTGGCCTTCCTGGCGCCACCTGAGAGCTTTTCCGTGGTCGACCCACGCATGATCGAAGCCATGGTCAGCTGGCTCAAGGAAAATTCCAAAGCCGGCGAGATCTGGGTGGGGGACAACCCCTCCCTCGGACAGCACGTGGGCCGTGCCCGACCCGCATTCGACGCTTCCGGCATGAAAGCCGCAGCCAACCGCGGTGGGGCCGACAGGGTCATCTTTTTTGACGAAGAGGAAGTGGTGGATGTGGAAATCGAGGGCGCCCGCCTTTTTCGCAAGGCAAAAGTCTTTAAGCCGCTCCTGGACGCGGACAAGGTCATCAACCTGCCGAAGATGAAAACACATCTCGCCGGAACCGTTACCCTCGGCATCAAGAATTGGCAGGGAATCATCCCCAACGTCCATCCGAACGGACAACAGCAGGACGTACACAGGCTCGACATCGGCCAGAAATGCGCGGATCTTCTTCGCATTCGCAAAGCAGACCTGACCTTTGTGGATGCGCTGATTGCCATGGAGGGCCAGGGACCCCACGCAGGAAACCCCATAGAGATGAATCTCATGATCGCAGGCATCGACACTGTGGCCGTGGACGCGGTCACAGCTTACGTGATGGGTTTTGAGTCCGTGGAAATAGCGGCCGTCAGAATCGCGGCGACCGAGGGCCTGGGCGTTCGGGATTTGGACCAGATTGACGTGCTGGGCACCCCAATAGAAGACGTCAGGACCTTCTTCAAACGTCCCATGAACGATCCGGTGGGACTCATTCCCGGAATCAACGCCGTGATACAGCAAACCTGTCCGGGCTGTTTTGCCAATATCCGGGGCGGGCTGGACAACTTCAACAACACCGTGGACGTCAAAGATTTCATCGAAAAGGCCGGGGAAATCTATATTCTGGCCGGTGGCGTACCCGATTTCAAGCCCGAGTGGGTGGTAGGAAAACACCTGTTTATCACCGGTGACTGCTGGAAGCTCTTCCCATCCAAAGAGAAGGTCGAGGAAGCCAAGAAGCTGGCCAAGAGCGTGACGGAATACCCGGGATGTGCGCCGGTCTACATTTTCGCCCAGTTGAACGGTGACTTGCAGGCATTGTACCAGAAGTGCCGTCAATAACAACAGACGCCGCAGGCCCCATCAGAAAACGGCCTGCGGCATCTTGAAAGAATTTTCAAAGCCCATGGAAACTCAAGGGAACCTAACGCCCGCAGATAAACGAAAAGGGTTGTGGCTCGACCTCGGGACCATGCGCTACAAACCGGCCTTCGACATTCAGACGGCCTTGTATGCGGAACGTATAGAGGGCGACCTGCCCACCGTCGTCATCGTGCAGGAAAACAACCCTGTTTTTACCATCGGAAGGACCGGAAGCCGTTCAAACATCCTGGCGCCGGAAAAAAAACTCCAGGCGCTCGGAATCGAGGTTCTTGAGGTCAACCGCGGCGGAGACGTGACATACCACGCTCCGGGGCAGATCATCGTCAGCCCGCTCATTTTTCTCGGCGACATCCACCAAAACGCGAACCAGTATTTCCATCACCTGGAAGACGTTCAGATCTCGGTGCTAGACCATTACGGGATAAAATCCGAAAAAAAGGAAGGGTACCCCGGCGCCTGGTGCGGCGATGAGAAAATCGGCTCGGTGGGCATCGCCGTGCGTCACGGCTACACGTGCCACGGGTTTTCCCTGAACGTGAACCCGGACCTGCACCCGTTCGGTCTTATCAACCCGTGCGGGGTCAATCAAATGCCGGTCACCTCCATGGAGAAAATGCTGGGCCGTGACATCCCAGGCGAACAAGTGCGGAAGACCATCAGAAACGTCATGGGCGAGATGTTCGGTTTCGCGTTTAAAACCATCACCCTGGCCCATGGGTTGAACATGCTGAAAGATTCGGATCTTTCCATTTCAACGTAAGGCCTTTCATAAAAAAAGCACAACAGAGGAACAAGAAAAATGGATTACGATATTGTGGTACCTTCGACGGCAGACGGAGCACTCCAGGTAACAATGGTCTCATGGATACAAAAACCCGGAGACAGCGTGGAATCGGGCCAGGACGTGGCCGAAGCCTCCACGGAAAAAATTACCCTTTACATCACCGCACCGGTTACCGGTGTCGTAAAGAGCATCGCGGTTGCCGAAGGCGAAAAGGCCGATGTGGGCGATGTGGTGGGAACCATGAGCGACGGCGGGGAGGGATAGATGCGACTTCAAAACAAGGTAGCGCTGGTGACCGGCAGCAGCCGGGGTATCGGGAGGCAAATAGCCCTTGCCATGGCGCGGGAGGGCGCAAACCTCGTCATAAACTACAGCCGGAGCGAAGATGCGGCCCTGGAAGCGGTAAAGGAAATACAGGCCATGGGAAGAGAGGCCATGGCGGTGAAGGCCAGTGTAAAAAAACGGTCAGACGTGGAGAAAATGGTCGCCAGGACCATGGAAGAATTCGGCCGCCTCGATGTTCTGGTGAACAATGCCGGGGGATTTCCCATCAAGCCTTTTGCCCTGATCACGGACGAAGACTGGGACAAGGTCATGGATCTCGATCTCAAGAGCGTTTTTCTCTGCAGCCAGGCCGCCATGGCGGTCATGCGACCGAAAAAAATCGGCAGCATCGTCAACATCGCCTCCGTGTCCGGTCTGGTGGGCGCCGTGAGCATGGTCCCCTATTCGGCCGCAAAAGGTGGCGTCATCGCCTTTTCAAAGGCTCTGGCAAGGGAGAGTGCTCCCATGGGAATCAGGGTCAACGCCATCGCCCCGGGGATCATTGAAACGGACACGGCCCTCTCCGTATTCCCCGAAGGTGCGATCAAGGCGTACACCACATATCAAGTCCCATTGGGAAGGCTGGGACGGCCCGAGGAGATCGTCGGGCTGGCCGTGTTCCTGGCATCGGATGAGGCCTCCTACATCACCGGTCAGGTATATGCTGTTGACGGGGGTTTTACCATGCAGTAGGAGATCGTCAAGGACGAAGGACCTTCATCAGTGTTTTTCCGCTTCTTCCTTGAAGTATTCAATCTGGTGGCGCAGGCCTACAGCACGTTCTACATCCACCACAAACGCTATGCCCGTGCCCGGTTCTCTAAATCGTCCGGCCTCGTAAATGGCATTGAGTACGGAATCCACCAGACCCTCTTCCAGGAGGAAGAGGACAACGTCGGTTTGAGCTTCAAGGGTCAGGCCGAAAAAGGTCTTTGCCTCGTGTATCCCAGTACCCCGGGCCGGAATGATGGTGGCCCCTGTAACGCCGGATGCCTTGGCGACGTCCACGATTCGATCGGTTTCTGTGGTTTTGACCATCACCACAATCAATTTCAGGTTCATGTCACCCCTCCTCCCTGCTCTCCCGCAGGTTCCGCAGCTCCAGCCAGTGTGCAATCTGAGCGTACCCCATTACGGTCATAATGGGAAAAACACTTGCAAAGGCGATCAATCCGAATCCATCCAGTGCGGGATTTCTGCCCGGAATCGCCTCGGATAGACCCAGGCCCAAGGCGGCAACCAGGGGCACGGTCACGGTGGATGTGGTGACGCCTCCTGAATCATAGGCAAGGGCGATAATTTCCCGGGGAGCGAATACGGTCTGGATCACGACAATAGCATATCCTGCAATGATATAAATATAAAGCGGCGTTCCCGTAACAATGCGGAATGTGCCGATGCCTATTCCAATGGCCACCCCCACTGCAACCGCCAATCTCAATCCCCACTGGCTCAGAGTTCCCCTTGAGACTTCGTTCGCTTTGTAGCATACTGCGATCAGCGCCGGTTCCGCAACAGTGGTAGCAAATCCAATGAGGGCGCCGAAGACATACACCCAAACATAGGCATGCCAGGATGCATCGACAGGGGCTGTTTTCAGGCCGAAAACAAATTCGGGAGATGATAATTGTTTCGCCATAATTTTACCGATGGGAAACAGCGCGGTCTCCAATCCGCCTAAAAAGAGGGCCAATCCCACAAGGACGAACACAAAGCCCGCCACTACGCGCTTCCAGTTCGGCATGGGTCTCCGTAAAACAACGAGCTGGAAAAACAACAGCAGGGCCAGAACCGGAAAGACATCTTTCACCGTGAGGATGAGCGTGTGACCGAATTTAACCAGTAGTTCCATCTCAGTTTCCGTGACTCAGCGAAAAAGAATTAACCCGTACCCCATAACGAATACCATGGGCAATAATGAGGCAAACGCAATAAGTCCGAAGCCGTCCACCAGCGGATTACGCCCACGGATTGTGGAAGCCAGCCCAACACCAAGGGCCGCCACCAAAGGCACCGTCACCGTCGACGTGGTGACGCCCCCTGAATCATAGGCAACCCCCACAATCTCCTTCGGTGCAAAGCCGGTCATGATCATGACGGCCGTGTAGCCACCGATGATCAGGTATTGAACAGGCCACCCCTTGAGGATCCGGATGAGGCCCACCAAAATGGCAATCCCCACGGAAAATGCAACGGTGATCCGGAGCCCCAAGGCATATGACCGCATGGATGCCGGATCAGAATCGATAAGTTTCCCATTGGACGCCACAACGGAAGCCTCCTTCGCTACCGCCATAAGCGCCGGCTCCGCGATGGTCGTGGAAAAGCCGAGCCCAAACCCGAACAGGAGCAGCCAGAAAAGGCTCCCCTTGCGGGCAAAGGCCTCCGCCATGGCTTCACCGACGGGGAAAAGCCCTATTTCGAGCCCCACAACAAAAAGGGCTAACCCCAGAATAAGGAAAATCAGTCCGACGAATACGTCCAGGAAATCAGGAAAGGGCTGGCGCACCACAGCCAATTGAAAGATCAGGATGACGAGTATGATGGGAAAAAGGTCCCGGCAGGCGCCCAGGATATTCAGTCCAAATCTCCTGAGGGGGTTGACAACATACGTTAACAGTTCGGATTTTTCGGCCATTTGCTTTTTTGCCGAGGCCATTAAACCCTGGCTCAAAACGATTGTTCAGCACGCCATACAAATCTTCGCCAAGGCTGTTGGAGATCCCCTGCCGATCCCCAACCACTAGAATCTAAAACTCAAGGCCAGTCCAGCGGGCATTTTTCCGGAGCTCAAGAGGCGCAAATCAACACCGTCAAACAACCCTTTTCGAAAATCGTCCCGTACCTTGCGGTTCCATTTGTGGGTCACGTTCACGGCACTGTAGATATTTCCGGAATACCAGCCCACCTCAAAAAAAGCCAGGATCCCCCCCAGCACATTCTGGTCATGGTTAAAAGCTTCCACAGTGGCCCATATGAACAGGCCGTTTAACAGAAATGCGATGACTGCATCTTTGTAACGGGACACGTAGACATGGCCGAGACCCGGCAGGACCGCCGCCATAACCCCTGCCGATGTGGGATCTTTGTAAGGGAGGTCTTCACCTTTGAGGCTTTCGACGGAGAGTATTCGGGCCCTTTGAGAAAGAGGGCTTTCCGATCCCACCCGCTTGAAATCCTCGGATGCCTCCCGCCAGCGGTTTTCGTGCATTCTTGTCCAGCCCAATCGGTAAAGGGCCTTGTTTCTTAATGCATCCGAGGGGTGCCGCTTCAGCACTTCATCAAAAAAGTTTTCCGCTTTGTCATAAACGCCCTGTATGTAATAGGACTCTCCGGTCAGAAAAAGGGCCTTTTTGGCCACGGGGCTGTCAGGGTCAGCCCGATAGGCTTTGGCAAAAACATTCCGGGCATCATCATATTTCCCATGGTCAAGATAACACAGTCCGATGAGCTGACGTGCCAGGGAAACCCGCCTGTCGTTGGGGAAAAAATAGATAAACCTTTCGTATTCACTGATGGCGAGGCTGTAGTCACCCCTATCCATAAAGCTGCGGGCGAATTCAAACTGCTCGTCCGCATCAATTACGATCTGCTCAGAGAGCACCGGGCGGGGCGCCCACAGCATGACGAGCGCCAGCAACAATAGAAAACCGACGTTTTTACCGATTGGCAGATTGTGCTTCATTATGGATACCACCAGAAATCATTGTTGTCGACTGGATCAATGATCTTCCCTTTCCCATTGCGATTTTTTACGGGCGACACGGACCATTCATCCCCTTCGTGGATCAACCGGTCTACGGTCATCAACCACCCCATGGCCAGTCCATGTTTTTTGAACGCCTGAACGCTGTAGCTGGAGCAGGTGGGTTCACTGGGGCACCGGTCCCCATCCACCGCTGAAACATGTTTGGAAAAAAACGATGCCAGCCACACCCCCACATTGTTTTCGGAGTGAACCGGATGGTCTTTCCTTTGGGAAGTGCCCTGCCCTGTTATCATATCAAAGGGATCGGCGTATGCGCTTTCTGCAAAACCCGACCCCAGAAAGCTCAACATCACAAGGATGACGAAAAAAGTCTTTTGTATGTTCACTTGTCAATTCACCCCTGAATCGTTTGTTTCAGTTGCAACCCGCGACTCAAAACCCTAATGAAGCTGCCAAAAGAAGTCAAGACGTTCGAACAAAAGACCAATATTTCTTGACCTGGAGCCATTTTATAATTATCTTGTGCGGATCGATACAATTTAGCGAAAATCAGTGACGAAGGAGATGCCTGATGGCTTGGGACTGGGACAAATTGCAGGAGAAGAAAAACAGACAACCGGGCGGACAGTCCGGGGGTCCTCCGAAGATGGATGAGGTTTTTGAAAAAATCCGCGGCGCAAGGAAGAAATTCCCTGGCGGTTCCTGGATTATCATCGTGGTGGTGGTGGCGCTTTTCCTGGGCTCCAGCTGCTTTTATACGGTGGCGGTGGATGAAGTGGGCGTTGTGCAACGGTTTGGAAAATACGTGAGGACAGCCCAACCGGGGCTCAGCTTCAAACTGCCCCGGGGTATTGAAAAGGTGACCAAGGTCAAGGTGCGCTACGTTTTCAAGGAAGAATTCGGTTTCAGGACCCTTCAGGCAGGCGTGAAAACACGCTACGCTGCTTCCAGTTCCTATCAAAATGAGTCCCTCATGCTGACCGGTGACCTGAACGTGGCGGTGGTACCCTGGATCGTTCAATACCGCATTAAGGACCCTTTCAACTATCTTTTCAAGGTTAACAATGTGAGGGCCACCTTCAGGGATCTGGCGGAGGCCAGCATGCGCCTGGTGGTGGGTGACAGTTCCATCAACGAAGTCATCTCCAAGCGGGAAGAAATTGCGGGAAAAGCCAAGGTCATGCTGCAAAAATTTTTGAACGAAGCGGAAACGGGGATCAAAGTCGTCAACGTGGAAATGAAAAAGACCAATGTGCCTGAGCCGGTGCAACCCTCTTTCAACGAAGTGAACCAGGCCATCCAGGAAAAAGAGCGCATGATCTACCAGGCCAAGGAAGCCTACAATAAAGTGATTCCGGCCGCCAAGGGAAATGCTGAGAAGACCATCAAGGCCGCGGAAGGCTACGCTTTGGATCGCGTAAACCGTGCCAAGGGTGACGCGGCGCGATTCCTGGATCTGTACCAGGCTTACGCCCTGTCGGAAGATGTGACCCGCAGGCGCCTCTACCTCGAAGCCATGCAGACCATCCTGCCGAAGCTGGAAAAGAAATTCTTTATTGACGCGGAACAGAAAAATTTTCTCCCGTTGCTGAACCTTGGGACATCGGAAGGAGTTAAAAAATGAAAATGAAAATGCTGATCATTCCCCTGGTTATCATCCTGATCGCCATTTTTTCAGGCGCTTATATTATCGGTGAAACCGAACAGGTGGTCATAACCCAGTTCGGAAAATCCATCGGGTCCGCCAAAACGGCTCCCGGGCTCTATTTCAAAATTCCGGTGATCCAACAGGCCAATTTCTTTCCCAAAAACCTGCTGGAATGGGACGGTGACCCCGGCCAGGTACCCACCCTGGACAAGACCTTTATCTACGTTGACACCTTTGCGAGATGGAAGATTGTGGACCCGCTTAAATTCTTTCAAACGGTCAATAACGTGATGGGAGCTCAAGCCCGGCTGGACGATATCATCGACCCGGCGGTCAGGAATTTTATTACCTCCTATCCCCTCATCGAAACCGTCCGGGATACCAACCGTGAGCTGGATACGTTTGAGGTGGGTCTCGGACATACCAAAGAAGAGGAGAGAACCTTAGGTGAAATCACCACGGGAAGGGGAAAAATCACCACTGGCATCATGAACCAGGCCCAGCCCAAGCTGAAGGATTTCGGGATCGAACTGGTGGACGTACAGATCAAACGATTGAACTATGTGGAACAGGTTCGGAAATCCGTCTACCAGAGAATGATCGCCGAACGAAAACAGATTGCCGAGAAATTTCGCTCGGAGGGCGAAGGGGAATCGCGCGTTATCGAAGGTAACCGGGACAAGGAGCTTAAGAAAATCACATCCGAAGCTTACAAGACCGCCCAGGAGATCATGGGAAAAGCGGACGCGACGTCCACCAAGATCTATGCTCAGGCCTACAACAAGGATCCGGATTTTTACTCTTTTGTGAAATCCCTGGACGTGTACCAGAACGCCATGGACCATAAGAGTTTCCTGCTGCTTTCAACAGATTCGGATTTCTTAAAATATTTCAAGGGTTATGGTCCTTTCAATGAATATAACCCCGGCAACAATTAATATTCCACCATCAGAAGGGAATTAACCATGGTAAGAACGGAGATTTCGCTTTTCCTGGAAAACGCTCCCGGCGAGCTGGCCAAGCTGACGGCCATGCTTGAGGAAGCCGGGTTGAACATTGATGCCTTGACCATTCAGGACGCATCGGAGTACGTTCAGACCCTTTTCAAGGCCAGGGGGAAATCCCTCAAACGGGTGGCACCCGCCGCCAGCTATGGGTCCATGAAGAAAGATTCCGCTGATTATGCCCTCATACGGCTCCTGGCGGAAAATACCGATAAGGTCATCGACCTGTTGAGCCGAAAGGGTTACCTCTTCGACATTCTTCCGGTGATCGCGCTGGAGATTGAAAACAAGCCGGGTAGCCTGGCGGAAATGGCCAAAAAGTTCGGAGAAGAAGGCATCAACATCAATTACGTCTATGGTTCGGCCATTGCTGACAGCCGGAAAGCCCTGTTTGTCTTCAGTCCGGAAGACATCGAAATGGCGGCCCGGATTTTCAGTGAGCCAGATCAATAATCTTAAGCTGCACGCTTTCGCTTCCCTTCCATCGGTTTACTTCGGGTGTGAACAGAAAATCCGTTGAAATACCCTTGAGGGGATGGTGATTGCCAAGGCCGAAAGCGATGGCATCGAGAACCTGCCCCCCCTGCCCCAGCCTCAGCTTGAGGTGCCTTTCACCCACAACCCGCGATTCAAACACCTTTACGGAACGGGCCATGAAAACAGGTTCCGGGTTACCCTCGCCAAAGGGTGCCAGGGCGTTGATCTGGTGAATAGCATCCAGGGTGACGTCCCTGAAGGGGAGTTCCAAATCCACACGGGTGGTGGGAATCAGGTCTTTTGGCTGAAGATGTCTTTCGGCCTCTGTTTCCAGACCATTTCTGAGCTCCTCCAACCGGTTCGCTTGCAACGAAAACCCCGCCGCATGGGAATGCCCGCCGAATCTTAGAAAGCAATGGGACATCTTTTTCATGGCCCTGTAAAGATCGAACCCCGCGATGCTTCTTCCGGAGCCGACGGCAACGCCGTCTCGAATGGCGGCCATCATGACAGGTTTGTGATATCGGTCCACCAGCCTGGATGCCACAATGCCCAGAACGCCGGTGTGCCAGTTTTCCGAAGCCAGCAACAGGGTTCGCCGGTCCTCCGCCCGATCATCGATCATGGCCGTGGCCTCCTCGAGGATCTCCTGCTCCAGAGCCCGACGTCTCACATTGGTCGCGTCAATCTTATTGGCCAGAACATGCGCTTCCACCTGTTTCTCAGCCATGAGTATCTGCAACCCCATGTGCGAATCCCCCATACGACCGGGGGCATTGAGACGGGGCCCCACCCTGAAAGCCAGATCATCGGAAGAAACTTCCGTTATGCCCACACCGGCCACATCCATCAGGGCCCGAATACCCGGCCATGTGGAATGGGCCATGCGGGCCACGCCACCGGAAACCAGGACCCGGTTCTGCCCCAGCAACGGCACACGATCCGCCATGGTGCCCAGGGCCACGAGATCCAGATATTCTCTCAGGTCCGGCTCATTTCCGGACTTGAACCATCCTTTTTTTCTGAGCGCCGTTCTAAGCCCCACAGCCAGAAAGAAGGCCAGCCCTACTCCGGAGAGGGACTTGAAGGGGAAAGAGCAACCGGGCTGATGGGGGTTTATCACCGGGCATTGGGGCCGAAATCCGGGTGGCACCAGGTGATGGTCCGTGATGACCACATCCACGCCCAGGCGTTTGGCCAGATTCACCTCTGCGTCGTTGGAGATCCCGCAATCCACCGTGATGATCAAACCCGTACCATTTTCCCGAATATGTCTTACCGCCGCTTCGTTCAAGCCGTACCCTTCTTTCAACCGGTCCGGCACATACGTTGCGACGGAAAGCCCCAGGTGCGACAGAAAGGTGGCGAGCAAGGCGGTGGCCGTCAACCCATCTGCATCGTAATCTCCGTAAACGGTGATTTTTTGGCGCTCTTCCATGGCCAGAACAATGCATTTGACCGCTTCATCCATCCCCTTCATGCGCATGGGATCGATCATTTGAGACAACCGGGGAGACAAGAAAGACTGGATGGCATTTGTGTCCGTGAGATCCCGATTCACCAGAAGCTGTGCCTGAAGAGGCGTTACGCCGGCATGACGCACGAGACGCGGCACAAGCGGTGATTCGGGTTTTAGTTCCCAGTTTTTGCGCCCGGACAAGGTGGTTTTCATTATGGGCTGCGGGTTGGGGATTGCGGGTGGCCGTTAAGGCATTGTTCAATGGCCTCCACATCATCCGGAACGTCCACCTCAATGGAATCGTACATGCTTTCCGGGACACTGATGCGATAGCCGTTTTCCAGCGCACGCAACTGCTCGAGCTTTTCCAACGATTCCAGTTTCCCTTCGGGAAGCGCCGTGAACTCAAGGAGAAAATCCATTCTGAAGCAATAAAACCCCAGATGTTTGTAATGGACCCGGCCGGGGCTGGCATCGCGGCAGAAAGGAATGGGACATCGGGAAAAATAGAGGGCAAAGCCGTGGTTGTCCGTCACCACCTTTACATGGTTGGGATTGGTCACATCTTTCTCATCCCGAATGCGACATTTAAGGGTACTCATGGGAATGGTTTCATCCGCCACCAGGGGCGCAATCATAGCGGAAACCACTTGGGGCTGAAAAGCCGGCTGATCCCCCTGGATGTTCACCACCAGATCCCGATCCTTTACACCGATCTTCCGCGCCGCTTCGGCAATTCGATCCGTCCCGGACACATGATCTCGTCTCGTCATCAAGGCCTTTCCGCCAAAACCCTTCACACATTCCAGGATACGGTCATCGTCGGTGGCCACATAAACCGCTGAAAGTTCCGGGCATGCCAGGGCCCGTTCGTAGGTATGCCGGATCATGGGCTTACCATTAATCATTGCCAGGGGTTTTCCCGGGAAACGGCTGGATTGGTATCTTGCGGGAATAAATGCGAATATGTTCATTTTTTCAGTTCAGGGCTCCATGTAGCTGGCGCATGCGGATTCGGATTCCCACGCCGTCACCTTGCTCACCCGAACCCCACTCGCCTCCAATCGATCCGAAAGGATTTTGAAAATATGGCGGGCGATGTTCTCCGATGAGGGCTCCATGGACTTGAAAGCGCCAATTTCGTTCAGAAATTTATGGTCCAGGTCGTCAATGATCTCTTTGGTATGGCCTTTAATGACCCTGAAATCCATGAGCAGCCCATCATCTCCCAGAGCGTTTCCCACCACAGTCACCTCCACCTTCCAGTTGTGCCCGTGCAAATTCTCACATCCCCCCACCAGGGCACGTAGCTGGTGGGCGGCTGCAAACCGGGTGATTATTTTCAATTCATACATCCGTAATATCCTTTAGGCATCCTTTTTTTCAGCGGGTTCAGCGGGTTCAACGTCATCCCCTTCTTCCTTTTGCTCGGTCTCTTCCGGCTCCTCTTTCACGGAATCGTGGTCCCCTTCGGCCTTTCCACATTCCGAACACCGGCCGTCAACCATGATGCCGGTGCAGGTCCCGTCGGGGCATAAAACCCGATTGTCAAAATCGATGTCTCCCTCATCGTCATCGCCAAAAAAGTTTTTCCCCTTATGGGCCGGGGCCGGTGGCGCCGATTCTTTCAGGGGCGTTGCGCATGACTGGCAATAGGTTGCATCCTCATAAACGGTCTCTCCGCATTTTGGGCACAGGGATCCCGGAATATCTTTGTCACAATGTGGGCATTTCATGCTAACCATCTCCTTTTCAGGGGTTACAATTTCATTGGTTCATGGTCCAGAGACCGAATTATAAGGAAACGCAACCCTGGTGTCAAACACTACGAAGAATCCGGATCCAATGGGTGAAACAAAACTTGAAAAATTCCTCCCGGGCCTGTATCAAAGGAAGACAAAAGGGTGCTCCTGGAAAAGGCTTGAATCTTTGGCCCCAGGGTTTTGCACTGATTCTCTCATTTTCCGTATGCCAATGGAGGATTTCCCAAAAAATGGCTGAGAACCCGACCCGAAAAGCGCTGCAGGAGAAGATAAAGTCGCTCGAATCGGAAATGGCTGAACAGCAGGAAAAGGCCAGGCAGGCCCTCCGCGAATCCAAAATGGGCATGCGGTCTTTGCTGGATTTTGTGCCCTACCCCGTCATCGTCTGTAACCTGGACGGCAGCGTTTACTACGTCACAGAGGCTTTCACGGAGACCTTCGGCTGGACCCTGGACGAGTTGGAAGGAAAAACCATTCCCTATACCCCCAAAGGGATGGAAAAAGAAACCCACCAGATCTTGAAGGAACTGCTGGAAAAAAAGCTGATACTGCGCCACAAAACCAAACGGCTCACCAAGGACGGTCGCCTTCTGGATGTGATCATGCGGGGGGTGATCTATTCCAAAGACCCCCATGAACCCGGAGGAGAGCTGGTACTGCTTCGGGATATCACCCAAGAACAGAAAATTGCCCGGAACAACCGGGCCATGCTGAGAATCAGCATGGCCCTTCCCGAATATCCGGACCTGGAAGATCTTCTGGACTACATCAGCCGGGAAATCAAAGAACTCCTGGGAACCGAGGGCGCCCTGGTGGTCCTGGTGGACGAGGACCGGGGCGAGCTCTTCTACAAAGGGGCGGCCTACGACGACAGCGCCACACAACAGCGGATCAAGGAGATTCGTTTCCCCCTGGACAAAAGCGTCGCGGGGAAAGTCATCCGAACGGGAAAGGCCATTGTTGTCCATGATACGACCCAAGAACCCAGCTTCTATTCCGGCGTGGATGAAAAGCTGGGATACCAAACCCGAAATCTACTGGAAGTGCCATTGAGGAGTGGTGACCGCATCATCGGCACCCTGTGCGTCCGCAACAAGAAGGAAGGCGTTTTTGAAGAATCGGACACGGAACTGCTCAATATGATTGCAGGCACCGTGGTGCTTTCCATAGAAAACGCCAGATTCTCGGAAGAGATCATTAACGCCTACAAAACCAATGAAGCGCTCCTTCGCATCAGCACGGCCCTCCCGGAATACCCCGACCTGGGGGAACTCCTGGATTACGTAAGCAATGAGGTGAAGCGCCTCATGGGTTCTGAAGGGGCACTGGTGACCCTCTTAGATGAGGAGAACCGGGAGCTCTTCTTTATCGGCGTCGCCTATGACGATATGGCAACCCAGAAAAGGGTTAAAGAGATCCGATTTCCCATTGATAAACTCATCGCGGGGCAGGTCATAAAAACCGGCAAACCCATGATCATCCATGATACCCTCAAAGACCCCACCATTCACCGGGAACGGGACAAAATCATGGGGTATCAAACCCGTAACCTGCTCCTGGTCCCCCTGAAAAGCAGGGACCGCATCATCGGTGTCCTGTGCGCCATCAACAAGAAAAAGGGGAGCTTTGACCAGGGGAACGTGGAACTTTTGAGTCTGGTGGCGGGAACCGTTGAACTCTCCATCGAAAATGCCCGGTTTTCAGAGGAGGTTAAGAAAGCCTATCGGGAAGTATCCAGTTTGAACCGGGCCAAGGACAAGGTGATCAACCACTTGTCCCACGAGCTGAAAACCCCCGTTTCCGTGCTTTCCGGATCACTGAACATCCTGGCCAGAAAACTGGCCCTTCTCCCTGAAAAATCCTGGGAGAATACCCTGGCCCGTGGTGAAAGAAATCTGGGCCGAATCATAGAAATTCAAAACCAGGTGGAAGACATCATGCGGGAGCGGCACTATGAGTCCCACCACGTGCTGAGCCAGATGGTCGATCTGTGTGCTGACGAACTGGAGACCCTTGTGGCCGACCAGGTGGGCGAAGGCGACATTGTCAAAACCATTCGAAAGCGCATCGATGACATCTTCGGATCCGAGGAAAAGGCGCCCCAACTGGTGGCTCTGGACCGGTATGTCCGGGAT